>JAUCCH010000105.1:0-114655 GCA_034676385.1 Leucobacter sp.
GTGCCTGACTCGCGGAAATCGGACATGGCTTTCAGCCGGTGAACGATGGTATCGCCATCCATACGGCAACCCCGATCGAGTAAAGCTGCAAACAGGTAGTCGAGAACTTGCCAGGTGCGCTCTCCCCGGAATAGCGCGAAGAGGCACTTGCCCCCGGCGACGGCCCAGGCAATGAACGCGACCAGGTTGTTCAGAGTGAAGATGGTCGTGATCGCGAGCACGGTGAACACGTCGTCGTTCTGCGGGGGTCGCAAGAACTGGGTGAACATAACCGCGATGATGTAATACGCCTTGGGGTTGAGCACCAGCACGATCACTCCGGCCCAGAACCCGATCTTCGGTTCAGTCACCGGCTCATCCGATGGGGCAGCTTTCTGCCTGGCCGAGCGGATGAACGACCAGCCGAGCCACAGCACATAGAGGCTCCCCCCCTGCGTGTCAGGGTTGGGTGAGTCCACCGGTTCATAGCAAGTTCGCCTCGCAGGGCGTTGAAGGATCACCAGTCTGATGAGTTTGAGTTGTTTGGCCCCGGTCATCGTGGTCGCTGATGATGGTGTTGTGGCTGCTCCATCGAATCCTGCCGGTCGTGCGCGTCGGCGCACGTTCACCCCAACGCAGAAGCTGAAGTATCTGTCCGAGTATGAGGCCGCCTGCGAGACCGGGCAGGGCAACGCGTACTTGCGCGGCGAGGGCCTGTACTCATCGCTGATGACGGAGTGGCGCCGGCTGCGCGACGCGGGCGTCCTGGACGGGCGCGACCCGGGCGAGCCTCTCGGCCGGCCCTCGCGGGAGCAGGCCGAGATCGCCCGGCTGAAGCGTGAACTCGCCAAAGCGCAGCAGAAACTCGCGACGACCGAGATGGCGTTGGACATCATGGGGAAAAGCGCACGCGCTCTTGGAGCAGATCTCCGAGAGCGCGGACACCGGCAAGCCTCACGGGACACGCTGATGACGACCTACACCCAGCTGATCGGGGTCGGCGTGTCCACCCGGCAAGCCGCTTTGTTCACCGGTATTCCCCGGGCGAGCGCGGCCCGCGCGAAGATCCCGGCCTCGCCCGCCCCGACCCATCGCCCGGTGCCGGTCAACAAGCTCACCGATGCCGAACGGGCCACGGTGCTTGCGGTACTCAATAGTGACGAGTTCGTCGATAAGCCACCGTTGCAGGTCTGTGCGATCCTCCTCGAGCAAGGCCGGTATATCGGCTCGGTCTCAACGATGTACCGGGTTCTGCACGAGAACACGCAGGTACGAGAACGCCGCCGGCAGGCCACGCACCCGCCAAGGAAAGTACCCGAGCTGGTCGCGACCGCGCCCGGACAGGTCTACACGTGGGACATCACGAAACTCGCCGGCCCGGTCAAGGGCACCTACTATGACGCGTACGTGATGATCGACATCTTCTCCCGCTATATCGTCGGCGCGATCGTCCACGCGGTCGAGGACGGGATCCTCGCCAAGGAGATGATGCTTACCGCGTTCGGTATTGATGGCACCCCCGAGGTCGTCCACTCCGATGGCGGCCCCTCGATGACGTCGAAGACGGTGACGACACTGCTCGCAGATCTCGGCGTCACGAAGTCCCGGTCTCGCCCGCACGTGTCGAACGATAACCCGTACTCGGAGGCTCTGTTCAAGACGATGAAGTATCTGCCGGTGTTCCCTGACCGGTTCGCTTCGCTCGGTCACGCGCGCGAGTTCCTGGGCGAGTTCGTTCAGGCGTATAACCATCATCACCGGCATACCGGGATCGGGATGCATACTCCTGCTGATGTGCACTACGGGCTCGCGGACATGATCGACCGTGACCGTGATGCCGCTTTGGAAGCTGCCCGCCGCGCGCACCCGGAACGCTTCGGGTCCCGGGCGCAGGCCCGGCCCAAGTTCCTCGACCGTGACCCTACGGCCTGGATCAATCAGCCACCAGCTGACGAGCTCCTACTCGCGGCCTGACACCCACCGGCCTCACCCACCTTGACAAATACCGCCGCCCTCGGGGGAGCCCCGGACTTCTACCTTGTACACTCTGTCACCCCCGAAAGCCCCGCTCTCAGTGATCCGGCCGTGCTCGCACGCCTCAGGGAGGTGGCCGACGCCGGCACGAGGGTCGGACTCAGCACGAGCGGGCCGCATCAAGCCGACACCATCCGCACGGCGCTCACCCTTCCGTCGTCGCCGTTCACCGCAGTGCAGACCACGTGGAACATCCTCGAACGATCCGCGCAGGGCTCGCTGGCGGTCGCTGCCGAAAACGGATGGATGGTTATCGTGAAGGAAGCGATGGCCAACGGCCGTCTCGCGCCGGAGGGACTCCGGAAGCGGACCGCCTCGCAACCACCGGCGGAATCACGAGCGACGCACTCGCCATCGGCGCCGCCCTCGCGCAGGACTGGGCCCACATCGTCCTCAGCGGAGCGGTGACAGTGGCCCAGTTGACGAGCAACACTCAGGCGCGAGCTCTCCACGTCGACCCCGATGAGTTCGACCACCTGTCGATCCCTGCGGGACAGATACTGGGCAGAGCGGGCCGAACGCGAGTGGAGCTGAAGGGGCATAACTCCAGAGGGGTCCGAATGGTCCAATCAGCTTGCGTATCGAGTGTCTAATTAGCGACGTTCTAGTTTCGCTCATATGGTCTTTGGGGTCCAAAAAGTCATTGCCCTCATCACCCAAGTGCCAGATACTGGTCTCATGACAATCGCTGAGCACGTCGCGATCTTCGACAGCCTCGTCGGCGAAATCACCCAGCACTACCAGCGCGGCCGCGTTCTCATCGCGATCGATGGAGCAGACCAGCAAGGGACCCGCGGGTTCGCCGACTCCATGGCCGTTGCGATGAAGGCCAGGTCGTGGCAAGTCGTCCGATCCACGAGCACGCCACGGGCGGCGGCAGACCGCGATGACCTGACGTTTCCTCGACACGACGGCTACCGGAGCAACGAAGATTTCAGTCGTCTTCGGGAGATCGTGACACACTTTCGTGATGGGAGCCTGGCCGCGGACACCTCCGGCTCTGGGGTTTTCGCTGACGCAGTACTCATCGTCGACGGCCGATTTCTCCTGCGCCCAGAGCTCCGGGGAATCTGGCACTTCGGGGTCTGGCTCGAAGGCGACCATCAACTCAGCGACGAGTCGCTCGAAGCACAGATCCGCTACACGCGAGACGGCGGCCCACGGGCCGCCGCCGACGCAATCTACGACATGACGAATGCTCACGCGCCCGTTCGAGTATGGGCTGACACCTGCTGACACTGCGCGGTCCGGCTCGCATGCCCCCGTGGCTCGGTGGCTACGGGTATACCGAGGCCTCGCGGAAGCACGAAACAACGATCCCCGCCACGCAAGCGACCGATCACTTCATCGCCGCCGATGAAACGCTGAGCCATCGAAAGGGACGTGCCATGCAGTTCTCGAGAGTACTGTCCGTCGTCGACTGCCACGCTGAAGGCGAGAGCGGGAAGGTCATCGTGGGCGGGATCGGCCAGATCCCCGGTGAGACCATGTTCGACAAGCGTGAGTTCCTGAGGGCCGAGCGGGACGACATCCGCCGCCTGGTGCTGCTCGAGCCCCGCGGCGCGGTCTGGCACAACGCCAACATTCTCCTGCCGTCCCACCACCCGGACGCCGACATGGGGTTCGTGATCCTTGAGACCACCGAGTACCCGGCCATGTCAGGCTCGAACGCGATGTGCGTAGCGACGGTTCTCCTCGAGACCGGCATCGTGCCGATGACCATGCCCGTGACGGAGCTCGTTCTCGAAGCACCAGCCGGGCTCATCCGTGTGCGATGCGATTGCTCCGATGGCAAGGTGCTCAGCGTGCGTCTCGTCAATCAGCCGGCGTTCGTCTACCACCGCGACGCACACGTCGAGGTCGAGGGGCTTGGCGCCGTCCGACTCGACGTCGCATATGGCGGGATGACGTTCGCAATGGTGCATGCCGAGGAGCTCGGGTTCGAGATTGCGCCGTCAGAGGCACGAGAAATCTGCGAGGTCGGCGAGCAAGTAAAAAAAGCCGCGAGCGAGCAACTGGAGGTCGAGCATCCCGTTGACGCGCGTATCCCCGGCATCACCAACTTCGAGATGATGGGTCCGTTGCGCCATGACGCCGGGGTGCTCACCGCGCGCAACACCGCTGTGGTGTCGCCTGGCCGCTGCGACCGCTCGCCTTGCGGTACCGGCACATCGGCGCGGCTGGCGCTGCTGCACGCGCAAGGACTGATCCGGCCGGGCGAGCTGTTCGTCCACGAATCGATAACCGGCAGCCGGTTCACGTCGTCGATCGACGCCCTCACAACGGTCGGTCCGTACGACGCGGTCGTCCCCGCCGTGGCAGGTCAGGCCTGGATAACCGGCTTTTCCCAGATGGGGTTGCATCCCACCGACCCGTACCCGCAGGGGTTCACCGTCGCCGACACCTGGATGCAGGAGTTCTCCCTACTTGCCGGATGAGATCGTCAGCGTCGGCTGTCACCTGCGGGGGCCAACCTGGTTCGGTGAAAGCGCAAGATCCGCCCACTCGGGGTCGCGCGTCGGGTCCCCGCTGCTATGCGGGGCCACCTGCGTCAGGCGCCGTCGGCTCATCCGCTGGAGGAGAAGCTGAGGCGATCGGCACAGCTCCCTGGGCGAGTTTGAGACGGGTCCACAGGTTCATGTTGATGATGACCGCCGCCATCTCCGCGACATCACGTTCGCTGAAGTGGATCCGCAGTTCATCGTGTGCCTTCGCAAACCGCTCCTGACTGAAAACGGTGAGGGCTTCACAGTACGCAAGCGCGGCGCGCTCCTGAGCGGAGAACATCGTGCTCTCCCGCCAGGACGGCAGGTGGGCGATGACCACCGGGGGAATCCCGACCTTGATCGCAACCTCGGTGTGCAAGATCAGGCAGTATGAGCAGGGGTTCAACTGCGCGACTCGCAGTCGGAGCAGTTGTAACAGTCGTCGATCACCCGGAAGGTCAGCCGAGTATCCGAATGCGGCCGCCATCTTGCCCGCCAGGCGCCCGAAGCGGGTCTGGTTGGGGTCGAACCGGGTGTTGCGGAAGCTCACGTTCTCGAGAACCGGGCCGAAACTATTCATGTCACGCCGAGACATCAGCATCTCCGTCCCGCCTGCACCTGTGCGCCAAGCCGGGCTGCGTACTCCGGGTGTTGCTGCACGAACGAGCGGAAGACGGGGCATCTCACGGTCACGCGCTTGCCCTCAGCATGGAGGCTGTCGAGCACCCTGCGCGTGAGGGCGGCGGCCAGCCCCATTCCACGGTACTCAGGAAGGATCGATGTGGCGAGGAGCAGCACACGGTCGTTCTTCTCATCAAACAACACCCCGCCGAACTCGACGCCATCCTTCGTCGCGACGAACACGTCGCGCGACTCGTCCCGCGCGATCGAGAACGAAGCCTCATCTGTCGACGCCGGCGTCCGCATCTCGTCCACGAGAGCGCGCTGGTCGAGGGAAATGTGAAATCCACCGTGTCCTGCGGGGTCCGACTCGTCAGGTGAGAGCTGAGGCGGGAAGTGAAAACCGGTCATGTGAATCTCCCGAGTTGGAACGCGATGAGTTGGTCTGAAGCCCTGACTCGAGCTTAGCGATGTATGGACTCTAGGGTCCAATATCAGTAATCTTGAAGAGCGGACCATCTCACCCAGGAGGAGACCATGAGCGCGAAGGATTACGTGAAGACCGAGGAGGCGCTACGCAGCCTCACCGAGGACCAGCGTTACGTCACGCAGGAAGAGGGCACCGAACCTGCTTATGACAACGAGTATTGGGCGAACGACGAGCCCGGCATCTACGTCGACATCGTCTCCGGGCAGCCGCTGTTCTCCTCGACCGACAAGTACGACAGCGGCACCGGTTGGCCGAGCTTTACCAGGCCGATCGATGACGACGCCCTGGACACCAGGACCGATCATCAGCTGGTCACGCCTCGCATCGAGGTGCGTTCGACCGGTGCGGACAGCCACCTCGGCCACGTCTTCCCCGACGGACCGCAGGATGCTGGGGGGCTCCGGTATTGCATGAACTCCGCCGCCCTTCGCTTCGTCCCGGCCTCATCCCTCGAGGAAGAGGGATACGGGCAGTACCGCTCGCTGTTCGACGCGGATGCCGGCTCGACAGGAGTCGTCGCATGACCGCCGGCATCGATGACACCGGAAAGATCACCCGCAACCCCGACACCGAGACCGCCGTCCTCGCGGGCGGCTGCTTTTGGGGCATGGAGGATCTGTTCCGTCGCCAGCCGGGCGTGGTTGACACCCGTGTCGGCTACACGGGAGGCGAGAACGATCACCCGACTTACCGTAACCACCCCGGGCATGCCGAGGCGATCGAGATCGTCTTTGACCCCGACCCAGACGACGTACCGCGACATCCTCGCCTATTTCTTCCAGGTCCACGACCCCACGACCCTCAACAGCCAGGGCAACGACTACGGCACGAGCTACCGCTCCGCGATCTTCCCCACCTCCATGCAACAGGAGCAGATCGCCCGCGAGACGATCGCCGACGTCGACGCATCCGGTCTGTGGCCGGGGAAGCCTGTCACCACCATCGAGCCCGCGGGCTCTTTCTGGGAAGCCGAGCCCCAGCATCAGGATTACCTGATTACATACCCCAACGGCTACACATGTCACTTCGAACGCCCCGATTGGGTGCTGCCGAGCCGAACCGAGGCGGACGCGCCGGCATAGCGACGGCGGATCTCAGCGAACCTCGGACGATCGCGCCGGAAACAGGACACACATGGACAGCAGCCAGGACGGCATGGTCACGCTGAGAGGTACCGATCAGGTGCTCGGAGAACTGGACTCGTCCCGGACCGCCGACTCGCTCGCCGAAGTCACGAACATCACGAACGACGAGAGCGCATCGGTCTATGAACTCCGCGTCGAGGACCGCACCGTTGCGGGGACTTGTTGTACGCCGAGACCGGCAACCGGGTGACTCTGCTCGCGACATCCGTGTTTCCTGAGTTCCGCGGAAAAGGGCTTGCCGGCAAGCTCCTCGGCGGCGTCCTCGACAAGCTTCGCACCGAAGGCCGGACCGTGACCCTGACGTGCCCATTCGCCACCGCATTCGTCCACTCCCATCCCGAGTACGCGGATGTCGTCGACCCCACCTTCCCTGGCAACGCGCACTCACGCAGGCACGGACGACGGCACTGAGCCGCAAGAGAGGCAGCCATGACCCACCTCGAAGAACACTCGCTCCCGTACATGGACAAAGCCCTCCCCGATGCATGGAAAGCAGCGACAACCTTCGCTAGCGCGATTTCTAGAGAAGCCGCTCAGCACGAGCTGTCACTCGCCGAAGGCGAGATCATCAAGATCCGCGTCTCGCAGCTCAATGGATGTGTCTTCTGCCTAGACCTCCACTCCCGGCAAGCCCGGAAGCTGGGTGTGCCGCAGCAGAAGCTCGACCTGCTCCCAGCATGGCGAGAGTCCACGCTCTTCAGTGACCGGGAGGCAGCGCTGCTCGCAGTCGCCGAGACAGCGACCACGCTCCCGCTGAGCGAAGACAGCAAGGCCGACCTCCTCGCCGCCCGAAGCGCCCTCGGTCAGGAAGCTTTCGTCAGCGCCGAATGGGTGGCCACTACCATCAACATCTTCAACAGGATCTCCATCCTCAGCGAGCACCCCGTGCGAGCGCGAGATGCTGAAGGGAAGCTCTCCTAGAGTCGAGAACGGACGCCCCGCAACGCCGCGAAAAGGACAGCATTCTCTCAGGAAAGCGGGACCAAAAGGTCCACTTCTGACGTTATCTCCAGTGACGCCGCAAGCCAGCGGCGGCAGAAACGGAGGAATCGTGCCCAGCAGTAACTACCCCAAGACGTCCGAGGCGCTCAGCCGTCTCACCCCGATCCAGTACCGCGTGACCCAGGAGGACGGCACCGAGCCGTCGTTCTGCAACGAGTACTGGAGCAACCACGAGCCCGGCATCTACGTCGACGTGGTCTCGGGCCAGCCCCTGTTCTCATCCACCGACAAGTACGAGAGCGGCACCGGATGGCCGAGCTTCACCCGACCGATCCAGTCGGACGCCGTCCACACCAAGACCGACCGGAAGCTCTGGATGGAGCGCACAGAGGTCCGATCCACAGGAGCCGACAGCCATCTCGGGCACGTCTTCGACGACGGACCTGCCGATGCCGGGGGATTGCGCTACTGCATGAACTCGGCCGCACTCCGTTTCATCCCCGCAGCGGAGCTCGAGGCACAGGGATACGGCGAGTACCGCTCCCTGTTCGACACCATCGACACCACAGAGGAGAACGCATCATGACCAGTGGCATCCACGACGCCGGCCAGATCACCCGCACACCCGGCACCGAGACGGCGGTTCTCGCCGGCGGCTGCTTCTGGGGCATGGAGGACCTGGTCCGCCGCCAGCCAGGCGTGCTGCAGACACGAGTCGGCTACACCGGCGGTCGCAACAGCCACGCCACCTACCATCGTCATCCCGGTCACGCAGAGGCGCTGGAGGTAGTCTTCGACCCCGCCAAGACCACCTACCGTGATCTCCTGGCATTCTTCTTCCAGATCCACGACCCGACCACCGTCAACCGCCAGGGCAACGACATCGGCTCCAGCTACCGCTCAGCGATCTTCCCCGTCACCCCGGAGCAGGAGAAGATCGCCCGCGACACCATCGCAGACGTGGACGCCTCCGGCCTGTGGCCGGGCAGCGTCGCGACCACAATCGAGCCGGCAGGCCCGTTCTGGGAGGCAGAGCCTGAGCACCAGGACTACCTGGAGCGGTATCCGAACGGCTACACGTGTCACTTCCCTCGTGCAGGTTGGGTGCTTCCGCCTCGCGCGGCGCATGCGGCGATCTGATCAAAGGAGGAGGGTGTGCTCACCAGGGTGAACACACCCTCCCGGTGGATAGGGAAGCAGTTAGTGAGCTCCGCCGTCGTCGGCCCAGACCTGCAGCTCGTTCATCACAAGCTCGTCGAGCATGGGCGTCTCGTATCGCCCTTCGGCGGTGTAGGACCCATTCCGGAAGCTGAGCCCAGCAACAAGATGGTCTTCAACGATCCATCGAACGTCATAGCAGGCCCGGTAGCTCGGAGGCCAGAAGGAGCAGAAACGCCCCGTCGCGTCGAGGTACCATTCGCCGCGAGTGGACCGCCCATACTCGACATACACAGTGCCGCCGGCGGGGTCGAACGTCTGTGTCGCCCCGTCTGCGTATCGGAGAGGTCCTCTTGTCACCGCGTAAGCAATGTCTTCGGCGAGGACGACGTCGCCATGCTTCATGATCGGCTTCTCCCAGCGTACGGAGCCTCGGCCCTCGTCTTCGTGCTAGACGCGGTCTCCATCAAACAACGGCCTCCTCGATGAGCTCGTAGATGTTCGCGCGCCGGAGGTCGGCGGCGTGAAAGACGAGACCGTCGCCGCGCTCGGGCGGTTCCACGGCGACATGCCGCACGCAAGTCGCGGCGAGATCTCGCTCTTGTCCCGTCATGACAACGAGCCCGATCACCGTGGTGTCGGACCCGACCGCGTTGGTCGCTGCCACGCTGATGTCGCGGGTGACGTGCCGTGCGATGCGGTCCACACGTCGCCGTGAGGCGCCGTCAGCACCCTCGAACACCATCACCACCGTCCGCGGCTGCACAGCGTGCACCGCGCCAGTGACCTCCCGGCGTATGCGCGCCACTTCTGCTCTCCTTGAGCGGAAACCGAGCATTCCTCTGATCCGATATGCGGCCAGCACCATCCGCAGGTCCTCGACCGTGGGCATATCGGAGGCCAGCGGGACGAGATCCAGAACGGCCGCGTCGTCGCCAATACGGACTGGCGAACGTATGTCAGACATCGCGCCAACTGATCGGGGGCATGCCGCACAGGCTTGCGTGCCCATCTACGTCCATCGTTGAGGCTCCCGTCGAGATAGTTGCGCCTTCGTGTGCCACTGCCCCTCGGCGACGGGCGAGGAGGACCGCCCGTCACCAATTCGCTTCGCGCCGCGGCGGCTAGGCGTGAACGTGACCCGGCTCGTGCTGGTGGTTGTCGAGCTCGGCACGGACCTGCTCCATGTCCAGCCCTCGCACCTGAGCGATGAGGTCCTCCAACGCCGGCTTCGGCAGTGCGCCAGCCTGGATGAACACCCTGATCGAGTCGCGGTAGACCGCCACGGTAGGCAATGCACGGATGCCGATCTCCGACGACAGCTGAGCCGCAGCCTCTGTATCGACCTTGCCGAACACAATGTCCGGGTGCTCTTCGGAGGCGGCCTCATACACCGGGGCAAACGCTCGGCACGCACCACACCAGGTCGCCCAGAAGTCGAGGATCACGATCCCATCGCGGCCCGTGACCTCCTGAAAGTTCTCGTCTGTTACCTCTATCGTCGCCATCTCTGGTCCTCTCGTGAACAACCTTATTGGACTTCGTGGTCCTGTTACATAGTCCTCGATCGCGCGGGACTGCGCAAGGTCGCGGCTACCTGTTGGCGGCGTAGCGATAACCGTCAGCAGCGGGGCGGAGATGCGAGTCGACACGTCGCTACACGCGATCGCCGGATTTTCCGTCCAAGATCAGGCTTGTCGGGCTCGCGAGGCGAGCCTCGGTAGCGGTCGGCTTTCGGGCGCCGCGAAGGTTCCCGGCGTCCCCTGCGTGTCAGGGTTGGGTGAGTCCACCGGTTCATAGCAAGTTCGCCTCGCAGGGCGTTGAAGGATCACCAGTCTGATGAGTTTGAGTTCTTTGGCCCCGGTCATCGTGGTCGCTGATGATGGTGTTGTGGCTGCTCCATCGAATCCTGCCGGTCGTGCGCGTCGGCGCACGTTCACCCCAACGCAGAAGCTGAAGTATCTGTCCGAGTATGAGGCCGCCTGCGAGACCGGGCAGGGCAACGCGTACTTGCGCGGCGAGGGCCTGTACTCATCGCTGATGACGGAGTGGCGCCGGCTGCGCGACGCGGGCGTCCTGGACGGGCGCGACCCGGGCGAGCCTCTCGGCCGGCCCTCGCGGGAGCAGGCCGAGATCGCCCGGCTGAAGCGTGAACTCGCCAAAGCGCAGCAGAAACTCGCGACGACCGAGATGGCGTTGGACATCATGGGAAAAGCGCACGCGCTCTTGGAGCAGATCTCCGAGAGCGCGGACACCGGCAAGCCTCACGGGACACGCTGATGACGACCTACACCCAGCTGATCGGGGTCGGCGTGTCCACCCGGCAAGCCGCTTTGTTCACCGGTATTCCCCGGGCGAGCGCGGCCCGCGCGAAGATCCCGGCCTCGCCCGCCCCGACCCATCGCCCGGTGCCGGTCAACAAGCTCACCGATGCCGAACGGGCCACGGTGCTTGCGGTACTCAATAGTGACGAGTTCGTCGATAAGCCACCGTTGCAGGTCTGTGCGATCCTCCTCGAGCAAGGCCGGTATATCGGCTCGGTCTCAACGATGTACCGGGTTCTGCACGAGAACACGCAGGTACGAGAACGCCGCCGGCAGGCCACGCACCCGCCAAGGAAAGTACCCGAGCTGGTCGCGACCGCGCCCGGACAGGTCTACACGTGGGACATCACGAAACTCGCCGGCCCGGTCAAGGGCACCTACTATGACGCGTACGTGATGATCGACATCTTCTCCCGCTATATCGTCGGCGCGATCGTCCACGCGGTCGAGGACGGGATCCTCGCCAAGGAGATGATGCTTACCGCGTTCGGTATTCATGGCACCCCCGAGGTCGTCCACTCCGATGGCGGCCCCTCGATGACGTCGAAGACGGTGACGACACTGCTCGCAGATCTCGGCGTCACGAAGTCCCGGTCTCGCCCGCACGTGTCGAACGATAACCCGTACTCGGAGGCTCTGTTCAAGACGATGAAGTATCTGCCGGTGTTCCCTGACCGGTTCGCTTCGCTCGGTCACGCGCGCGAGTTCCTGGGCGAGTTCGTTCAGGCGTATAACCATCATCACCGGCATACCGGGATCGGGATGCATACTCCTGCTGATGTGCACTACGGGCTCGCGGACATGATCGACCGTGACCGTGATGCCGCTTTGGAAGCTGCCCGCCGCGCGCACCCGGAACGCTTCGGGTCCCGGGCGCAGGCCCGGCCCAAGTTCCTCGACCGTGACCCTACGGCCTGGATCAATCAGCCACCAGCTGACGAGCTCCTACTCGCGGCCTGACACCCACCGGCCTCACCCACCTTGACAAATACCGCCCGACCGCTGCCAGCGACTTCGCGACCACCGGGTGAGTCAGAATTGTGACACCCATACCAACGCCGATCAGGGCAGTGACGACGAGCGTAGCAAGGTGATACCCGGCCAACGCGGGCACTGTGGCTCGCACTCCCTTGGATTCACCAATGGCAGCGAAGAACGCGTTACCGGGCCCCGGGCTGTAGGCGAGTGGAAACAGGAACACCAAGAGGGCGAAGAACATCTCGGCGGTCATGCTGTCGCACCGAATATCAGGAAACTCATATCCCAGATCATCCTGAAGTACCAGGGACACACGCTGGCGGAATCCGGCCCTCACATCCAGAGGGGCGACCCCTCAGCGATCTTCGCTAAGCCGACAACGACCCCCCTTACGATCCAGCCTCCACCCAAAGGCGTGGGGACGCCCCACAGCCTCTCGCCGATGCCGAGGAGCGCCGCTCACGGCTCGCCAGGCAGCTCACAGCAGCCGACGAGTTCATCGGTCTGCTCGGCGAACGCATCAGCCGCTGACCAAACCTCAGCCTCGAGCATCTGCGACCCAACGGACAACGCCAGACGGTCATGCCGGGTTCCGGCGCTGTCCCGGAGCCGACTTGAACCATTCGTCGCGGCGTTCGTGTTGGTAGACGTCGGGGATGCCGTCTGCATCGGCGTCGATCTCATCCCGCTCTCGAATGCGACGGTACTGTCGGTTCCGAAGGCCGAGTACGAGCGTCGCGAGCAGCGCGGCAAGCACCGAAGCGGCGAGGATCGCGACCTTCGCGTAGTCGTGGGCGGGTGAGCCGGTCTCGAAGCTGAGCTCGGCCACGAGCAGGGACACGGTGAAACCGATTCCCGCGAGCAGCCCGACCCCGACGAGGTCGATCCAACGCAGTTCGGGATCGAGGCGGCTGCGCATGAGCCGGGTCGTGACCCACGTCGTGGCGACGATGCCGATCGGCTTACCGAGCACGAGCGCGGCGATGATCGCGAGGGTGACCGGACTGGACGCCGCTGCTTGCACACCGTCCCAGCCGCCGAGCGAGACACCGGCGGCGAAGAACGCGAACACCGGCACTGCGAACCCGGCCGAGAGCGGACGGAAGCGGTACTCGAACTGCTCGGCGAGTCCGGTCGGCATATCGGGAAGATGGCGGTGGCGTTTGCGATGGAGCACCGGGATGGTGAAGCCGAGCAGCACCCCCGCGATGGTGGCGTGAATGCCGGACGCGTGCATGAGCGCCCACGCGATGACACCGATCGGGAGCAGGATCAGCCACGCTGCGAGCGGGTGGAGCCCGAAGAACCGGCGGTACCGCTGTGCGATGGCCCCGTAGACGACGATCGTTCCGAGGGAGAGCAGCAGGGGCACGATCTCGATGTGGTCGGTGTAGAAGATCGCGATGATGCTGATCGCGATGAGGTCGTCGACGACGGCGAGGGTGAGCAGGAAGATGCGCAGCGCAGCGGGTAGGTGGGAGCCGATGATCGCGAGCACGGCGACGGCGAAGGCGATGTCGGTCGCGGTGGGGATCGCCCACCCGTGGGCGAGTTCCGAGTGGCCTCGCACGATGGCGGCGTAGATGAGCGCGGGGACGAGCACCCCGCCGGCTGCGGCGGCGATGGGGACGATCGCGGTGCTGAACTTGCGCAGGTCACCGGCGACGAACTCGCGTTTGAGTTCGAGGCCGACGAGGAAGAAGAAGATCGCGAGCAGCCCGTCTGCGGCCCAGGCGCCGAGGCTGAGCCTGAGGTGCCAGGGTTCGTAGCCGATCTCGAAGTCGCGGAGCGCGAAGTAGGTGTCGGCGAGCGGGGTGTTGGCCCAGACGATCGCGATCGCCGCGGCGATGACGAGGAGGATGCCGCCGACGGTCTCTTTGCGGAGGATCTCGCCGATGCGTCGCGCTTCGGTGAATGAGCCGTAGCGCGGGAACAGGGTGGATGTACGGTTGGTGGGGTCTGTCATGGGAGCTTTCTGAACAGGGAGTGGGACCGGGCCGGCCGGTGAAGGTGTGACGAAGTGTCGGGGATCGGTCAGAGCGACTTCGCGGGCCCACGCTTCGTGGAGCGTCGAGTCGGCGACGTCGTTCCAGGTGAGGGTGAGATCGCCCCATTTGGGCGGTTCGGTGAGCGCCCCCCCGAGTCTTACTCGGAGCAGGGCAGGGTCTTCGCAGTCGGTGACATCGAGCACGAGGGTCACATAGCGGGCACGGTCCCGCTCGAGGTCATTGTGGAGTTGAGTGGCGAGCCCGGCGGGAACGCGGACGAGTGCCTGCTGCGGGAACCTTCTCGGGCGCAGGCAGGCGACACAGACGCGCCGGATTCCCGGCACCGTATCGAACTCGGCCTTCAGTCCGGCGATCGCGTCGTGCCAGGCGGCGCGGGCCTGCTTCCGCGTCGCGCACTCGGTGAGGTCGACGCCCCAGAGCATGCCGTGCGGGCGATCCTCTGGCGGCGCCTCTGGGATGTTCGCGAGCGCCGGGAGCGCATCCCCGCGTATCAGAAACGGTGCGATCATGGTGAGTGGTCCTTCGGGTTCTGGTTGGTTCGTCTTTCGCCGACCAGACTTCCCGGCACACCATGCTTCATCGGGGCGAGCCCCGCAACGAGACCCTATCCTATGCCGATAGGGGGTGTTCTCGCAGCCTTCGTCCGGCGATCCGTATGATCGCAGGCACCTGCCCTGGGCGTCGGGTATCGGATGTGGTAGCATCGGTGCGGTGCGTCGGGAAGTCTGGTCGATACGCCGCCTCGAGTCCGAGGCGCGTCGAAGCGTCCGCAGGCGACCCAGATGAACACCGGTTCCGAGAGCAGCGCCCTGCAGCGGGCCCGCGACCTCGCTCTGCAGTTGCGCGGACGTGCCCGCTATGCGGCCGGGCATGCGCCGGCGAGGGTCGCGCTCCTGGTCTTCGCCGCCGCCACGCTCCTGTTCACCGGCCTGCTCATGCTCCCGGTCGCCTCAGCGGACAGCACCCGGACCTCGCTTCCCGATGCGCTGTTCACGGCGGTGTCAGCGGTGACCGTGACCGGGCTCACCACCGTGGACACCGCGGAGCACTGGTCGATGTTCGGGCAGGTCGTGATCCTCGTCGCGATCCAGACCGGCGCGCTGGGGGTGGTGACGATTGCGCTGCTGCTGGCGATGATGGTCACCCGCAAACTCGGCGTGTCAAGCCGCGTGTTCGCGAAAGAGAGCATCGGCGCCGACGGCATCGGTAGCGTCGGACGCCTGCTGCGCGTCGTCGTCACGACCACCTTCATCATCGAGGGTGTTCTCGCGCTCCTTCTCGTGCCGGCGTTCATCGCCTCTGGTGAGTCGTTCGGCCTAGGGCTATGGCATGGCGTCTTCTATGCGATCTCGGCGTTCGGGAACGCCGGATTCACGCCGCACGCCGGCGGGCTCGCGGTCTTCGCCGACAACCCGTTCGTCCTCATGCCTATTGCGATCGGGGTGTTCGTCGGTAGTTTCGGGTTCCCGGTGTTCCTCAACCTCATCCGGGCGAAATGGACGCGGCACAGGTGGACGCTGCACACGAAGCTCACGCTGATCACGACGAGCGTGCTTTTCGGGCTCGGTGCGCTTGCCTGGGCGGGCTTCGAGTGGAACAATGCCGACACTGTCGGGAACGAGCCGTGGGGGCAGAAGATCGGGCACGCGCTCTTCGCGTCCACGATGCTGCGCTCGGGCGGGTTCTCCATCGTCGATATGGAATCCTCTACCGCGACCACGATGCTGCTCAGCGATGCGCTCATGTTCGTCGGCGGCGGGTCGGCATCGACGGCGGGCGGTATCAAGGTCACGACCCTTGCGGTGCTGTTCCTCGCGATCGTGGCCGAGGCGAAAGGCACCCGGCACACCAACACGCTCGGCAGGCGACTCCCGGACGGTACGCTCCGGCTTGCGATCAGCGTGGTCTTTCTCGGTGCGACCCTCGTGTTCGTCGCCGCGGCACTGCTGACGGTCGTCAGCGACGCGAAGCTCGACCGGATCCTGTTCGAGGTGATCTCTGCGTTCGCCACCTGCGGGCTGTCGGTCGGGATCTCCGCGGAGCTCGGTGCGTTCGGCAAGTTCGTGCTCTCGGCGCTCATGCTCATGGGGCGCGTCGGCCCTATCGTGCTCGCCTCTGCGCTCGCGGTCAGGCAGCGGCGTGAACTCTACACGTTGCCCGTCGAGCGTCCCATCATCGGATAACCCCACTGAGAGCAGGCTGTTGTCATGTCCAGACGTTCCACCCATACCGGGCCGCTGCACCGGATCGCCGAAGCGGATTCCGTCGCCGTCATCGGGCTCGGGCGTTTCGGGTCCCTCTCTCGCGCTCGAGCTCATGGATACCGGCACGGAAGTGCTCGGGATCGATCTCGATGACACGATCGTGCAACGCCTAAGCGGGCATCTCACCCAGGCCGTCCGCGCGGACTCCACCAAGCTCGAGGTGCTCGAGGAACTCGGCATCGACGCGTTCGACCGGGTCGTGGTCGCGGTCGGTTCGGATATCAAGGTCTCGATCCTCACCGCATCGCTCCTGCTCCGGCTCAAGGTGCCGGTCGTGTGGGCGAAGGCCGACGACGAGCAGCACGCGATCATCCTCGATCAGCTCGGCGTGCATCGCGTCCTCTCCCCGGAGCGCGACATGGGCCGCCGGGTCGCGCACCTTGTGCGGGGAGCGGCCGCGGACTACGTCGAGATCGACCCCGGCTACGCCATGGTGAAGACGCAAGCCCCCGCGGCGCTCCAGGGCATCACGCTCAGCGAGGCCGGCATCCGCACCGAGCATCAGGTCACCGTCGCCGCGTTCCGGCCGGCGAACGGGTCGTGGCAGAACGCCGAAGCCGCCACCGTGCTGCACGCAGGCGACACGCTGCTCGTCGTCGGCCCGACCGCCCGGGTGGAGGCCTTCGCTCAGCTGCGCTGACCGTGTGGAGGCGTCTCACCGGTGCCCCGTGGAGCCGCGAACCGGGATCGCCTCAGCTCCACAGCTGCCCCGGCCAGGACAGGGCACGCCAGGGGCTCGCGGGATCCACGCGCAGCCACTCGACCGCTCGCAGGAAGGGCTTATTGCCGCGGCGGGTGTAGTTCTGCAACCCGAGCGCATAGTACTCGCCGAACTCGTTCCAGCCATCGAACACTGTGACCGCAGCAGCCCCCAGCACGTCGGAGGCCTCGCGCACCTCGCCCTGCGTCAGGAGCCCGGCGCTGCCGCTCCAGCGCACCAGGTTCGCGAAGCGCGCGAGATCGAAAGCCAGCGACGGCAGCATCCCCGCACCGCGGTCCGCCGACTCGTTGTCGATCGGCACGCGGGAGGCCAGGAACTCGGCGACATCGCGCGGAGCACCCAGGGCGAGCAGCCGCTCGGACAGCGCCTCCGGGGTCTCACCTCGCACTCCGGCGAGGAGCACCGCATCCGAGGCTGCACGGTCGACCGCGTCGCGTGCCCGCTGCTGTGCCTGCTCCGGCTTCCGTACCCGCCAGTCGCGGGCGAGTGAACGCCGGAGCATCGGCAGCGACATCGCGCAGCCGTAGCCGAAATAGGTCTGCTCGGGCGCGAGCACCCGCCTCGCGCCCCGGGTGTCGTGCCACTCGACTCTCGCATAAACCGCCGCGAGTGCGGGGCCGAACCGCTGCCACGGATCGTTCGGCACGGGGGTGTCGGCGCCGCCGGGGCCGGAGCGCTGCGCGCGCAGACGCTTGCTGCGGATCACCCCGGCGGTGGTGATCATGGCGGTGCCGAGTACGATGACCGCGCCGAACAGGATGATGATGAAGGTCCACTGATCCTGGCTCATCCTTCCACCCTATTCGGCCAGGCAAGAGCTCGTTCCTTGCTTGTCCCTCCACGCAGGATCTGGCCAACGTCGGTAGCCAGTGATGTTGTGCGCCCTCGCGCAGACTGCGATATGACGTCGGGAGCGCATCGGCTTCCATGTTCCGAGCCTGCCCCCGGCCAGCAGAGCCTGCGAGACATCTGGGACGAGCGAATCATTTGTGCTCTGTGATAAAAGCTCATTCGCGCCGCCGGTGGACCGTCACGATTGCAGGCGGCGAGGTCTGCTCTATGGATCAGAACATGCTCTCGGTCTTCTCACGCTGTGTCAGGCCGAGCCAAACCTTCATCTTCCAGGAACTCACGGATCTTGATATTCGAGGGGTGAGACGCATGCGAGGATGGAGATCATGCAACCTCCAGGTGGATGGGGCGAGTACTTGCTCGTCGAGCTCGGCATCGAATGGTATCGCATCCCGATCGTGATCGCGTCCGCGGTGATCATCTATCTCGTCTTCCTGGCGCTGGTGCGGATCTTCGGTGCCCGTGTGCTCACCGTCACCAGCGGGTTCGACGCGCTCGTGTTCTTCATGCTCGGCGCCGTGGCGGGCCGCGTGATCCTCGGCCATCCGCCGACGGTCGCCGCCGGCGTCATCGGCCTTGTCACGCTCATGACGATGGAGGCGATCTTCGGTGCGATCGAGCGCACCTGGGCCTCGCGGCGTCTCATCAGTTCCCGCCCGGTGCTCGTATTCGCCCATGGGCGCCCCATCGAGAAGGCGTGCAGACGCACCCATACCTCTCCGTCCGATCTGCATGCGGCGATGCGGCGCGCAGGGATCGCGCACCCCGCAGAGGCGCAGTGCATCATCCTCGAGCCGCACGGCGACTACTCGGTGATCCGCGCCGGCGCTCCCCTCGATCCCGAGATGCTGGCGAGCGTGGTCGGCGCCCAGGAGCATCTGTTCGGCGAGCAGCGCTGACCCGCGCCGCCCCTGGCGCAACCAGAAAGCCGATGGGTATCAGTGTCCGATCGATCAGCCGCGGCCGAGACGAGGGAGAGCCGTCCCCGCGATGCTCACGGTTCCCGCTCGGCGGCTCTCGAGCGTCTCCGGAACCCCTCGACTGCGAGTGCTGCCAGGGCGACGCCCAGTAGACCGTAGACGGCGAGATCGGCCCCGTGCAGACGTTCCCCGAGCATAAGGGCGACGGCGACCAGCAGCACCGGCTCGAGATAGCCCAGCAGCCCGAACAGCGGCAGCGAGAGCAGCTGCGACGCCGCCAGGAACGCCGCCATCGCCGCCGCACCCGCCAGCCCCACCACGACGAGCGCGAGCCGCCCCACGGCATCCTGCGGCAGTGGGCCACCCTGCCAGGCGAGTAGAAGCGCGACAGGTGCGATCACCGCGATCTCGACGCCGAAGGCCATCGGGTTGTCGAGGCCGAAGCGCCTCCGCGCGATGAAATAGGCCGGGTATCCGAGGCAGACCACCGCGGTGACCCAGGAGAGCTGCGGGGTCAACGCGAACTTGATCGTCACCGCGAGCACGGCGATGCACACCGCCGCCCATTGCATCGGCGTCACCTCGGCGCGGAGTACGAGCCGGCTCCCGAGCACGATCGCGAGTGGGAGCAGCAGGAACCCGAGCGAGGCGTCCAGCGCGTGCCCGTGCAACGGCGCCCACGAGAACAGCCACAGCTGCACGCCGACCAGCGCGCAGAGCACGGGAAGCAGCAACAGGGTGCGGGGAGAGCGCGTCACCTGCGCCCAGTAGGCGCGCAGCAGGCGTCGCGCACTAGGATGCGCGAGCGCCAGCGCGTAGCAGACGAGGGTGAGGAGGATCCGTGCGCCGAACGTCACCTCCGCCGAGGCGTCGAGGATGCCCGAGAGGTAGAAGATCACCGCGAACAGGACCGCCGCCAGCCCTGCGGCTCCCACGCCGCGCACGGTCACGGCCGAACCGGCGGGTGCATCGTTCATCCCTCTATGAAACCATCCGCGATCAGCACGAGACGCGGCGCGTGCGGCTCACATTTCGGTCACAACCTGCTCGATCGCATCGTTTCGCCTTCTACGGTGGAACATATGCGCGTATCCAGACCCCTCGAACGAACTCGCCGCGCGCTCGCCGTGTCGGCCGTCCTGATGATCGCTGCAGCGGCATTAGTCGCCTGCGCTCCCTCGCAACAGCCTATGGTCGAGGCGCAGAGCGAGCAGCCCGTGGACGCCGACGAGCCGGCCCCGACCACAGGGCTCGAGAGCACCGACTTCGGCGATCTCGACTGGACGTTCCGTCCGGCGGCAGCGTTCCCGAGACCGTACAGGTCACGCTGGTCGACGGGAAGGCCTCCGACGGGATGGTGAGCTATGAGCTTGGCGAGGTCGTGCTGGCGGAACTCACCGATGACGACCGGATGGATGCGGCGGTGCAGATCACCCGGCTCGACGGGAACGCGATCGACGAGCAATGGTATCTCTGGGTCGCGACCGACGAGGGGCCGGTGCAGGTGACGTTGCCGGTAGCGCGGATGGCGCGCTGCGGGACCGTCACCCACTCCGTCACCGCAGTCGAGGGTGGTGTGGAGATCCACGAAACGCGCCGCAGCGTCGCCGATCAGTCGATCCCGTGCTCCGATCCCGGCAGTGATGAACGCACCCGCACCGTCGCTGCGATCGAGGCGCGCAACGCCGGCGAGTGGTGGCCGGTGCAGACGGCGCCGATCGGTGGATTCGGCGGGCTGTGCCCGATGACCACGCACCTGGACACCTACGAGAACGAGGGAGCCCTGTATCCGGTACCCGACGCCACAGCGACCGAGCCCATCGCATTCGACGGGCGCTCCACGGTGTTCGAGATCGAGGGCTGGCCCGTCTACGGCGAACCGTTCCCCGGATGGGTGCTGACCGGCGTGCAGCACGGCGACGATCGAGGCTGCGCCTGGGCGGAAGTGCCCGGCTCATGATCCACACGCTCCGCGATTCTCCATGTGCGACCGGGGCCGCCCCGCGCGGATCCTCTCCGGTCTCCTGACCAGCACTGCTCCCCAACTGTTCCTACGAGAAAGGCCCGATTTCTTGGCGCTTCTGCACCAGACCACGCTCCACCCGACCAAGCTGGAACTGCTCGCCCGGTGGCTCCCCACCCAGCCGTGGTTCCACGGTGATGCCGCTGCGCTGCGGCAGGTGGGCGCGTTTCGGTTCGACGACCCCGATGGCGAGGTCGGCATCGAAACGATTCTCGTGACCGCCGGCGACGACGCCGTCTACCAGGTGCCGCTCACCTACCGCGGCGCACCGCCTCCAGTGCCTGCGGCGCACCTTATCGGCACCCTGCAGCACGGTGTCCTGGGCGAGCGGTGGGTCTCGGATGCTGCCCTCGATCCGGCCTACATCCGCGCACTGGTCGAGACCGTCCTGTACGGGCGAGGCGAAGCGACGCGTCTGCTCGACACCGGCGAAGAAGTCAGCCTGCTCGAGAACGACACCCGCGCCCGCGGCTCCGGCATCGATCTGGACAGCCTCGACTCCTACGCGGGTCACGGGCGCGTCGCGGGAGTCGCCAGCCGCGTTGAAACCGGTATCGGCGTCATCGAGATCGTTCGCCGCCCTACCCTTGACACCGCCGCCCCCGAGCGTGCGGGCATTCTCGTGGGCACCTGGCCCGGACAGGACGACCCCGTGCTGCTGGCCACCGTGCAACTGAACGCAGCGGCGCTCCAGCAGCCTTCCGGCTAGGCCCGCGAAAGGGGTGCCTGATCGGCACGGTAGGTCACGTTTTCATAACGACATTTCTCTCTGTTGGGTGACAACGGCTGCCGCTCACCGGGCTGGATCGAGGGCTCGGAGTTGGCGCTCTGAGTCGGAGTATGACTGACGTGGACATGACTTTCCAATCCACGAGAGCGTGCGGGATGCCCCCTATCCAAACATCGTCAGGCATCGATGCCCACAGCACAGTTCTCCTTTACGAACGGCGTCAATACCCGGCAAGGGGCTACGATATTGAACCCCTACCTGAGTGGTATGACGGTCTCGATGCGTGTGATGAGTGCTGGCGACGGCTACAAGTATCTGCTGCGTTCGGTGGTCGCGGGCGATGGTGACCGGAGCCTTTCGACGCCGTTGACTCGTTACTATGCCGAGGCTGGGAACCCTCCCGGCCGGTGGCTCGGGTCTGGCCTCACCCAGCTTGGCGAAGGCCGCATCACTCCCGGCGAGGAGGTGTCGGAGCAGCAGCTCCAGCTCCTCATCGGGATGGGCTGCGACCCGGTGACAGGCGACCCGCTCGGCCGCGCCTACCCGGTCTACAAGACCCCAGCCGAACGCATCGCCGAGCGCGTCGAAGCCCTCGACCCGAATCTCGGCCCGGCCTCGCGCGCGGAAGCGATCGCGGAAATCGAAGCCGAAGAACACGCACGCGGCACCAGGAAGGCCGTCGCGGGATATGACTACACGTTCTCTCTGCCGAAGTCGGCGTCGGTGCTGTGGGCGGTCGCCGATGCCGGCACCCAGGCGCTTATCGCCGAGGCGCATCACGCGGCGATCGCCGAGGTGATCGATTTCATGGAACGTGAAGTCGCCGCGACCCGCGTTGGCATGACCGGCGCCGACGGGGGCGCGGTCGCGCAGGTCGATACCTTCGGGCTCGCCGCGACCGCCTACGACCACTACGATTCCCGCAGCTCCGACCCGCACCTTCACACGCATGTCGTCGTGTCGAACAAGGTGAAGACCACGTTGGACTGGCGGTGGCGGTCGCTGGATGGGCGGCCGATGCACGCCGCGACCGTTGCGCTCTCCGAACTGCATGAGGCGATCATCGCCGACCATCTGACCCGGCTGCTCGGAGTGGAGTGGGAGGCGCGGGATCGTGGCCGCGACCGTAACCCTGCCTGGGCGATCAGGACGGTGCCGGAAGAGCTCGTGCTCGAGTTCTCCACCCGCGCCCGGCAGATCGACGTCGAGAAAGACCGCCTCATTGCCGAGTACGTTCAGAAGCACGGCCGGCAGCCTTCGGCGGCGACGATTATCAAGCTCCGCGCCCAAGCCACGTTGTCCACGAGGCCTGAGAAGCAGGTGCGATCCCTCGCCGACCTCACGACCGAATGGCGCAGGCGAGCGACCGCGCGGCTGGGGCGGGATGCGTCGGACTGGGTGCGAGAGGCGATCCCGAGTACACCAGTGCGGGTGCTGCTCGCCGATGACCTTCCTTTGGAGGAGATCGAGAAGATCGGCCGAGCCGTGATGGAGGCCGTGGGTGAGAAGCGATCGACCTGGCACCGCTGGAACCTGACCGCCGAGGCCGCACGGCAGACGATGCAGTACCGCTTCGCGACGGCACGGGACCGGGAGGCCGTCACCGGCATGGTCGTCGATGCCGCCGAACGCGCCTCCCTGCGCCTCACGCCGCCGGAGCTCGCATCGACGCCGGCAAGGTTTCAGCGGCCGGATGGGTCGAGCGCATTCCGCCCCCGCCACGGCACCTTGTATTCGTCGGAGGCGTTGCTCGATGCGGAGAAGCGGCTCCTCGAACGCTCCCGCACCCTGACCGGCCCCGAACTCCCTCTCGCCCTCATCGAGAAGGTCACCCGACAGCCGGATCGGGAAGGGCGGATGCTCGGACCCGACCAGGCCGACGCGCTCACCCGGATCGCGGTTTCTGGCCGTCAGCTTGATCTCCTCGTCGGCCCCGCGGGCACGGGGAAGACGACCGCGATGCTCGCGCTCCGCACCGCATGGGAACAGCAGCACGGCACCGGGTCTGTGGTCGGGCTGGCACCGTCGGCGGTCGCTGCGGAAGTGCTCGCCGAGGATCTCGGGATCAAGACCGAGAACACCGCACGCTGGTGGACGCTGCACCTCATGACCGGCCGAACCTTCCAGGCCGGTCAGCTCGTGATCGTGGACGAGGCGAGCCTCGCCGGCACCCTCGCACTCGACCGCATCACCGGCGCCGCCGCGAAAGCCGGCGCGAAGATTCTCCTCGTCGGCGACTACGGGCAACTCCAATCCCCAGCCGCGGCCGGCGCGTTCGGGCTCCTCGCCGGCGACCGCCCTGACACCCCCGTGCTCTCCACGATCCACCGCTTCACGCACGAGTGGGAGAAGCGGGCATCGCTGCGGCTCCGGCTCGGGGAACCCGATGTGATCGGAGTCTACGAGGACGCCGACCGGATCATCGGCGGCACCACCGACGACATGACCGACAGAGCCTACGAGGCATGGCGGGCAGACCGAGAAGCCGGGATCGCGTCGATCCTCGTCTCAGACTCCGGCGACGCGGTTGCGGCGCTGAACCTGCGCGCCCGCACCGAGCTCATCCTCGCCGATGTCGTCAACCCGCTCAAGGGTGAGGTCACCCTGGACGGCGGCGTGCAAGCCTCTGTCGGCGACACGGTGATCACGCGGAAGAACGAGCGGAAGCTGCGCACCCGGTTCTCATGGGTGCAGAACGGGAACAGGTGGACGATCACGAAAGTCAGGCGCGACGGCTCAGTGACCGTGCGCCCCGCCGGCCCAGGCCGGGGCGAGTCGATCGTGCTCCCCGCCGACTACGTCGCCCAGCACCTCGACCTCGGCTACGCCGTCACCGCATACCGGGCGCAAGGCGTGACGGTCGATACCTCGCATGTGCTGGCCGACCCGTCAATGACGCGCGAGAACCTGTACGTCGCCTTGACCCGCGGCAAGGACGCCAACTTCGCCTACGTCGCCACCGACACCCCGGATGATGCGCACGCGCACCCACACGAGGTCGAGGACATCGAAGAGGCCGCCCGGCGGGTGCTCACCGGGGTGCTGCATCACTCCGGGGCCGAGCTCTCCGTGCACGAGACGATCCAAGCGGAACAGGAACGGTGGGGGTCGATCCTGCAGCTCGCCGCAGAGTACGAGACGATCGCCACCGAAGCCCAGCACGACCGGTGGGCCACCCTCATCCGCACCTCCGGCCTCACCGACACCCAAGCAGAAGCCTCGCTCGCGTCAGAAGCGTTCGGGGCACTCGCCGCCGAGTTGCGCCGCGCCGAGGCGAACCATTATGACATCGACCAGCTCATGCCCGGCCTGGTCGCCGCGCGCGGCTTCGAGGACGCAGACGACATCGCCTCCGTGCTGCACTGGCGCGTCGCAAACGCCACCACCCAACCCGCGAGGACCGGGCGCACCCGCCGAGCACCGCAACTCATCGCCGGGCTCATCCCCGTCGCGGCCGGGATCACCGACCCCGACATGAAGCAGGCGCTCGCAGAGCGGCACCAGCTCATCGAGCACCGAGCAGCCACCCTCGCCGAACAAGCGATCGCTGACAACGCAGCATGGACCAAGGCGCTCGGAGTTCGGCCCGACGAACCGCGGAAGCGGGAAGCCTGGGATCGGTATGTCCGCACAGTGGCCGCCTACCGTGACCGCTACGCGATCACCAGCACCGAAGCGCTCGGACCGGAGCCGGACGGGGTCGCGCAGAAGATCGACCACGCCCGCGCCGCGCTAGCGCTCCAACGCGTTCGCGCACTCGCGGCTGAACGTGCTCGGCCGCAGGCGGATGGGCGAGCGTCCGCGCGAGAACCAGGACGCGTCCTGTGACGGCTGGTGTCTGTGGTGTCGTCCTACTCGCGCAGACCATCACCAGCAACTCAGTCTTTTCCTGGAAGGGCGAGGGTCTAGAAGTCTGACTCTTCAGTACGGCGGGAAGGCTCGCCCACGCGAGTCTGTATCTCGACCGGAGGCTTGCTGTTCTGGTGCCAACCAATATTGTCGCCGGTAGATGTGGAACTCTCGTTCCCGCCCGAGGTTGATTCCTCGTAATCAGGACGCCCCATTGTCGTTCTCCTGTTCTCGTCCGAGTAACGTGCTCGGATTGCTGTCACCGTGCGTGAGTGTTCCGGTGTTGCCCCCACCGAACTGGACGGTACCGATGTTTGTCGGCTTCTCATCCTCTGCGTCGTTTCCAGCGATGCTGTCTTCGTAGCCAGGCCGGCCCATCATCAACCTCCGAGTACTTCTGCGGCGAACACGATTGTCAGTGCGAGGGATGCAAATGCGAGCGCGGCGAATCCTGACCAGACCCAGGCCGCGCGAGAGCGAAGATCGTGCTCTCGTTGCGTGAGCACGGCTGCCTTGTCGCTCACGATCTGAATCTCCATCTGCATCGAACTTATGGTGGAGTCCACATAGCGGTCGACCAAGCGACGGGCCTCAATGCCCATTCGTTTCCCTGGCCGAACGGCGACAGCCGCACAAGCAAGTGCGAGACATGCCAGCGCCAGCGCGACCACCCCGAGAACAGCAAGCGTGCTCCAAAGCTGAATCGTCGATGCCGCGATCAGTACGCCCGCTGAGACGGCCAGAAACGAAGCCTTGTTGGTGACGCTCGCCGTGCGTTCGGCGGCATCGGTTGTGAGCTTGTCGAGTTCTTCATTCAGTAGACGAACACGAGCGAACTGAGCACGCCGAACTTCCACCTCGGGGGTGTCGCTCTTGGCTCGTTTTCGCATATGTCAAGGATACCGAGGGGCACCGACATTCCAGGAGCAGCGGCCCCGGTCCGCACCACCCCACGCGCCGGCCTGGCGGACGGCACCAGCGCACCTCTCTCATAACTCATGACCAGAGAGATCGGTGCTCCATGACCATGTTCGCGACTCAGCACAGCATCGACAGCGCAGCACTGCAAATCCGGAATGACGCGGCGGTCCGGCAATCCTCGAGTCAGCGAAAGCTCGGAACACAAACCGGCCACCGATCCTCTAGCCGTCGGCGCCCCGTTTCGGGAATCCCGTTGACCCCCGATCAGGTGCCCTCTGCCGATGAACGGCAGCAACGACTACACCAAGCAGAGAGGTTCTTTGCCAAGCCCATCAACGCAGAACGAATGCGGAGACTCAACCGGGAACAAGCCGAGATGCTCCGGTCGACAGCCAGAGCCAACGCGGAACAAACGCACATTGAAGCACTCGCCGCAGACCGCGTCGCCTACGCTCTCGAGGCGAGCAAGCTGCTGATCGGCGCGCTCCGCAGGTACCTGCATGCGGAGAGAGGGCAGCAGACGATGGAGGAAGTGCGGCTCGACTCGATCGCCCGCACTCTCAGAGGGGAGGAGCCCTACGACCTCATCCGGGAAACAGTCCGACGGGTGCTCCCGATCGTGCGATGCCAAGTAAGCGAGGAAGTCCAGCGTCAGTTCCGCGCACACCGGCCTACCACCCCAGACGCTCGACGATCATCAGGTTACTACTCGGCACACAGTCGCGGGATCAGGTGACTCCCGCCCCGGCAACATCACGTGGCCGGCATGTGGATAACTCCCTAAGACCTGCTGTTCTGGCTTACCGTAAACGGCGAAGCGGTCATCCCTGTGAACAACATTCAGCCTCCGGGCCGTGCCTTCAGGCAACTCTTTGAGCGCCGCTTCTAGATAGCTCCGCGCTACTGAGAGGAACCCCATCATGCTCAACGGCATCATCGTAGGAGTGGCGAAGACCTCGATTTCTTCGCCCGATGCCTGCCCAGCCTCCGGCTCATCATGCGGATCATCCACCGCAGAGACAGCCACAAGTGGGGTGTGCCCGCGATGCTCATCGCGGCTCCCTACTTCCTCGTCGCGAACATCTTCAAGGAACTCATCGAGGGCGGCGGCGAATCGTGGCTCAGCACCCCGATGCTCTGGTGCCTCGTCATGGGCATCGTCTTTCTCGCGATGGGGCCGGCCAGTCTTGTACTTCTGGCAAGAGCGCGCGCTCGGGAGCTCCTTGCCCGAAGGACGCAAGACGTGAATCCTTCGCGGAGCCTTCGCGCTCATGGGATCGAACAGCCTGCTGCTCAGGGCATCGCGAAGCAAGAACTTTCCACCGCATCAGCTGCCTTGCCTGCAGGATGAATCGGCACCACATCCGCACACGAGATAATTGGTGCATGAGCGATGAACCACACCCGATGCAGACGGTCACCGACATCTTGTTCGGCAGAGGGTGGAGCAGTACTCTGCCGCCCGCCGTCGTAGTCCTTTTCGGTGAACTCGCCAGCTCCGGCCCCATCACGCGGACCGCTCTCGACTCCATGCTCCGCGCAGAGAACCCAGACACTCCGGATGGTCTCGACTCCTCAGTTTGGGAACCCCTGGAGCTGTGGACGGAGGAAAAGCTCGCCGAGCTCGATGAGGACTTCGGCGAACCCGATGAGCCCCGCACCACGGACGAACTGAACGCCCAGGACAAGGCCCAACGAGAACTAGACCAAGCGGACTTTGCGCGCTATCTCGCCTCGAAGAACCTCCCTGTCTCGCACACCTTCGGCGCCCTGGTCGATCTGCTCGTCTCCTGCAACGTCCTCAGCGCGAACGAGGCAGGTGGGCTCTTCCTCAATCCGCAAGCACCCCTTCCTGCGGAGGTGCTCCCGCTCGATGCGCGAGAAGCAGCGCGGCAAGACAAGATCCGCTGGGAGAGACTTCACGAGCGCGCCGCCCAGGAGATCATTCGGCTCTTCCGCACTGACGAGCAGGAAGTCGATCACATCCTGGTAAGCCTTGATCAGCTCGCGAAGGAACTTGAGAGTGACCCGGAGGATGTGCGCAGCGCCGTCAAAGTGCTCACCGACGAAGGGGACTTCTCCACCTCAATCGACATCGAGCGAGCGCATCCCCAGCAGTCTTTTGTCCTGCATGTCGACTGGGATGTTTTCAACCGGAACCGCATCCACGTGAGCTTCGCCCCGCCCACATCCGAGTAGCCCCCTCACCGCCAGAACGGCTGCACCCTGAGTTCCCCGGGGAGGGGATCAGGGGCTGCCAAACCAGTGATTTGCCGACGCGACATTGGCCAGCGGTACCACGCGCGAAGCCGCCTGCGCATTGAGGCGATCGATCGCGATCTGTACCAACTCCATGGGCCAAGCCCCCCGGCGTCTCAAGGACTTCCTTCGCAAGCCCGATCGTTATCGTCGCCAACTGCGTGGGATCGGACCACCCCCCGCCCGGAAGCGACGGCCGCGCATGCCGGAAGCAGTCGAGTTTCACCTTCCGGGATGTCTGGGCCGCCTCCACCACCGGACGCCCATCTGTCGGCCCCGCAAGGAACACGTCGGCCAATTCCTTCTCGAGGTAGGTTGGGATTCTCTCGCGAGTGGATTCCGTTGCAAGCTGCCAGATCAGCCACAGCACCCGACCCGAGAGGCTCACACGGTGCAGACGCAACGGCTCGTGCAGGTCGAGGGGCTGCACCCGATATGAAGCGGCATCCTGCTGAAGAGCGCGCTCCACAGCACGGAACTGCTTGCGATCGAGCCTCCGCACGGCCCCGTCAAGCTCGGCCGCCACCGCAACAATCGTCGCGGTCCGCGCCTGCTCCACAAGCGCGATCACCGTCAGCATGAGGTCATACCCGTCCCCAACCGACGAGAGTCGGTCTCGCCACCAATCAGGGTCTGATTGATGCTCACGATAGTCAGCCTCGATCCTGGCCGCGGCCGTGAGCGCAGGAGATGCGGCCCGAGCCGACATGAGAGAGACATCGATCGTTTCGGGAACCCGAGCAACCGCCCGGCCAAGGACCCATCCCGGCCCCCAAGCCTCCGCGACGACGGACAAGTATTGATCCCACTCCACCGCAGCGGAGGCTGTCGAGACCGGTCGCAGTGAACGAGCTGCTTCGCATAGGCGAACCGCAAGCGGGGACTGCACCTGCGAGTTCTCCTCGGGAGCAATCCAGGCAAGAGTCTGGCTCCCGGTCAGGATTGAACCCGCGCACGCGATGAGAGCATTCAGATCGGGACTCGAGCCGTCTGGGTCGGTGTCGCATCCGGCGTTGAGGTCTTCCCATACCAGCTGGACCACGTCTGTGCCGTGCCCTGAATACCCGCCCTGCCGCAGCAGATCTGTACGCCACTGGCCTGGCTCGTTGTACGACGAGAGCACCGTATGCAACCGAGCCTCTTGCTCCATACTGAGCGGAGCAAACACTCCGAGACGCGCGGCGGTTTCCACCCAGAGGGGGGTCGGAGTGAGCTGCCCCCACCACCAGGCGGCGAGATCGTCGGTAGGCAGCGAGTGGGCGAGAAGGCTTGTCGCTGCGGCCCAACTTGCCTCAGTATCGGTGTCCTGCTCAAGGCGCGCCTTGAGATGTGCAATCGCCTGGGCACGGCCTGCGCGTTTCCCGAACCGGAGAGGGTTGCCCGCGGCGTCCAGCACACCGTCCTCAGCAAGAACCAGCCCAGGGCCGGATAGTACGAAGTCGACGACGTTTTGGATCTCGTCGCTTGTCAGGCCGTCGTAGACGCGATCGTTCAGTAGCGTAACCGCCATCGATCGCACCAGCGGACGGGGCGTGACCTTCTTCTCGACCGTGAAGAAGTTCCCGATCAGAGCGCGAAGTTCACCTTTAGCGAGCATCCCGATGAAGAACCGGCACGTGTTCGCCCAGTAGGGGCGTTCTAGCAGTGCGTTGAGTCCGTCATCACGAGGGTTACCGATGCCCTTCGGCGTCAGATTCTCGTAGAGATGCAACGCCGCGAAATACTCGCGCAGAGACTGCACCTCGAACTCGAACGCATCCTCGCGCTCAACCAGACACAGCACCCGGTCGGTAATCGCAGAATACAGGTCGTCCGCCAACTGCTGCTCCTCCGGCTGCCCGGCAAGATAGGCCCGCAGAAGGGCACGAAGCTCGTTCCGAGTGATCGAACCCGCGCTTCCGCCCTCTTCCGCCTTGGTCTGGAGATACCATCCCAAATAGGCGTGCGTATCCTCGACCACGCGCCGCTGGTCCTTGAGCAGTGGCTCCTTGTCCTCGGTCTGCTCACGATCCAGGAACGTCTTGAGATACTCCGCATAGAGCTCCGTGCGCTGCTGCGGCAACAACTGGCGACGATGAAGCAGATGCAGCAGAATCGCCAGTTGCATCGGATACGAGGCGAGTTCGCTCACATGCGGCACATGCTGACTATCCATGAACGTGGACTGCAGCTTCTCGGCGGACTCTTCGGAGAGCTGCAGCACCTCCACCCACTGCCTCAGATATTGCAGCCGGAGTCCCTGTGTCAGACGCTGCAAATGGAGCACCGGGAACGCTCCTGAAGCAGTCAGCGGGCGGAGAGCAGCACCCGGCCGAGTCGCTACCAAGATCACCAGATCAGCAGCGTCTGCCCTCAGGCGTCCGCGCATGCGACTGATCTCCTCGACCACGCGGGATCGTGTCGCTAGGTTCGCTACCTCGTCCAGGCCATCCAGAGCGAAAAGTACCGGCTCGGTCGCGAGGAGCAGCGCAAGGTCCTCTGGCGCGAACTGGTGTATGCCGATGTTGCGACGAATGTGGTCGACGACGTACTCCTCGAGACTCGACCAGCGGTCCTCTTTCTGAGGCGACTGTCGCTGCTTCTTCTGACGCTTCCCCGACTTCGACCGAGGCTGCTCGGCCCACTGCGCATACCGACGAAGATCAATCCGGATAGGAAAGCGAGCCACCGATTCCGTACGAGTTAGCTCAGACTGCCCGGCGCTGTACCCTTCCTCACCGAGTCGACGAGCACGATGGAACTGGCACACATACTGTAATACGGTGGATTTGCCTTGACCGGGGCCACCCACCAGAATCGCGTTGCCCTTCCAATCCGGATGAAGAAGCGCCTGCGTCGCACCGGTGATCAGAAGCCCTGAAGATCGTTCAAGTTCTTCCGTATCACCGGGCGCCTCTGCGGAAATACGTGCGAGGAGATCCGCGAGCGTCGAACCATCTCGCCGACCTCCCACAGGGACATCCACGAACATCGCCTCCACTGAAGGCCCCCGCAGCTCAGCCTGCTGGAACTGCACCGTGTTCTCCGCAGCGAAACGGTCGCCGAGATACGCGCGCAGTGCCCCCTGGAGCTCACCCCGTCGCTTCTGTCTACGCTCATGCTCGGTCTTCATCTTCTGAAGCGTCTTGACCGAGTCGTCGGCGCCATCGTTGGCGTCGATCATTGCATGATGCGTCGGGCACATCAGCATCAGATTGTCGTAACCGTCCACATCAGCGTAGCCGGCATGGTAGCGAGACCCCCTGGCCGCTGCGCGCGAATATGCGCTTCCTCGCCGATGATCCTCACTCCCGGGGCGACCGTATCGGCAGTCTCCCCATCAAACGTGAGCTCCTGCAAACAAGTGGGAAACGCGCACTCATTGTGAGCGCGACCCCACAGAGTCTTCCGTGTGGCAACGCTGACGCCCATTCCCGCTCCTCGTGATTGAAGGTATCTCCATTCTTCCAGCAACCCCCGACACCCGGCCCGGAGCCGCTGCTGCGTGCGAACAGGTCGTCACATCCCACGCCAAACTGATCTGATGCCTACACACCACGCACAGCATCCGAACACGCCACCTTGGCGGCACACCGCAAGACCCTTCGCGCGAACGGGGTTGCAAGATGGCTAGACCGAGAACACCGATCGGCACCTTCGGGAAGATCAGTCACAGACGGCTCGGCCCCGGAACCTGCCAAGCTCGAACGCGGTATCGGGACTGGGACGGCAAGCTCCGAGCGGTCCAATGCACCGGGCCGACCTCGGCCGCAGCCGAACTGGCGCTCAAGCGGAAGCTCTCCGAACGATCCCTCTTTCAACCCACGTTCGTCAGGATCACCGCCGACAGTAGCTTCTCCGCGCTCGTCGACTACTGGCTCGAAGACATGGAGATCGAAGACCGGCTCTCTCGCACAACCCGGCTTCTCTACGAACGGAATATGCGGACCCTCGTCGACCCCGCATTCGCGGAGCTCAGGCTCCGAGAAATCGGGGTCGCCCGCTGCGACTATTTCATCAAGCAGCTCGCCAGGCAAAGCTACAGTCGCGCCCGGCAAGCCCGAGTTGTGCTCCGCCTCGCTCTAGGACTCGCCGTCCGCCACGAGATCATCCCGCGCAATCCGATGGATCACATCTCCCGGCTGCAACGTCCCGCCAGATGTCCCGACGTGTTCGAGGATTCCGAAATCTGGCAGATCCGAGACGCCATCCGCGAATGGGAAGAACGGCCTATGACGAGCGGCCCGAGACCAGACGGGCAGCTCGGGCAGATCGTCGAAGTGCTCCTTGGGACCTCGGTGCGCATTGGGGAAGTGCTTGCTATCCGCATCCGAGACATTGACCTTCGCGGTGCACAGCCCACCGTGCGCATTTGCGGCACCATCATCAGTAGAAAGGGCGAACCTACACATAGACAGAACCATCCCAAGACCTCGCGCTCGGTCCGCACCATCGCACTCCCGCCGTTTGCGGTGCGAGCCATCCGAGAACGACTTCGGAATCGACTCTCGATCGACCCTGACGCACTTCTCTTCTGCAACCGCAAGGGAGGCCCGCTCACCACAAACAACGTCCGCAGACAGCTCCGCACGATCATGGACAAAGCCGGACTCAAGGAAGTGACGCCACATCGCTTTCGTCGAACGGGCGCGACGGCGATCTATCAAGCAGGCGGAATCGACCTCGCTGCCGGCCTACTCGGGCACACCGATTCGAGGATCACCGAACAGCACTATGTCGTTCGCGATGACCTCGTTGATCCTGCCACCGCGTCGATGCTGGAACAGCGTTTTGGGCTGTGAAGTAGCCTAATCTGCACGCCTCAACCTTGGTCCATATCTAGTTAGTCAGGGATGGCCCAACGGGGTTGCGCACTTCGCGTAGAGTCAAAGCATGGAGTACCAGAGACTGCGCGTAAACAGTAGTCCGTGTGCTCCCCTCGCGAATTGCGAGTATCGTGCTTTGTCTCACCTTTCGGGAGCTTGGAGTAATTCTCTCCAGAGAAGCATCAGAATCTTGGCAAGTGCGTACCTATCGGGGCAGGGCCCCGATAGGTACAGTGGGGCGGCAGCTGCCACAGCGGGAACCCGGTGGAGGAGAATGGCAAATGACCGGTCCGAGTTCTGACGATGTGAAGCGACTGGGTAGAGCTGTGGTATTCGTGCATCAGCACGACCACAAGATTGTCAACCACCTGATCCGGGCAGAGGTTGAAGTGCTCCTTCTAACCGGGAAGGCGATGGATTTTGCGGCTCGGTTGAAGGGGCATGGACGTCTCGTCGAGTTCACGCATGAGCTGGTGGTCCGTTATGGGAATCATGCTGGGCTCGGCAAGCGAGAACTGTTCTCGACAGTACTGCCGGAACTCAGAGCTGCAGAACTTATCGACTATTCGACTGACAGCTCAGGGAACCTGACGCATCTCGAAGAATTTGTGGGAGTCTCTCAGACGGTCACGGAGCAGACTGTCGCACTCCTAAATGGCATGAGGCCAGAGCGCTCTGATTTGGCTTTTCTCCACTCTGTTGAGATAAGTGCAGTTGCACCACTTGCTGAGAGCCAGCATCTACAAGAGATCGTGAAACGGGGCTTCTCCGAAGCTGAGGCGGAAAACGCGCTTAGGCTGGGTCGTGCAACGGGGATAATTCTCGATGCACCCTCAGTCGAATTGGGCGAATCGGTCGTCTATAGTCCTTATGTCTGGGGAACTCGCCAGCTCTCACTCGCCAAGTTTCTTGCAGGGCTTCCTGCCAACGAACGAGACGCACTACTCGGTATGAGTCAACAGGTGCTTGAGACACCCGGAATCCAGATTGCGAAGCTCCAGGCCCCTGCTTCCATCATTAGGAGTGCTCAGTCGTCTGGTCTAATTCAGGCAGCGACCGTTCAATCTGCTTCAGGCGCCTCCTCCACTTACGTGTTCTCACCTCTGCTCGAAATGGAAGACAATCAGGTCTCAACTACCGAGGCGCTACATCTCCGGAAGCTATTCGTCGCCCACATTCTCTTCGGGCACAAGGTTGCCAAAGCGAGTGGGGGACAGATTCAAGAACCGGCAACGCTAGTGCGGGCCCTTGTGAATCGTGGGAGGGTGGGGCCTGCCACGAATATCTCGACGGATTATCACCTCCTTGAAGCAGCCGGCGTGGTGGCTGTCGAGCCGACTGGAGATCGTGCATACCTCCGATTGATCAAGCCCGAAATTGCGGAGACCGGGCTGGAATGGGTGAAACGGATCAAGGAAACCGACCAGCCAAGCGGATTGTTGCTCTCGGGAAAGCCAAGCGCCTTTGTGAAACCAGAAGACAGCCGCTCCGTCGAAGTTGAGGGTGCCGCCCGCGAGGTTCTCATCTCCTCGATTCACGAGCTGCGAAAGGAGATGCAACGTGCCACAAGACGCGAAGACCCTTGGGCTTGACGCCGGAACAATTGCAGAGATTCGAGTAGCCCAGGCCTGGTTCTGGGACGGTTACTACGTCCGGCGCGGGATTGACTTACAGCACAAGTTCGGGGCCGATGTAACAACCGTAACTGACCTGGACATACTCGGCTACTCTTTTGACCAGTCCTTGAAACCGCACAAGCGAATTGGTGAAGTAAAGACCGGAAGATCGAACAACACTCCTCGTCCCCTCGACCGCGCGCTTTGGATGGCCGGGCTTCGGCAACTAGTAGGGGCAGAGGATAGTGAGGTTACGACTGCCTTCCCGCTGACCGTGACTCTCAGAGATGCCTGTCGTCGGTTGGACACGGTCGTGCAACACCTGGACGACCTTGAAGCGCGGGAGGCGCGGCTCCAGATCCAGGTTGTTGGTGACTTCGGATCACAAGGCCGCACCGTCGCCTTGCTTCGTGAGAGAGCAAAACGACACAGCAAGTCGGACCCGATGCTCGAACGCGCCTATTGGTTCTTGACTTCGGAAGTATGGTTCTTGGACCCGTTTGACGCGTTGAAACGAAGTCTCGGCATGCTACGTGAGTTCAGTCGACGATGGCCTCCGGCAGCTCATGAAGAAGCGACGGTGGCCGCCCGTTGGTTTTTCGCTGAAGCGATCTCTATCACTTCACTCAATTTGGCGATCATTGCGAACGAAGCCAAGTCGATGAACCTAGGAGAGTTTCGAGACCTTGCTGCGGCGCGTCTAGCAGCGGGAGATATCCCCTTCCATTCGATGCGGAAGCTTTCGGATCGCGTCGACGAGTATGTCGCGAAGCTTCTCGCCTCAGTAGAAGCTCCTGCTGATGTCCGGACGAGTGCAATGGGCGCCTTTGCCCCGAGCCCTCCGGAGTATGCTGAACCGCTCATCGAGCTGTTGCGTAGACTCGCTGAGCGAGCCGATGTCACAGCCGGATTGCCGAGAGCAATGGACGCACTCATATTTGAACGGCTCGTTCACCGACGTGAAATCGCGACCCGGCTGACGCAAAGACTTCCCATGAATCGACGGACCACGAAGTCAATTCGACTCATTGGTGCGTTCCTGCGCGGATTGTTTGAGTTGCCCGAAGAAGTGTCGCGTGCGCTCATGACGCCATTGCCGAGCGACAGAATCGATGAGGTGGGGCCCGCGCAACCCTCCCTATTTGATGACGCGGGAGACCTAGAGTAGTTCCCGTCCTCGAAGCGAGAAGTGTCCAGACTGGAGAACGTCCGAGCCTTACGAACCTGTGACGCTTCACGCAAGAGGCTGTTGGTTAGGAGGTCCGTCTCCTGCCAGGGTGGATTGCCATGGTCACGTTCGCTTTGAAGTTGGACCCGAGTAGTTCCTCCGCCAGCGAGCAATGAACGCACGAAACTCGAGTTCGCGCGTTGAGTCTCCCCACGCGTCGGCAACCTAGACGACCAGATGGTGCGCATCGCGGCAATTCTCGACCCCGTGTCCGTGATGGAGCGTTCTTGACTAGCCGACACACTTCGTTCCGGCGCGCGTTGCGTTAGAACTGGGCCTGAGTCTCCGGATGCCGGAGAATTGGACCGCGAAGGTCGCCATAAACCTGCCATAAACTCGGCTCTCTGCGGTGCTGAGGCTGCGAAGCTAGTGGGCCAATCTAGTGGTCAACGCTCTGCAACGCATGCAAAACGTGACGTGCTCTGCAACGTATGGAACGCCAAGACCCCAGTCAAGTAGCGGGAATCAGCAGATCCGTCTGCCTGGGGGTCAGGGGGTCGCAGGTTCAAATCCTGTCAGCCCGACCAAAAAATCGCGGAAACTCAAGGGTTTCCGCGATTTTTCGTTGGTGAGATTTGATCCGGCCATCTAATACCCATCTAAAACCCCTACTCAAACACCTTCTGACCAGTGCTTTGCTCGGTTCGCAAAGGTCGCTTGCGGGTGGTTTCGGTTGCTTCGGGGCGTGTGGCGCACCTGGTCTGCATGACCAGCTCAACTTCGCTTCCGCTACCTCTGCCCGACTTGCCGCCTCTGCTCGATATCCGCGAGCTGTCGGCCTATCTCGGCGTGCCTGTCTCGACCATTTACGACTGGCGCTCGCGGGGCATCGGTCCGCGTGCGTACCGCTTCGGCAAACACCTCAAGTTCGCCGTCACGGACGTGACCGAGTGGATCGAAGCGCAGCGCGACCCCGCGCCGTCTTCACAGTCTTTGCCGCCTCAATTGCCTCGACGGTGACGCTGTGAGCCGCCCGCGCCTGACGATCGGCACCTACGGCGAGATCACGACCCGTCGTCGCCCGAGCGGGCGCATCGAAGCTCGCGCCCGCTACCGGGACTGGGATGGTGCCACCCGCCTCGTGCAGGCGAGCGGCGACACTGCAGCCGCTGCAACGCACGCGCTCAAGGCCAAGTGCGTCGACCGCAATCTGATTGCACCGAGTGCGGGCTCGCTCACGGCTGACAGCCCGTTCCCTGATCTGGTCGCGTACTGGCTCGAAGATATCGAGTTGGAGGATCGGCTCGCAACGGCCACCCGGCAACTGTATGAACGCGATATGCGCACGCTCGTACTGCCCGCATTCAAGGATCTGACGTTGCGCGAAATCGGAGTGGCCCGGTGTGACCAGTTCTTGAAGCGGCTCGCGAAGGATTCGTGCTCAAAGGCGAAGCATGCGCGCGTTGTGCTGCGACTCGCGCTCGCGTTGGCGGTGCGACACGAGGTGCTGCTGCGCAACCCCGTCGATCACGTTGCGCGGTTGCATCGCGACGTACGGATGCCCGACGCCTTCACGCCCGAGGAAATCACCGCAATCCGTGCGGCGATTGCGTATTGGGAAGCCGGACGCGACGTCTCGGGGCCGAAGCCCGACGGGCAACTCGGTGCAATCATCGAGGTCATGCTCGGCACGTCCGCGCGCATCGGCGAGGTGCTCGCGATCCGCCGACGGGATATTGAGCTGAGCGTGCCGTCCGTACGAATCACTGGAACGATCATCAGCCCGAAAGGCGAACCGACGACGCGACAGGATCACCCGAAGACCGCGCGATCGCGACGCACGATTCAACTTCCTGGGTTTGCCGCGACGGCCGTGCAGTTTCGATTGAAGCAACTCGACACGATCGACCCCAACGCACTGCTATTCTGCTCGCGCGGAGGCACTCCGCTGACGACGAACAATGTGCGCCGCCAACTCCGCCATGTCATGAACCTGGCAGAGATTGAGGGCGTGACTGCGCACAAGTTCCGCCGCACTGTCGCGACCACGATCAACGAAAGCGCGGGTGTCGAATTGGCATCTCAGCTGCTTGGGGATACCGACCCGGCAATCACGATCAAGCACTACATCCGCCGCAACGAGACCGTCGACCCCACGACTGCGGGCCTGCTGGAAAAGGCGTTCGGATCATGATCAGTATTTTGGGTGGAAGATTTACCTCGCGAAACGAAACGTACTCAGATAACATTAGCTGTGTACGAAACGTATCAGGAGGTGATTACGTGAAAGCTCTAAGGCCAAAGGCTGCCGCCGAGAAGCGAAGTGCCTTGTACCGGGGGCATGCTGAGGGGCGGTGGGACCGCATCGGTCGAGGCATCTACTTGCCCGCAGACGCACCCGCGATCGATTGGGATCAGCTTGAAGCCGCAACCCGACGACCGGAAGCGACAATTTGTCTACTTTCTGCTCTCGCTCGCTACGACCTCACCGATGCGATTCCAGACGCCCTGGACGTCGCAATACCACGCGGAATGCGTACACCAATGACCGAGAGTGCAATTCGCTGGCATCGCTTCGATGCGGCGACGTTCAAGCTTGGGCGAGACGAGATCTTGATTCCGGGCAGCTCGCAGCACATCGGTTTGTACAGTGCAGAGCGCACGATTGTCGACTGCTTCCGCCTTCGATCGACTGTCGGGTACGAAGTAGTTCGCGACGCAACCAAAGAATGGCTCCGCCGCGGCGGCAAGCCCGCCGAGCTGATGGCATTCGCCACACAACTCCCTCGAGCTAAAGCCCCGCTCCTGCAAACCTTGGAGGTAATCACGTGACCGGCGGGGGGTTGTAACGCTGTGGTGGGCTTCGGCGCACTGATCCGCACCGCGCTGGCGGAGCTGGTTGCACGGAGGCAGGTGTTCCACTCAGAAGCTGACTTCCAGCATGAGCTCGCAGTGCAGATCGCGCGGCTTGACCGGGGCGTGGAACTGCGGTTAGAGCGGCCGGTGCGGGTGCCTGGAGCGCGACCGATCAACCTCGACATCCTTCTACGCCGCGGCGGTGTGCAGTACGCGCTCGAACTCAAATACATCACCGCAAGGCTTGAAGTGAGCGTCGGTGACGAAGAGTTCATGCTGAGGTCGCAGTCTGCCCAGGATCTGCGTCGCTATGACATCCTCAAGGATGTCATGCGAGTCGAAACGCTCATCGAAGCTGGTGTCGTCGCAGGTGGTATGTCCGTCACTATCACCAACGACCGTGGGATGTGGAGCGAGACCAGGAAGATCGGCCCCATCGACGAAGCCTTCCGGCTGCATCACGGCCGTACCGTCACCGGGAACCTTGCATGGGGTGCGCACGCCGCGGCTGGTACTGTTCGCGGTCGAGAATCGGCACTCGTGTTAGGCGGCAGCTACACGCTCGAGTGGGCGGCGTACTCGCGGGTCGATGCGCAGCGAAACGGGGAGTTTCGCATGCTCATCGCGGAGGTCGGGGCGGGGCGATAGGGCATCATGTCAGCACTCGGCCGCAGTCCGGGTCGGCTGAGTGCTGTGCAGCATTCTTGCGTTCGTGAAACCCCTCGTCTCCGCAAGCAGCGGAATCTATTAGTTTTCAGAACGCTATGATACGATGTTCTGAAAATGGCGTAATTCCGCTGACGTTGGAACGTCATAGTTATCAGAACGAGGTGAAGTATGAACCGTGACGAGCCGAAATCAGAGCGCGAAATCCTACGACGCGCCATCGAAGCTATCTCCAAGCGCTTGCCCACCGGGTGGTTACTTGAGGAACAGTATGACGTGGTCGGCGCGAACGATCTTCGAGCCGATGCAGCGCTTGCAATCGTCGCGCCTGACGGTGCGAACACGCGACTGGTTCTAGAAGCAAAGCGAATGGTCGAACGCCGAGATGTCGGCGTTATTGCCGACAGGCTAGAAAGCTTGGCGGGCATCGACGGCAGGCCCGTCTTGGTCGCAAAGTACCTCACAACGCAAGTGCGCGCCGACCTGACCGAAAAGGGCATTGGGTATGTCGATGCGACTGGGAATCTACTCATAACTGCCGGGCAACCGGCGATCTTCCTTGCTGATCGTGGCGAGGATCGCGACCCATGGCGGGGCACAGGGCGCCCACGGGGCACGTTGCGAGGCGACCCCGCCGCGCGAGTTGCGCGCGCGCTCCTAGACTTCGATCGCAAGTGGGGCATACGCGACCTTATCGACACCTCCAGCGCGTCGACCGGAGCAACCTACCGGGTGCTCGAATACTTGAAGCAAGAGGGACTTGCGGAGCGCGACGACGATGGCATAGTGCGAGTGCCTGACTGGCGACGCCTGCTCGAAGCCTGGGCAGAGGATGCCTCGTTCTTGTCCACGAACCGTACTGCTAAGTGCATTGAGCCGCGAGGAACCGAAGCGTTCCTGGGGAAGCTACGCGAAACAAAGAACATGCGCTACGCCGTAACGAGTTCTGCCGCCGCAGCTGAATGGGCTCCTTACGCACCAGCTCGCGTCATCTACGTGTACGTCGACTCTGTCGAGGAGGCCTCCAAAGAATGGAACCTTCGCCCGAGCGAGTCGTCTCCGAACGTCGTTCTGGTGGAGCCGCGGAAGCCCAATGATGTCGCGTTCGACAGGGTGGTTGAGTCTCAGAGGGGATTCACGATCGCGGCCCCGGCACAAGTTGCGGTCGATCTGTGGAACGGGCCGGGCCGTAACCCTTCAGAAGCACAGGAACTTCTTGCGTGGATGTCGGTGAACGAGAGCGAGTGGCGAAAATGATTGACCCAGAGGTCGTCAAGGCGCGGCGTGCGTTGCTGGACGCATTAGACGCGCTCGACTCACATAAGGATGCTGTCATCCTCGTCGGCGCTCAGGCGATTTACCTGCACACCGGAAGCGCCGAGGTCGCGCTTGCTGAGTTCACGACCGACGCCGACCTCGCTATCGATCCCGAACTTCTTGGTGAACACCCGCTGATCGAAGCGGCGATGACCGCGGCAGAGTTCGGCCTCGATCCTGATCGATCAGCACTTGGCACCTGGCGGTCACGCGACGGTGTGCCAGTGGATCTCCTCGTGCCCGACGCTGTTGCCGGAGCCGGTCGACGATCGGCTGAATTGCCACCCCATGGGAAGCGGGCCATGCGTCGAGCAGTGGGTCTTGAGGCCGTGCTCAAAGATAACGCGCCAATGCTGATCTCGGCCCTCGATCCGGCTGACACACGGTCGTTCACGATCAGGGTTGCGGGGCCAGCTGCGTTGCTTGTGGCGAAAACGCACAAGATAGTTGAGCGTATCGACAACCCAAAGCGATGGGACGCAAAGGACGCGCACGACATATACCGTCTTCTCCGAGCCATCGACACAGACGTGCTGGTCACGTCACTCAAGGCGCTTGCCAGCGATCCGATCGCGGCGCCCGTCACGAAAGCTGCCATCGATTCGATTCGTGGGCTCTTCGCTGCAGGTGAGGACGCGCCGGGGTCACGATTCGCGGGGCAAGCCGAAGAGTTCATTGGAGATCCCGGCCAAGTCGCACTCGCGGTAAGCCTTCTCGCCCAAGACCTATTAGCGAGCATCGATGCGGGGAGTACCGTATAGAGGCCGTCCTCGCGCCGTGCGCGCACTTCTGTAATGGTCGTCTTCGGCCCCCGTTCCTGCATCAATCGTATTGACTCAGTCATTTACACAGTGGTTAAAAAGAGCAACAGGTATGCTATCTGTGTAACGGTATCTGTTCAGCTGGAGGCAAGCATGGATGCTGCGCTGCTGCCCGACCTGCTGGGGTACAAGGATCTCGCGGATGCGGGGCTGACACGCAGGCAGTTCGAACGACTCATCAAGGCTGAGGAGTACGAGCGGATTGCGCCCGGTCAGTTTCTGCGCGCGGGCGCAACGGACGACACCACGGCTGCGTGGATGGCCATCGCTGCGAAGCGGCCGCAAGCGACACTCTGCATGCTGACGGCGCTATCGATCCATGACCTCACCGACGAGATCCCGATGCGCAGCAACATCGCCATTCCACGTGGCATGAAGCCGCAAACAGCTTGGACCGCGCCAATCAGCTGGCATCACTTCGATGCCGCAACCTTCGACATCGGCCGGGCCGAGTACATGCTGCCTGGTGGGAGAGCGATCGGGCTTTATTCCACGGAACGCACGATCATCGACCTGTTCCGCCTCAGACACGACTGGGGTAGCGATCTCGCAATCGATGCGCTCAAACGCTGGCTCCGTGCGCGGGAGAGTAGCCCGTCTCAGCTCCTGGCTATGGCCGAGAACTTCCCCAAGGCGAAGCCTGCCCTGCGGAACGCTCTGGAGATACTGCTGTGACTTGCGGCGGCGAGAACATCTCGTTCTCACGATAAAGTCGTGGACGAAATAGGCGCGTGAGCGTACCTTGGAAACAAAGGATCGACTGCCGTTGCCGGTGCGACGCTTTCGCTAGACACCAATCGCACTGAGAAGGACGGTCCAGCAAATTTTGCGGCACCGTCACATCTACCGCAAAATCGGCGGAATCAACGGTCATGCCGAATCGGCGGGACCGTTGGACGTAGGAAAATCTTGTAGGTCTCGCATTACCGGCCACCGCGCAGATCGCTTCTCTGCGCGCCAAAAAGTTCAGCGCATCCATGACCGACACCTTCCCAAACTGAGTACCTCTTCTGATGAAGAGGTATTCACCGTCACCCAGAGTTGCTACGCCTCTGGCAGATCGTCAGGAACGGTGCAGGGAAGGTGCAGCCACGCGTGCTTCAAGTCGAGGGAGATGACCTGTCCCGCCACCTGCCAGACGCGTGGTACTTCTCAACTTGCCGTATCGGCCACTTCAATAAGCAACTCTCACTGAGAGTGACCGCGACTTGCAAGAGGCGTGACAATGCAGTTGAGCGCTGTTGTCAGAGAAATCACGGTTCTGATGAGAGAATTCGATCTCGGCGTTCTACTCGGCCTCACTTTGCTCTCCCCGAAGCCCCGCTGTTCATTGTCGAGGGCACTCCCTGCCTGTACTCGCACCGCGCCAATAGATGCCACGCGTCTTGCAGATCGAGGCTAAGTGGGCATTATCGTTCCAGAAGTTACATCCTAAGCACCCGTTAGGCGCATTGTTCTCCTGAAACTTCTGCCAGACCCTTGGCACCGCAAACTAAGTCGCTCTATTGTTGTTGTAGAAGTTACATAGTAATGTTTTAGGTAACAGTTTGGGGTGTCTTATGGGCAAGTTTCCGGGGTCCGCACAGCTCCTGCTTGTGCCTGGGGTGGTGCATCTGAATGAACCTGCGGCGGTGTTCGAGGCGATGGTGACGGGGTGGTCGCGTCAGCAGTTTTCGCGTCAGCTTGGTGCCCATACGGTGGTGTCGCGGGAGAGGCTGATTCGCCGCTTTCAGGGGTTTTGTGAGTCGTATCCGTGGGAATGGATGCCTGGCGATGTCGAAGATTTTACTGTGTCGCTGACGTCGGGGCAGGGCCGGTTAGCGTTATCCACGATCCGCGGCTATCACTTGGCGTTGCGAATGTTTTGCGAGTACATCACTGATTCCCGATATGAGTGGCCGACCCAATGCCACGACCGGTTTGGGCAGGTGCCCTCACAGATATGTAACGAGTGGAACACCGCCCAGCACTTGAACGATTACGAAGGCCGGCCCGAGCGACGACCCCTCACGTATCGAGAGCTGGAAGATCTGTTCGATTGGCTCGATGACCGTGTTGACCAGATTGCTCGCTCGGGCCGGAAAGGTGCGTTGGCGGGGTTGCGGGATGCAACGATGCTGAAGACGACGTACGCGTTTGGGTTGCGCCGTAATGAGCTTGCTCGTTTGGATGTTGCAGATTTGCGGCCGAACCCTCACATGCGTGATTGGGGCACATATGGGTCAGTGCACGTGCGTTATGGCAAAGCAGTCGCAGGGTCGCTGCCGAGGCGACGGACGGTGCTCGCGGTTCCCGAGTTTGATTGGGCGATCACCGGTTTGAAGCAGTGGGTTGAGGAAGCGCTACCACTGTATGAGGCTGATAAACATCCCGCGCTCTGGCTGACCGAGCGGCGCACCCGCGTGAAGGTACGCCAGATCGATGATTTGTTCGCAACCGCCCGGAGTGAGATCGGGCTCGATGGTCATTTGAGTTTGCATTGCCTGCGGCACTCGTATGTGACGCATCTCATTGAGCATGGCTACCCGGAACGGTTTGTCACCGAGCAGGTCGGGCACACGTATGCGTCAACGACCGCGATCTACACATCGGTATCGAATGATTTCAAGAACAAGACCCTGCAAGCTGCCCTGGCGAGGGTCTACCGGCCAGCGGAGAAGGAGCACACATTATGAGAACAATCGAGGTGCAGTGGAATCTGCGGCAGGTCATGGCCGATCGGGGCATGTTCCAGACAAGCGAACTGATGCCACTGCTCGAAGAGCGTGGCATTCATATGACTCGCGAGTACGTGTACCGGCTGGTGACGAAGACCCCGCAACGTTTGAACACGGAGGTCCTCGTCGCGCTCTGCGACGCTCTTGCGTGCAGCCCAGCCGACCTCATTACCGGGGTAATCCAAGAGCAGCAGCGGGCGAAGACCGGCACGAGCGAGGGCGGTCCGCGGATTGGTGAGCTGCGGCCGATCCGCGCGAAGATTCGGCGCCCGGAGGGTGTCACCGAGTGACTGCCGCGACGCGGGCGGAGTGCACGCGTTGCGGGGTCACTACCCACACATTGATGTTGCCGACGGGGCCGCTGTGCTCTCGCTGCCGCCGAGATATTGCATATCACCCCAGGGTTTGCCCAGAGTGCTTGGAACTACGCCCGGTCGCGTATCCGTCGTTCACGATGTACAACGTGCTCGTCTGCGCAGCCTGCGCCGGAGAACATTCCGTGTTCGCGTGCGCCGAGTGCGGACGTGAAGACCACCCGTATGGGGCCACCCGATGTGCCCGCTGCATCCTCAATGAGCAATTGACCGGCCTTTTCACTCATCCATTGAGTGGTGAGTTCTGTGACGAACTACGGCCAGTGTTTGAAGAGTTGATGCGTGCACGTCGGCCGCAGAGCGTGATCTCTTGGCTGCAGAAGCCGCCCGCGACCGGGGCTCGTGTGCTGGGACAGATGGCACGCGGAGAGGCACCCATCAGCCATGACACGTTCCAACACATGCCAGCTGGGCGGTCGGAGAGCTATTTGCGTGACCTACTCACCGCGACCGGGGTGCTGCAGCCATATCAGCCAGCGATCGAGCGCATGGAACGCTGGCTGGATGAGCGACTACGGGGTCTTCCGGTCGATGATGCGCAACTGATTGGGCGGTATGCCCGCTGGCATCATCTCCGCAGGTTACGCAGCTTGGCTGAGTGCGGTGAGGTCACCAAACCCGTGATTTACCGGGCACGCTCCAATGTGATTGGCGCGGTCCGCCTCAGTGCTTGGGCCGCACGCGAGGGCACCACGATCGCGTTACTGACGCAGCCCCAGCTCGAGTCGTATCTTGCCGCGCACCCCGGCGGGCGCAACACTCAGCAAGGGTTCATTGCGTGGCTTCACCGCAGCAAAGAGAATACGCGAATCAGCCTCCCCTGGCGCAGCTTCACACCACCTGAAGTCGTCGTCTCTGATAGTGAACGTTGGGACAGTGTCGAACGACTCCTACATGATGACACCATCACGCTTTACGCGCGTATTGGGGGCCTGTTCATGCTCCTGTTTGCCCAATCGTTGGGTTCCATCGTCAAAATGAAGACAGCACAAGTGGTACTTGAACCAGACGGGCGAGTGCTTGTTGCGTTTGATGGCACGTTCGTTGAAATGCCGCCCGGGCTCGATACTCTTATCCGCGATTATTCGCAGAATCGGGGGGACGCCAACGATCTCGGGTAGAGACCATGGGTGGCTGTTCCCTGGACGGCATCCCGGGAGTCATCTGGTCACTGATGTGTTTCGCTCGAAGCTCGTGACGGCAGGCATTCATCCCGGTGACGCCCGCAAGGCTGCGATGTTTTCGCTCGCAGGGCAGGTCCCGGCACCCGTGCTTGCTGACCTCATCGGTGTTGCTGACAAGACCGCCGTGAAGTGGGCTGTTCTTGCTGCCCGTGACTGGTCTGGTTATGTTGCTCAACGGCGGCTATAAAGCTCGCACTGAATAACGCACTTCCGCCAACAGAAGCCTGCACAGAGCATCATCAGCCGGTCGGTAACGTCCGCTCGGGACACGACTTCGGCGCCTTCGCTACGATCTTGACATGAGCATGAATGATCTGTTCTGGCCGCAAGGCAACGCTGATGCGCGCGAATGGGACCTCGACATCACTCAGTGGCGCCAGATGTGTAGAGAAACATACAAACGCAACAAGCATGAGTACAGCCCTCCCGCGAACGAACTCGTTCTCATTCCGCATGACCGGGTGCGTGGCACAGGTGTCCAGACGGCAAGCGCCTATGAGGATCGGTTTGCCACTTGGGTCGCCGTACGAGGCACTGACTACGCCCCTGCTCGCTGGTGGGACCTTGCTCAAGGAGCGACTCACCGAGGTCCTACTTGAACTTGTACCAACGCCAGACAACCCCTTCGATTCTTGCGCAATCGCGGTAGAACTTGACGGGAAGAAGCTCGGAAACCTGGGGAGCGGCTATTCTCGCTACGCTCACTGGAAGCTTCGCCAGCTCAACCATCACGGGTTCCGGTTGTTTACGGCTGGGGTATACCGGGCGTTCTACCGAGACGAGATCAGAGAAGTGACCCCAGAGGCCTTCATTTCAATCCCGACGCTAGACGACTTGGACTTAAAGCTCAGGGCCCTGGCTGCAAAGCGTTCTGATTTCAGGCGACTCTGGAATGCGCTCGACAGTGAGCTTCAGGACCAGATTCGAGAAGACCATTTCCATCTGACCGATGAGACAGCCGCGAGAATCATCGGGTATTCTCACCAGTTCCCGGAACTCACCCTCCCAACCCAACCCGATACTTCCGCCATTCCGAGGGAGCTCGATCTCGTGCTGCGAGATGTCCGACTAGAAGAAGCAGAGTCCAAGCGCCTTCTTCGTCAGGCTGAGCATGAAGCCAGGTGGATCGAGGACTGTAACCAAGTCGCGGAACTTGTCCTTAAAGCGTTCACACGCAAAGAGATATCAGAACGATTGAGCATACCGTTTGGCCGTGTGTCTCGGGCAATTAGAGCAATGAACCTGCAGGAAATGGCGACAATTCATCAACCATCCCGCATCGCGGAAGAGCGGAAAGACGAGGTTCTGAAACGTGCGGCCGACGGGCAATCAAATGCTCAGATTGAACGCGAGATGAACCTCGGCAAGGGACGATGCTCGAAGATTTGGCTGAGCGCGGATTTATTGGAACCAGTGGCCCGGCTTGAGGAATCAGCGATCACCACTTACAACTCATGCGCGAGCGTCGAGATGGGTCAGAGAGCATTGGAGTTGCATCTGGCAGGCTTCACCGGGAAAGAAATTGCGGCCGAGATAGGAGTTGCGGAGCCGGCTCAAACGACTCGCGGACGCGCGCTTTTCGTAACCCGTTGAGCAACGAAAAGAGACTTGACGTGGCACGTGCAGTCCGGCGAAAGGGATTGACAGGGGCATCGTGCAATACGTCGCTCCGAGCAGGACTTCCGATGGACATCCTCGACCTGATCGAGTTCGATTGGATGAACTAGCCTGTCAACGGCTCCTTCAGATTATCGCCTCAAACCTCGTGTTCAGTCTTCGAGGTCGGCGGTTTGTTGCGACCTGTTGGTCTTTTGCTTATATGCAGCGGTGTCTCTTGCCAACTGCCCAACTGATAGCCTTTCGCGCTACCTGTGATCGGATCGCGTAGCCGCTCTTGTTGGCGGAAGTGCGTTATTCAGTGCGAGCTTTATAGCCGCCGTTGAGCAACATAACCAGACCAGTCACGGGCAGCAAGAACAGCCCACTTCACGGCGGTCTTGTCAGCAACACCGATGAGGTCAGCAAGCACGGGTGCCGGGACCTGCCCTGCGAGCGAAAACATCGCAGCCTTGCGGGCGTCACCGGGATGAATGCCTGCCGTCATGGGCTTTGGTCGAAACACGTCGGTAACCAAGTAAGCTCCCGGGATGCCGTCCAGGGAACAGCCACCCATGGTCTCTACCCGAGATCGTTGGCGTCCCCCGATTCTGCGAATAATCGCGGATAAGAGTATCGAGCCCGGGCGGCATTTCAACGAACGTGCCATCAAACGCAACAAGCACTCGCCCGTCTGGTTCAAGTACCACTTGTGCTGTCTTCATTTTGACGATGGAACCCAACGATTGGGCAAACAGGAGCATGAACAGGCCCCCAATACGCGCGTAAAGCGTGATGGTGTCATCATGTAGGAGTCGTTCGACACTGTCCCAACGTTCACTATCAGAGACGGTCAAGTCCCGTGGAGTGGTGTAACCGTTTCGTGATCCTTCAAGGTTGTGGGGCTAGTTTTCGTTGTGGTCGTAGATGCTGGCGGGGAGATCGTTCGCGGCGACGTAGTGCCGCCCAGTAGTTCGGGCATCGGTGCTCATGCTGCGGCCTCGAGCTCGGGAAGAGCATGGTGCTCGATCGTTTCGGTGTCTACGAGCGTGAGGCGGCACCTCGCGAGGACGTCAAGACCGAGGTAACGGCGTCCCTCAGCCCATTCGTCGGACTGTTCTGCAAGGACCGCCCCGACGAGCCTGATGATCGCGTCGCGGTTTGGGAAGATCCCAACAACATCAGTGCGACGGCGAATCTCACGGTTCAGGCGCTCGTTTGGGTTATTCGACCAGATCTGCTGCCACACATCTTTCGGGAACGTGGTGAACGCGAGGATGTCAGCCCGGGCAGCATCGAGGTGGTCGAACACCTCAGGGAGCTTGCCCTCGACGTAGTCCAGGAGCCGATCGAACTGCGCCTCAACACTTGTCCCATCAGGCTGGTCGTACACGGAATGCAGCATCGCTTTGACCGCTGGCCACATGCTCTTGGGGGTCACTGCCATCAGGTTCGCGGCGTAGTGCGTGCGGCACCTCTGCCACGACGTCCCGGGGAAGTTCGCCCGCATCGCTTCGACGAGGCCTGCGTGCGCGTCAGACGTGATCAGCTTCACGCCGGTGAGGCCGCGAGCAACGAGGTCTGCGAAGAACGTGTTCCATGCCATCGTGGTCTCTGCGGTCGCGACTTGCATGCCCAGGACTTCCCGGTGCCCGTCAGCGTTCACCCCGGTCGCGACGAGCACGACAGTGTTGATCACGCGCCCGCCCTCACGAACTTTCATCGTGAGCGCGTCACACGCGACGAACGTGAAGGGCCCTGAGTCGCCCAGGGGTCTCGTGCGGAACTCGCGCACGTGCTCGTCCATATCGGCGGCCATCCGGGAGACCTGCGACTTCGACAGGGAATGGATGCCGAGGGTCTTCACGAGCTTGTCCATCCGTCTCGTCGAGACGCCGGCGAGGTAGGCGTCAGCGACGACGGTGATCATCGCTGCTTCTGAGCGTTTGCGTCGTTCGAGGAGCCACTCGGGGAAATACGTGCCTGAGCGGAGCTTCGGGATCGCGACATCTACGGTTCCCACACGGGTATCGAGTTCGCGGGTGCGGTATCCGTTGCGAGAGTTGAGGCGCTCGGGAGAGGGTTTGCCGTACTCGGCGCCGCAGACCGCGTCCGCCTCTGCAGAGAGGAGCGTGTTGATCATGGTTTGGAGCAGAGTACGCATCAGGTCAGGAGACGCGTCGCCCAGCGCGTTGGCGAGGACGGTTGCAGGGTCGACAATAGAGGGAGTGGTCATCGGTGTGACACCTTTCGAGTGGGATGTGAGAGTTTCCTCGAAGGAAGATCCCGGTGGCCACGCTTACGTTTGCTGGCCGGGATCGTTACACCACTCTACGGGGCACTACTCCGCCCGCGACGCTCTTACGTCCGTCGGAGAAGAGCCCGTCAACATCCTCCAGGGTCAGTGCTTCAACTTGCTCAATACTGACGAGTAGTTGCTCGTCGAGCACGCGGCGCACTTTCGCGATCGTACGCTGCGAGCAGCCCTGCCGCGCGACAATCTCTCGGTAGGGGCGTTTCTCGATCAGAAGCAGCATCAGCTGCCGATAATCCGTCATCAGAATTCCTCTCGCCCCAGCGAACACTCGTCGCGGGGGTAAGAGCCATCATCATGCGGGAATGAGAACGAGCGCTACCCGATACTTACACGACCACTTTTCGATCGTTACACACGGGCTTTCCGAAGTGACTTCTAAACAGAAGTCTTCGGAGGTCAAGAAACCCCACACGATAGTTGGGGTGGTCGTCGCGTATTGCAATGGCCAAGGTGTTCCTGACATCGCAGCAAACTTATGTATTTCAGAAAGCTGGGCTGTGTCAAGTTTCGTAGACGTGAGAACGCTTGATTATTGATTACGGGCTGAAGATCAGGCCACAGCCCTTTCCGCTGCCTGGAGGTTTGAACGGTCAAAGAACGCCTGCATCACCGACATCGGGGTGCGATACCCGAGGGTGGAGTGGCGACGCTTCCGGTTGTAGAACACCTCAATATATTCAGCAACCGCAAGCCTTGCCCTCGCCCGGGTGGCATAGTGGTGATGATGCCAATGCTCGTTCTTCAGCGAAGCAAACCAGCTTTCGGCGACGGCATTGTCCCAGCACACCCCAGTTCTTCCCACTGAGAGTCTCAGATCCATCAGCCTGGCCGCGTCAGCGAATTCAGCAGACGTGTATTGGGCACCTTTGTCGCTGTGAAATATTGCGTTCCCGGCGGTGTAGCCGGCGCGATGCGCCATCGTGAGCGCATCAACCACCAGCGACGTTCTCATATGGGCTGCCGTCTGCCATCCGACCACCATTCTTGTGGTCAGATCAATCACCGTCGCAAGATACAGCCAACCTTCGCCAGTTTTGAGGTACGTGATGTCGCCCACGAGGCAGGTTGTTGGAACCGGGGGTGTGAACCTACGCCCGATGAAGTCACGCCGGATACCGGCATCGGGCGCGGGGATCGTGGTTCGTTTCGTGGCGCGCGGCTGAATCCCTTGAATCCCGAGCTCTCGCATGAGCTGCCACACCAGCCATGGAGACACCGTCATCCCTTGAGCAGCAAGTTCGGCATGAATGCGCCGCACCCCAAGGATTTTGTGGTGATCGATCCAGATCTTCCCGATCAGATCGGAGAGCTCTTGCCGCCGTATCTTTCGGGCATCAGGTGCTGCATGTCGCCGCTGCTTCCATGCGTAAAAACCCGCACGATGCACTTTCAGCAGTCGACACATGAACGTGACAGCATGTTGGCCTTCTTCGTGTTCGATCAGCTCGTACTTGCGCACTACCGCTGTTCCTTCGCGAAGAAGGCCGCCGCTTTTTTTAGGAACGTGTTTTCCTCACGCAACCGGTTGATCTCACGTTGCATCTCGTGCGGGTCTTGCGAGTAAGGGTCAGGGGTTCGGCGGGCTGACCCTGAACCAGTGCCATGCGTGCCGGTTGCTTTCCCAACCCATTTCCCGAGCGTTGATTCGTTGATTTCTAGGTCGCGGGCGACCTGGGCTCGTGTTTTGCCGAGCTCGGTTACCATGCGCACAGCGTCGGCTTTGAACTCGTCACTGAACTCTCGACGGGGTCGGAGTGTAGACATCTGATGGGATTCCTTCCAATGGAGTTCTCCTGTCTACAACAAGCATGACACCTCAAGCGATGTCTTGAGTGTGCTTAAAGGCGCGGGTGTGGTCCTAAGGAATGAAGTGCCTAGCCGTGACGAGACTCGAAGTCAAGCACAACTCTTACGGGGACAGGGCCATAGCTTTCGAGAGATCGGCCGACGCCTCGGAATCGCGCACACCACCGTAAGCCGGCTGCTCTCTTAAATGGAAATCGCTCCAGAGTGCACCACTGAAGTTGGCCAGAACAGATAATTACTCCGATGTTGCACCACAATGCACCACCTCAACCATGCCTTTGATCAGGTGTTTTTGTTCACTGGGTGCGAATAATGTCTACAAAACCAGTGCCCCCGGCAGGATTCGAACCTGCGACCAAGAGATTAGAAGGCTCTTGCTCTATCCCCTGAGCTACGGAGGCGCAACCTCCAGCGTACTATGACGGGCGCCTCCATTTTGCACGCACATACCGATAACTAGAGTCGCTGCAGCAGGTACAGCGAACCGTCCATGTTGTTCACCCAGACCATGCTCGAATCGTCCCATTCCTGAACCGTAAACCCCGGGTGCGAACCGGGAAGAACGATAGCCTGCCCCTCCAGCGTGATGTCCGTGCCCTGCTCCGCAAATTCAGTCACGCCCGGCACGTGTTGACAGTAGAGCATCCGTTCGGTCGACGGGAAGATGTACCTGATGTCTTTTCCATCCAATGGCTCAAAGCCACCGCCAGTGTCAAAGTGTGTGTGTTGCCAAGCACCGACGAGCCGCACCCCAAGGTCTCCGTCTCCGCCAGAAGGCAGAGTCACTGGAGGGGAAGCCAAACCAGACCTGTCCCAACCACAGTCTTCAGCCTGTTGTCTCGGAGAACTCTGCTCGACCGCTTCCTCAACAGCCTCATCCTGCGTCTCGCTCTTTAAGGAACTCGACCCACCCTCATTCAAGCCACCCGACCCGCCAGGTGACTCCGGGGCGCAGCCCAAGAGCAGCAGCATCGCTGCACCGGCGAGTACGGCACCAGCGGCCTTAGTGAAGTGTTTCGGCATATGTGCCCCTCTCATACTTACGATCTTCTTCCGGCAAGGCCGATCAAATAGTCAATACGAACGTTCGCCTGCATGCTCTTCAGAGCTGCACAGACACTCCACCGATACCGAATGAGGGTCCCTTACGCTGACGAATGTGCTTTGACGCGCGCTTTGGTTTGTTCGCACCCTCGACATCACCTTCAACGCTCACAAGATATCTGCCGATGATCGACGGTGGCGCTCCCCCAGCTACTGCCAGAAACACCTTTTCCATGAAGCCCGATGCTTCCCGCCCGAACGCCTGGTGCTCGATCTCTTCGCGGGTCGTTTCTCCGGGCAGAGGCACCAATACTGCCAATCGAAGCTGCTCCGCAGCACCGAGCTCAACGAATCCTTCACGATCCCAGACATGCCGAACGCGTGCACCGCTAGGTTGGTCGTTATCGCTCGTCTCCTCGTCATCAGCAACGACAAAGTGCGGTCCACCCAAGACCCGAGGCTCAGTCTTGTGCCCTGTCAGTACGACTGTGAGCGGTATCTCCCCGTCCGACCACTTGAAATCACGTGGCAATTCAAGTTTCATGCCGATACCACCACGATCAAACTGGGCTTTGATCCACTGCAAGAACCCCATTGTCGTTACCCCCGTCATGTGAGCTCACTGAAAGCGCCACAAATGGTGAAGCACGTCAGATTGTTCAAGAAATTCCTTGTTTGTACTATATTTGCGGTTCTGTGAGGATCATTAATGTGGCCCGCCAATATCAGTGCAGACTTGGCTAGGGTGGAGGCATCATGGTTCAGATCGGTGTCGATTTGGCGGGAAAGCCGCCCACCCCTCCGCTAGGAGTGGGTCTGCTTCTCGATGGGCTTCCACTCCACCTCACAGCCGGGGCCGCGGCAGAGTATGTTTCAAAGTGCCGGGTGGTTCTGCGTTCCCTTGGCACTGAGGAGCCAATGCTCCGACTCAAGCTCATGACCGGTCAGCTCCTCGCGTCTGCAGACACCTCAGTCGGTCTTGATACCGAGCTCACCGAACCCATCGCTGCGCTTGCGGAAGACATCGGCACTGAACTCGCACGCGCCTACGCATTTGCGGCCTGGTGCATCGCATCACAGGCTCCAGAACACACAAATGCTCGAGTCGAAAAGGCCCAGGAGATCCTCGATATTGCTGAGCTCAATCATGACGACGCGCTCACCCCGCTCGGATACAGCATTCTTCTCACCGGGCTCCTAGAGCAAGGTGAGATCCGTTCACTCGATATCGAACTCATGAACCGACGTAACGCTCGACTTACAACAGATCAAAGTTTCGGCTCAGACCCGGTCGATTGGTTTCAATCCCTACGCCTGATCCTCGATGGCGACATGAAACTTGCGGAGGACCGAGCCGACGCAATGCTCGCGATGGACCACCCCGAAAGCAAGAATATTAAGGCGCTCTACATCACCCAGATCGGTATGGTCCGATGGATGCAGGGGCGCATTGAAGGTGCTGAAGAGCACTTCCTTGCCGCGAGGCGCGAGTACCCAGAACAACTATTCTGGCCAGCATCACTTGCTTGGCTCTGGCTGGCCCAAGGCAGACGAGATTCTGCAGAGGTCATCGTTCGATCGCTCCCACCACCCAGCGAACTACCCCGCGACCGCTATTGGCTCCCAACGACTGTGGTACTGGCAGAGATCGCAAGAGTGGCTGGGTCTCGAGAAGATGTGGAAGAGTTACGCGCTCAGCTGCTTTCATTCGAGGATCGCCTTGTCCCTGTCGGTGTCGGGGTGGCGTTCTGGGGCACTGTCGCACGAACACTCGGGCTGCTTGAAGAGCGTCTGGGAATGCTTGATGAGGCCCAGCGCCACCTCGAGCTCGCCGTGGAGATGAGTGCACGCATTGGAGCCTTGGCCTGGCACTGCGAAGCGCAGATAGAGCTCGCCGAGTTCGCGATTCGACATGAGCTCCCTGATGTACGGGCATACGAATTGTTGGCAGAGGCACGCTTGACGAGCACAGCGCGCGGCTTCGCTGGGCTCAACCGGAGGGCGATGCACCAACCACAGATCCTGGTGCTGGGCAGGTTCGAAGTGACGTCGCTCTGCGGCACGCGCGCCGAATGGACCTCACGCAAGGCCAGAGAACTGGTCAAAATGCTGGTTTGTGATCGAGGCGTGGCAAGATCTCGAGAGCAGTACATGGATGTGCTCTGGCCGGGCGAATCCCCCGATTCCCTCGGCAACAGGTTCTCGGTCGCGGTGAGCGTAGTTCGGCGGGCACTTGATCCACAGCGTCTGCTGCCGACTCAGCACTTTGTTGTCACGGAGGGAGACTCCATTCGGCTCAATATCAACGCACTCACAATTGATCTCGAACGCTTTCTCAAGTTGGCAGTGCGCCCGGACCAGGTCAGTCGCGACATCGCCAAACAGATCTACCACGGTGAGGCTTTTTCGGATGAGCCGTATGCCGACTGGTCCGAATCAATCAGAAATCACCTTGCGCATCTTCGCAACGAGCTCGACGAACCACCACTAGCCGTCTAAGGTTTAGTGTTCAGCATTTGCAACGTCCGTGCCTTTCGGCGTCAGGAAGAACACGAGCACCGCGACCGCGAGCATGAAGATTCCTCCCGCATAACCCGCGGCCTGTAGGGACCTGTTGAAAGCTGCGGCCGCCCCTTCGGCAAGTTCTGGTAGCCCAGCTTCCTGAGCGACTGACATTGCAGCCCCAAGTGACTCTTTCGCTTGTCCGAGGACATTGGTACTTATTCCCTGCATTTCAGGGTCCACCGAAAGTTGGAACCTGTAAATGAGCGCCGAAATCGACCCAAGGATCGCCACGCCGAGCGTGGCCCCAAGCTCGTATGAGGTCTCCTCCAGTGCTCCGGCGTTCCCTGCCTTGTCTACTGGGGACCCCATCATGATCATGGCTGACCCGATTGCGAGTGATCCGGTCCCGGATCCAACAAGTGTCATGGCGATGAGTGCACCAACGAGATGCAACTCTTCGCCTACCACTCCGATATAAAACATTCCGATTGCTGCGAGCCCAAGTCCCCCAGCGAGCACAGCACGCGCCCCCACTCGCCTGGCAACGAGCGGCGCGAGCATTGAAGCGACCGCACCCATAACCGCAACTGGCATAAGCCGAATTCCCGCTTCAACAGGCGTAGCACCGTCAATGAGCTGCAACCACTGCGCGATCAGTAGCAAGGCGGCAATCATCGAGAAAGTGGAGCCAAAAGCAGTGATAATTCCTGCAGAAAATGGCCGGTTCCGAAAGAGTCGGAGATCGAGCAGGGGCGCATCGCTTCGTAAGCAGCGAACCACAAACCAAGTAAGTACCATCGCTGCGACTGAGACCGCGATCCATGCTTCAATCACGACAAAGCTCGCCTGCTTGCCAAACTGCTTGATCGCCCAGACGAGTAGAACCATTCCCACAAACGAGAGGATCGCGGCAATCGCGTCCCACTTGCCCGGGTTTGATACTCGCGACTCTGGCAAAAACACCATTCCTGCAATGAGTGCTGCTGCCATGAGCGGGACATTCACGAGAAAGGCAGCGTGCCAAGAGAAGTGCTCGACCAAAAGTCCGCCCACAAGCGGGCCCACGGCGGCACCAATACCCGCAACCGCGCCCCAGATGCCGAGTGCGGTTGCACGCTCCCTTGCGTCTGCGAAGATCACACGAATCAGCGACAGTGTGTTTGGCATGATCATGGCACCGCCGATCCCGAGGAAGGCCCGAATCACGATAACTACTTCGGCACTGTTGGCAAGGAGCACAAGCAATGACGCCAACGCAAAGATCGCGTAGCCGAGCATGAGCATGCGCTTCCGACCCCACCGGTCGGCGAGTGCAGCCCAAGAAACGAGTAACCCCGCAAGCACAAGCGAGTAAATGTCAATGATCCAAAGTTGCTGGTCAGCAGTTGGTTGCAGCTCCGCAGCAATTTCCGGGAGCGCGATGTTCAGGATCGTCATGTCCATGGTGACCACAAGCAGGCTCGCAGAGAGTACCGCCAACGCCGCCCAGCGGCGTGGCTTTGAGAGCTCGGTAATGCTGCCTGTTTGAGTCGCGCTCATGGTCTTTCCTGAATCATGTTTCTCTGCCAAAAATTAATACAGTACATTTGTACCATATGTATGATGGGTGTGAAATGAACGCCGAGACAAGTCACCAGAAACCAGCGGGGATTGGTAGTGCGGTGCCCGCAGGGCGCCACGATCCTGAGGGTCGCCGCCGCCAGATTGTGCGTGCGGCAGCCGAGCTGATTCCCGAAGTTGGCCTAGCCAAACTCACACATCGTCTTGCGGCCCAGCGCGCCGGCGTTTCCCTCGGTTCGACCACTCGCTACTTTGCCAACCTCGATGAACTCCGCAAAGCAGCTCTCACAGAGATGTCAGAGGTTCTCGAGCAAGACCTCGCGACGACGCGCGCAATCCTTGAGTCTCAAGGCTGCACGCCCGAAAGCCTCACGCAAGACATCTCCGAGTTTCTGGCAGACCGCGAACTCGTTCGAATCTCCATCGAACTTACGGTCGCGGCGAACGCCGATCCCACGCTTCGACCCCTCGCAAACCTCTGGGCCGAGGGCATCGTCGCGATGCTCACTCCCGATCTGGGGCAAGTAGTGGCGCAGGGCATCGTGCTCATCATGGACGGCGCGACCATGCATGCGTCCACTAATGAGCAACCGATCCCAGATGAGCTGCTGCGAGAGATTTTTTCGACCATGCTTGCTGGTTCAACCAGGCCCACTGACTCCCGGGGTTCGCAAGCCCCCTAGACTCGATGCGTGACGAAGCCCACCAAGACTCCCCTGCCGTTCGAAGTCTGGGCACTTGTCGCCGGAGGATTCGCGGTAGCGCTCGGCTACGGTGTCGTCGCACCAGCAATCCCCCAGTTTGCCCTCGAGTTCGGGGTTTCGAACTTCGCCGCGTCCGTTATTGTGAGCGCCTTCGCGCTCATGCGACTTGTGTCCGCACCGCTTGCGGGGTGGCTGGTCTCGAAGGTTGGTGAACGCCGCACCTACACAGTGGGCATCCTCATCGTTGCGCTCTCCACAGGCGCGGCAGCCTTTGCCGCAAACTACACGCAATTCGTGTTCTTGCGCGGTGCCGGCGGCGTCGGTTCGGCGATGTTCACTGTTGCAGCGACGGCCCTACTCGCGAAAGTGAGTCCTATCGACGCGCGAGGCCGTGTTGCGAGCCTGAATGCGGCGGGCTTCCTGCTGGGTGGTCTTCTCGGCCCGGTTCTTGGCGGTATCGTTGCCGTTTACGGGCTCAGGGCACCTTTCGTGTTCTACTTTTTCACGCTGCTGGTCGCTGCGTTGGTCGTGGCAATAGCGCTCCGAGGATCACAGGCAGCCGGAGCCCCTTCACCTAATAAGGGTGAGGCGACACACGACGAGATGTCGTTCATCGCGGCGCTGCGTCTCCCCCAGTATCGTTCCTTGCTCTTCTCATCATTCTCGTTCGGTTGGGCGGCCTTCGGAGTGAGGGTATCGCTTATCCCGCTACTAGTCGCGGTCACCTTCGGCGGTGATGCAACCGCGGCTGCGTGGATCCTCGCAGCTTATGCGGCCGGCAACGCAGCGCTCATCTTTCCCTCGGGGCGTTGGAACGACACCATCGGCCGAAAACCGATGCTGGTTATGGGGATGGCGGTCCTTGCGGTCAGTTACGGAGCCGTCGCGGCCGCACCCTCGCTCTGGGTGCTCGCGGGGATCATGGTCGTCGCGGGAGCTGGTTCTGCGCTGGCAAACCCCGGCCACCAAGCGGTGCTTGCAGACGTTCTGGCGCGCAAACGCGGGGGTAACGTTGTTGCTGGCTACTCGATGGCAAGCGACTTTGGCGGTGTGCTTGGGCCAGCGATCGCAGGTGCCATCGTCGACCTCGCGGGCTTCGGTTGGGCCTTTGTGCTCACTGCCGTGCTGCTTGCGCTCGGCGCGTTCTTCTGGACACTAGCGCCGGACTCACGCTCAATTCGTCATTCTTGACCATTCCGTCACAATAGCCAGGTAGTTCAGCGCAACAGAGGAACGTGAGCCCTGGGGGCTTAACCCTCGAGGTCGTCTTCCCCTGGCATCCAGCTCAGGCCGGGCTTACCCCACCCGTTCTTTCGTTCCGCCTTTTGCGCACCACGACTCTCGGGGTGCACGAGTCGGTCCACGTATAGCAACCCGTTCAGGTGGTCGAACTCGTGCTGCATGATGCGAGCGAACCAGCCACTCGTCTCGATTTCGAAGGGATCGCCGTTAATATCCTGCGCTCGCAGCAGTGCACGGTTCGAGCGACTGAGCTCAAAGCGCTCACCCGGGAACGATAGGCACCCTTCCAGGTCTTCCTCGCCAGGTAGGCCAGGTTCGATCGGCTCAATCCACAGCTCAGGATTGATCGCAACCCCCCGCGCCGGCGCGTCTTCTTGGTCCTCATACATCCAGACAAAGATGCGCTTTCCAACACCAATCTGCGGAGCCGCAAGCCCGACCCCGGGCGCGGCCTCACAGGTTTCAAACATGTCATCGACGAGCGTCTTGAGCGCCTCATCAAACTCGGTTACCTCTTCAGCGGGACGGTGCAGCACCGGCTCGCCGGAAATTACGATGGGGAGAATTGCCATGCAAATCAGTGTATTAGTGCTCCGGAAAGATACTTACCAAAGTCTCCTCGCGTGACTCCCGCATCGATCCACCCAAGCACTGCACTCACGAGGATCGCCGTAGTCGAAGCGGCCCGCGCGTTGAGGGCGATGAGGTCAGACTGCGTAGTCTGCGCGAGGTAGTGCGCAAAAACGCGATTCAGCCCAATCGCACGACTCGCACCGCTCGCAATTAGATCGTCCGCAGCTTCAAGGAGTCGATAGTTCTGAAGCGCCCAAGGAATCTGGTCGCTAGACAGTTTGCTCGCGAACTCCAGAAGTACTCGGTGCAGTGCCCGCGGGTTGTCGGCTTTCAGTTCACCCTCTAGGCATTCTCGCAGCGCAAGAATCAGCGCGTCCGTCTCGAGCCAGAACAGCTCTGCCTTTGACGAAAAGAAATTAAAGAACGTAGCCCGACTGAACCCGGCCATCTTTGCGATCTGTTCCACACTCGTGCCCCGGTAGCCCCGATGCTGAAACAGCTCGAAAGCTGCCTCCTGCAGCAGCTCCCTCGAGGCCCGACGCGGCCTACCCACCGGCGCCCTCATAGAAGCTCCCTCCCCCCTGTGTTCCGTAAGTTAATTATTAGACTGCGTCCAATAATATATGATTGATCTTCGTGAGTGAAGCAGCTAATAAGAAAATGAGGATCGCCGGCGCGATCCTCTGTACCCTCGTCCTCCCCCTCTCCGCCTGCGCAACTGGCCCCGGTCAGTCGAGCGACGGCCCCCGAGACACAATTGTCTACGCGACCGGCGACGGTGAGCCCGATTGCCTTGATCCGCATGTTGGCGGCAATTTTCCACAGGCCTTGATCGCTACCCAGGTGCTCGAGTCAATGGTCTCCCTCGACGAGAGCGGTTCCATCGTTCCGTGGCTCGCCACCGAGTGGACTTCGAGCGGAGACGGGCTTAGCTGGGACTTCACGCTGGCCGATGGAACAACGTTCACAGACGGCACCCCCGTCGATGCTGCCGCAATCAAAGCAAACATCGAGCACCTGCAAGACCCAAACACCGGGTCCTCAACCGGCTACCTCGCAGTTCAGCAAATCGCAGAGGTTGAGGTCGTTAGCCCAGAGGTCGTCCGATTCCATCTCAGCCGCCCAGACGCTGCTCTCCTTGAGTCGCTTGCCCAGCCGTGGGTCGCAATTCAGTCCCCTGCCGGCATCGAGCGCGGCAAGGATGAGAACTGCCTCGCACCGATCGGCTCGGGCCCGTTCATGGTGAACAGTTGGACCAAGCAGGATCGCATCGTTCTCGACCGCAACCCTGACTACGCAACCGCTCCAACAGGCTTCAATGTTGCCACTGCTGACGCACCCGCACAGCTAGTTTGGCGTTTCATTCCCGATGCCACCGCCCGGTTCGCGGCGCTGCAGAGCGGCGAAGTCGACATCATTGATAACCCACTGCCTGAGCAAATCACCACCGCCACCAAGGGCGAAGAGCTCTTACACTTGGACGCTCCGAGGCCGGGCGCAAGCAACCGTCTTGAACTCAACAGTGGACAAGCGCCATTCAATGACAAGCTCGTGCGCGAAGCCTTCATCGCGGCAGCACTCGTGGATCCAGGTATCGAAACTCTGTTTGAGGGCACTGCTACCCGTTCGTACAGCGCGCTCTCGAGCGTAGAACCGCTCGGCCTCCAGTCTCCAGATGCTTACGTGACCGATCCAGCATTGGCGAACCAGTTGCTCGACCAGGCTGGCTGGACCGAGCGCGACACAGACGGAGTTCGGCTCAAGAATGGCGAGCGCCTCACGCTCCGTTTCCCGGTGACCGGCTCGCAGTCGACGCAGACAGAACAGGCACTCTTCGAACAGATTCAGGCCTCAGTCGGCGAAGTTGGCTTCGACGTGCAGATTTCCCTGCTCGATCTTGGTGCTTGGTACGGCGCACTCGGCGCGCACGAATACGAGCTGGTGAGCGCCCCGTACACAAAGATCGGCCCCGACGTGCTGCGCTTCCTCTTCCATAGCGACGCGACGGTGCCTGCACCCAGTGGTTACTTCGCGAATCACGCCATGATTACAAACCCTGAGCTTGATGCGCTGCTCGTCGCGATCGGCACCGAACAGGATCCGGAGGCACGTGCGGCAGCGGCCGAAGCGGCCCAGCAGCTCATTGCAGAAGAGCAGGTCATTCTGCCGATCTACGATCAGCAGAACCACTTCCTCTACCGATCAGATCTGCAGGGCTTCCGTGCACTTCCCACTGTAAGCACCCCGTGGATTGGTGAGGTCGTCGCGGGTTGATTCGACTCCGAGCTGCGGCAGGGCGTGTGGCCGGCGCTGCGACGGTGATGTTCATCGTCGCAACGCTGGCTTTTGGCGCGCTTCAGCTCATTCCTGGTGACCCTGCGGAGGCCGCACTCGGTGGCCCTGGCAGTCAAGCGAGTGCGGCGGCGCTGAATGCCGCAAGAGTGGAGTTTGGGCTAGATCAGCCGATCCTCGTCCAATACCTGAACTTTCTTTGGCGATTACTCCAGGGAGATTTAGGTATTTCCTATGCGCAAAAGATTCCGGTGTTGCAGGTACTCGCCAGCGCAATCGGCCCGACCCTCGCACTCGCCGGCCTGTCACTCTTCATCGCCTGGGTAATCGCGCTGGTCAGCGTGTTCATCGCGAGCGGTCATTCAAGGGTTGCGCGAGCGGTTGCGTCAGGACTCGATCTGATCGCGGCGGCGATGCCGAACTTCTGGCTCGCAAGCTTGCTCGTGCTGCTGTTCACCGGAGTGCTCGGCTGGTTTCCTGCGGTCAGCACCGGTGGGTTCCACGGCATTGTGTTGCCTGCACTCTCACTCGCAATTCCGACTGCCGGTTTCATCGCCCAAGTATGCCGCGCGGGTGTCGACAACGCCCGCAGCGCACCCTTCGTTGAGAGCGCCCGCGCCCGTGGCGAAACTGAGGCCGGCGTACGCCTACGCCACATCATCCGGCACGGCATCGTGCCCGGGCTCAACATGACCGCCTGGGCGCTTGGCTCTCTGCTCGGCGGGGCAGCCGTCATCGAGGTCATCTTCGCGCGGCCAGGTCTCGGCCGCACGCTCGTGAGCGCAGTGACAGTTCGCGATATTCCGGTGGTTCTCGGCGTCGTACTCTTCGCCGCGCTTGCCTACGTGGTAGTCACCTTAGTGACAGATCTCACGATCGCGCGTGTCGACCCGCGCACCGAAGCCCGACTGCAGCAGGCGCAGGCCAGTGGATAAACGCACGCTTGGGGCTGCCGGGTGGATCGCGCTCGCCTGCCTCACGATACTCGCACTGTGCGCAACGTTGCCCGGCCTGCTCGCACCGTTCGACCCGCTCGCGATCGACCCGAGGGGGGCCTTCGCTCCCCCGTCACTGAGTCACATCTTTGGCACCGATGATTCCGGTCGAGATGTGTTGAGCCGTGTCATCTACGGCGCAAGGGACTCTCTCACCATTGGTGTCGTGGCGACCCTTGCGGGTCTCCTCGGCGGGTTGCTGCTCGGATCGGTAGCCGGCGGAAGCCGCAGCCGATCACTCGGCCCACTCCGCTATTTCTCTGACCGCCTCATCGAAGCGCTCTTCTCATTTCCGGGCCTCTTGCTCGCCCTACTACTTATCTCAGTACGCGGCCCCGGCGTGACTTCCGTCATCATCGCAGTAGCGATTTCGACCGCACCTGGTTATGCCCGCATGGTACGTGGCGGGGTCAGGCAGATGCTCGGCTCGGGTTCCGTTGAAGCGTCGAGGCTTCAGGGCGATAGCGTGCTGCGCGTGTGGAGCAAACTTGTCCTGCCCGAAACGCTACGACCGGTGCTGGTGCTCGCAACCTTGGGCATCGGTCACGCCGTGATTCTCGCCGCGGCCCTTGGGTTTCTCGGCCTCGGCACACCACCCCCCGCCCCTGAGTGGGGCGCAATGCTCAACGCTGGCAGGCCGTATCTCACGAAAGCCTGGTGGCTCACGTTCTTCCCGGGCCTCGCAATCCTTACCGTCGGCATCGCTTGCACTGTCCTTGGGCGCGCTATTGAACGCAGGGGGCAGCTATCGTGATCCGCACCGATGCACTTCTCGCTCGCGTTGAGCGCCTCAGCGTGACCTTTCCAGGACGCGCGACTCCCTCGGTAGATGGCATCTCCTTCGATATCCATGAGGGAGAGTGCGTCGCGCTCGTCGGTGAGAGCGGGTCAGGCAAGTCACTCACTGCACGTGCCCTTCTCGGGTTGCTTCCATCGAGCGCAATACGTACCGGCGAGATTTTTTTGGGCGAGGATCCGGTCCCCAGCAATGGTGCCGCTGCTTGGGCCCGGATTCGCGGTGCTCGCGCAGCCCTCGTACCCCAGGACGCGCTTGGAGGTCTTGACCCTCTGAGGCGCCTCGAACTGGAAGTCGGAGACGCGCTCCGGTTGCATCGGATCGTGCCACAGCAGGCTCGGCGTGGGCGAGTTATTGGGGCGCTCGCAGCTGCGGGAATGCCCACACCCGAGCGCCAGCTACGGCGCCGCTCAGATGAACTTTCTGGTGGGCTTCGCCAACGCGCACTCGTGGCGTCCGCACTGATCGCTGAACCCGAGCTGATCATCGCTGATGAGCCGACCACCGCCCTCGACAGTTCACACCGTGGCCGAGTACTCGATGAGTTGCTGCGTAGGGCGAGGGCAGGGGCAGGAGTGCTTCTGATTAGCCACGATTTTGCGAGCGTACGTGCGTATGCAGACCGTGTGCTCGTCATGAAAGACGGTCGCGTCGTAGAACAGGGTGATCCCGAAGCTGTCTTCAACAGCCCCACACATCAGTTCACACGAGAGCTCATCGCAGCCACGCCAGCGGGCAAGGTCCGTGGCATCCGGCTGCTCATCAACCAGCGTGGCTCCCAACTTTCCGCCTCAAATCAGCCACCGATTTCGGCTACACCTTTGCCTGGTGGTCTCCCCACCTCCACGGACTCCACACCCGTTGCACACTCGGCTCCTTCCACGCCCAGACTGGAACTGCGGGAAGTCAGCGCCAGTTACGGCTCCGGGAACAAGCGCAAGACGGTGCTCGAACACCTGTCGCTCAGCGTGCACGCCGGTGAAACCGTCGGCCTCATTGGTGAGAGTGGCTCTGGAAAGACCACGCTGCTTCGGGTGGCCCTCAGTTTGCATACGCCGTCGAATGGCCGAGTGCTGATCGACGGAGTCGATCGATCCTCGTCGAATCGAAGCGAAAGGCAGCGCATGCGGCGGCGTATTGCGCTCGTACCCCAGGACCCGCTTGACTCGTTCCCACGAGGCGCGAGTGGCCGGGTGATCCTCGAAGATGCGCTCCGTGCCGCCGGTGTTGCGCGGCGCGAGCGAAACGCACGGGCCGCAGCTCTTGCCGCCGAAGTTGACCTCGACGAGACGCTTCTGACTCAAAGTACTGCGACGCTCTCGGGAGGCCAACGGCAACGCCTTGCGATCGCACGTGCGCTGGCCCGCTCCCCCGAGCTCCTGCTTCTCGACGAGCCGGTCTCAGCTCTCGACATCACCGTGCAAGCCCGGGTACTCGATCTGCTTGATGATCTGCAGGAACGCCACGGCACCGCGTACCTCTTCGTCTCGCACGATACTGACGTCATCGCCCACATGAGCGACCGAGTGCTCCTACTCAAAGATGGCACAATTTACGAGCGATAGACTGAGTCGGCCGTACTAGCTGATTCGGCATCGCATTCACTAAGGAGCCCCATGTCGAACGCCCCAGCCGAGCAACTGGTTTGGATCGACTGCGAAATGACGGGGCTCGACATCGACAATGACGGATTGTGCGAGATCGCCGTCATCGTGACTGACTTCGATCTGACTCCCCTGCACCCAGGGTTCGAACTCGTGATCAACCCTGGTACCGCCGCCCTCGAACACATGGGGGACTTCGTTCGGGGTATGCACGAGTCTTCCGGGCTGCTGCCCCGCATCGAAGACGGCGCGTCTGTGGAAGATGCAGAACAGCAGGTTATCGAGTACATCTCGAAGTACGTGACTGCTGGAAAACGCCCAATCGTTGCTGGCAACACCATCGGCATGGATCGCCGCTTCATCACGAAGTACATGCCAGCGCTCGACGAGAAGCTGCATTACCGAAGCGTTGACGTCTCCACCATCAAAGAGCTGTCGCGCCAGTGGTTCCCGGCAGCATTCTTCGGTTCACCCAAGAAACGCGGCGGTCACCGTGCACTTGCAGATATCGCCGAATCAATTCAAGAACTCGCATACTTCCGGGGCACAGTGCTCGTAGCCCAGCCCGGCCCCGACAAGACTGCGAGCGAGCAGCTTGCGCTCGACGTGAGCGGCACCTATGCGCCGCTCATCGACGGCGACGCGTAGCTTGCCCGCGCATGGCAGGGGCTGAGGTCGGGGCTGCCCACCGTCGCCGCATGGCGCTATTCACCCTGGCGCTTGGTGGGTTCGCAATCGGGGTCACCGAGTTTGCCTCGATGGGTGTGCTGCCAAATATCGCCGAGGATCTGCTGCCCGGATTCACAGAGAACCCGGCCCAGGTCATCTCTCAGGCCGGTGCCGTCATTACGTTCTACGCGCTCGGCGTCGTTCTTGGTGCCCCAATAATCACAGCCCTGGCCGCACGAGTTTCGCAATCGGCACTGGTTTTCTGGCTGCTCGGCGCGTTTATCATCGGCTCAATTGCCTCGGCGGTGGCGCCGACGTTCGACACGCTCGTGATGGCAAGGCTTGCCGCAGGCCTGCCCCACGCGACCTTCTTTGGCGCTGCGGCTTTGCTCGCTAGCCGCCTGATGGGCCCCGGCAATCAGGGCAAGGGCATTGCCATCGCCATGTCAGGCTTACCCATTGCAAACATCGTCGGTGTACCCGCAGCCACTTGGATCGGGCAGGCTTTCGGCTGGCGGTGGGCGTACGCACTTGTCGCCCTCCTGTTCGCTTTGACCTTGGTTCTCTCACTGCGTTACCTTCCAAGGGTCGCGGGAGACCCCACCCTCAGCCCACTTCGCAGTATGGCCGGGTTCAAGAACGTACGCGTCTGGATCATGATTGCGCTCGCGGCCATCGGCTTCGGCGGGTTCTTTGCCGTCTATTCGTACATCGCTGAGGTAGTGACACGAGTCACTCATCTGCCCCCGGGTGCGGTTCCCTGGGTACTGGCGGTAGTTGGTGTCGGCATGACGATCGGCACATTTTATGGCGGCTGGGCAGCAGATAGGAACACCCGTCGTGCGATCCTCGTGGCATTTATCGCACTCATCGTTTCCCTCGGCCTCTACGTCACCGTGGCGGGCTCACCCGTCGGGCTCTTCATTTCCACGTTCATCGTGGGGTTCTGGTTCTCAGCGCTCACCCCCGCGGTGCAAACCCGGTTCATCCGGATGGCCCGTGAGGCAGAGCTCATGGGGTCAGCGATCACGCACGCTGCGTTCAACGTCGGGAACGCGCTCGGCGCATGGATCGGCGGCCTCGTGATTGCGGCCGGTTTCGGCTACCTTGCACCGGGCTGGGCCGGTATTGCGCTCGCAGCGGCGGGTTTGATCCTCGCCATCATAAGCTTCACAATCAGTCGCCGCGACAGATTGCGCAGTATCGATACCACCGGGATACGGTTGCCATAAACCACGCGTCGGCGGCATCACCGAGATGACCTGCACGCGGCAGGATTTCTGTGTAGCTTCAGAGGCTTTGGCTGACGGTAGCTGACAGTTCGCAGAGTTGCCCCGGGTTGTCGTCTCCGATCATGCGTCGGTACTCTGACCTTACGGCGAATACTCATGCCGTGAATCGAGGGAAGATGTGCTCCCCCTGTCATGAGCTCAGGTACGGTGCGTAGATGATTCAGATTGTGCGTTCTAAGTCCATCTGGTATTCCGTCGGGGCGACACTAGCGTTTCTTACGGGGTTAGCTTCGGCAAGTTTCTTCCCTTGGAGTTCGCCGCTATTTCCCGCTGCCCCAATAGTTTTCGGAATCCTCGTCCCCTGGGCTTGTGCTGGAATTGGCGCGTTTCTTGCGGCTGCTGCGAGAAACTGGCTACTTCTAATTTTGAATTTTTTTCCGCTCACGTTCTTCCCGCTCTTTTTAGCCGTTGGAATTGTGACCGCGCCCCTATGGAGTTGAACTGCTGACAGTCATCTGATTTCACTCAGACAGGTTTGAAATGGTTCTCGCCATCTTGCTCAGACAACTAGTCATTCCCGGGCTAGCGTGGGACGATTAGCCAACGATGAGGAGGTAATCTGGATGGCGCAGCAGGCGAAGTTTTTTGTAACCGGAGCCATTTTGCTGAGTCTTGGTGTTAGCGGAATCTTATGGCTTATTGCCGCGACGAACACTTCTTCTGAGTCAGATCTTGCCCATTCGACAGTCATCGTCGAGACAATAGCACCTCCAGAAGCTTCAGCTACTCCCCAACCTGGTGAGAACGTTTTCTTTGTGGATGCCGTAGAAATGCGGGAAGCGATGGACCTGGCCACTTTAAAGTATGCATACCTGCCGTTTCCTTCTGATGCGGACCAGGCCGACCATGAAGATCGGCTTAACCGCATCCCGTTCGAAGGAAATGCCCAGTGGGAAGACGGAATTCAGGACATGATTGTCCTCAATAGCTGGAGATGCGTATGGCTTGATTACGCTGCTGCATCGTTTGAAACAAACAGCCCGGAAGAGGCGAAACGAGGCGGCCTGCTGATTGAACAGCTTAGGGGTTTTCCGGCCATACAACAGTCCTTCTCAGATTATGAACAATACCTTCAGCGCTGGATCCAACCGATCATCGATGGTGATAAAACAAGCGCTCAGAAAGCAATAGAAGCTGACTGCAAAGACTGGTGAGGCATCGCGCTTACGCATAGACGATTGTTGGCTTATAACCCACATAGTGGCACTCATGGGATCGCAGAACGGGTTATAGGCCAAAAGGGGCTTCGGACTGTTTTCCGTATCGTTTGGAGAACATCATGAGAGTGTCTTACACGCCAGCCCCACGCGAGACCGCGATCGCAACCTATCAGCGCCTGGGATCATATGCGCAAACACAACGCGCGCTCGGTTATCCGTCTCGTCATGTTTTGCACGACTGGGTAAGGGAAGGCCCACCAAGCACGCATCCTCGGCCACCAACGCGGCCGCCACGTCACTACTCGTGGGAGTTCAAAGCCCGCGCTGTTGAACGCGTTCTGGCCGGCGAAGCGGTGAAATGGCGCATAGGGGTATCGGGAAGTGGTAGTCCACGTATCGGGAAGCACGATTCCGGCGACCGGGAAGCGCTGCGCGAGCACACCCCGGCCGCCGGCGTTACTGTTATTCCCAGTAGCCCTCAGCGTGGCGGGCCTGCTCGCTGAGCTCGGCCCTCATGTCCACCTCACCCAGGGTGATCTTCTTCGCATGGTTCACGAGCCGGTTCACGATCGAGTCCGCTGCGACTTTGTCGGGCAGCACATCCACCCAATAATCCGGCCCCGATTGCGACGCGATCACCGTCGCCGCACGATGCTCCCTGTTCGCGAGAATCGTGAATAGATCAGCCGCCGCATCAGGGTCAATACCGACGGTCATAAAATCATCGATCAGGAGCAAACTGACCGCCGAGTATTCGTTCAACATGGCCTGGTGTTTGATGCTGTCGCCACGAGCGATGACCAGTGCTCTGGCGAGATCATCCATGCGTGTGTAGGCGACAGAATACCCGTTGTGGCAGGCCGCGATCCCGAGCGCACACACCAAATAGGTTTTCCCACCCCCGGAGGGTGACGTGACGATCACGTTGAGAGTCTCGCTGTCCCAATCGTGAGCGGCGTAGCGTTGCATTCTGACTTTGTTGATGCCTCGCCCGTCTCGGTAGTCGATCTCCGCAACCGACGCCGTGGGAAGCGGGAACCTGGCCTTCTTGATCAGACCCGACACCCGGTGTTCGCGTCTGAGTTCGAGCGCGTCATCTGCCGCCGTGAGAAACAGTTGCTCGGGGGTGAGGTCATCATTCGCTTCGTCAGTGACGAGTGCTTCGAACCGGGCCGCCAAATGCGTGACGCGGAGTTCACGGAACTTTTCGTAGTCATCGGTGGTGAACATTCATCGCCCCCGTTCTTCTTCGAGGCGGCGGTAGTAACCGGCGCCACGAATATAGGCACCAGATGGTGCATCTGTGGCCCCCTCACTCCTGCTGTCGACGGGCACGAACCTTGGCTTCCGGCTCGATGCTGCAGGCCGAACCTGGGCGGGCTTCTTCTCATCTGAATCGATGACTGCCATCACACGTTTCAACGCAGTGTATGACGGAGCTACCCCCGCTTGGATGAGCTGCTGACAAGCCGCTTCGAGGCGTTGCTTGTTGCGTTTGCCGAGCGTGTCGAGCACGTTCTGACAGTCAAGAAACCCTTGCGCTTCGACCTGTCGGCGGTGAAGGAGTTCCTCGATCGTTTGGGTCGTGGCGGGCCCGAACGCGCGGGCCCGCTGCAGGAACCACTCCCTCGACCACAGCCCGTCAATGCCACGGTACTCGACCGGTAAATGTGCAGGCTCGGTCGAATACAAGCCTTTACGGCCCATCAGCCGGGCATGCTCACACACGATCTGATGCCCATCAAACACCGTGATCTTCGAAGCGGTGAGTCTCACCCGCAGCAGCCTGCCCGCATAGGCGTGAGGGACCGAGTAGTGCTGGGAATCGCAGGTGATATGCGAGTTGCGCTGAACCTTCGCTTCTTTCCACTCAACCTCGGTAAACCCATCAACAGCGAGCGGGCCGAGGAGTGCTGCTTCTTCCTCACTGAATCTCTCCCACCTCGTCGACCCGTCGACGCGTCGAATCTCATGATTGATCTCATGCACCCGCTCAGTGATCGCGTCGTTGAGGTCATCAAGAGTCGTCCACACGTCTTCTGCGAGGTATCCGATGACGCGTTTGTTGACGACATTCACGCCGGACTCGACCGCGGCTTTCTGTTTCGGAGACCGCACCCGCGTGGGGAGGACCGAGGTGCCGTAATGGTCAGCGAGCTGCTGATACCGGTCAGTCACCCACCTCGACGCATCCCCGCGTTCTTTGCGATGTGTGGCGGTCAATGCGTTGTCGGGGATGAGGAGCTGGGGCACGCCGCCATAGAACTCGAACGCACCCACGTGACCTGCAATCCAGGATGGCATTCGCATGTCAGTGAACGCCCGGCACCACAAATACCCCGAGTACGGCAGCACCGTCACAAACAGGTATGCCTTCGTCACAGACCCAGTAACGGCGTCGACAAGATCGATCGTGTCGCCCGCCCAATCAATAAACAGTGTCCGACCGGGCGTGTGTTTCAAGACCGCGGTCAGATCATGCTTCTTCACATACTCGCTGAACAAAGCGCAGTACTGCGAGTACCCATATTTCCGCAGCTCGGACGGTTTCCCGGTATAGGTGCGCCATCCCTGCAGCAACGTGTAATGCTGGTTCTTCTTGAACGATGCCACTACTTTTGAGAACTCGGGTTCGAGATACTCTGCCCGCACTCTGGAGCGGCCATCAGGGAACAACGCCGCAACTTCTTGGTCAGTCAGCTGCGCCAAACGATCGATGGTGAGGTTCTGTTCGTCAAGCTGCTTCTTCGACGCCGCGACACTTTTAGGTGCACAACCCAGCATCGCCACGATTTCTCGATAGCTACGTCGCTCCAATAACAGGTTCATGATTTTTCGGTAGTCGGTGCTCAACGCGTGCCACTCCTTCGTAAGACATATTGATGGCCAGAGCAGCTGCTCTGGCCATCAACGAGTCGACCACGAAAGTGGTGCGCAGCGCTTCCCGGTCGCCGGAATCGCACTTCCCGATACGTGGACTACCACTTCCCGATAGAGCTACTCGCCCGATTTCAAGATCGTACGGCTGCTGAGTGCAAACCCGAGCCTCACGAACAAGGCCCTCTCGTCTCATCTCGACCTCGCCGAGTCAACCTGCGCCTACCGAGTGCGCCGGTTGCGAGACTCTGCGGTGATTCGGCCCAGGCGCCTCGAACTCGACCACGCGCAGCTCGGCTATTCGCTCAATGCAGTGATCATGGTGGTGCTCACGAATCACTCTCGCGAGGTCGTTGATCGCTTCATGGAGAGCATGGTACAGACCCCAAACGTGCTGCAGGTGATGAACCTCACGGGCCGATACGACTTCATGGTGACCGTCGCGGTTGCCGACGGTGAGCAGCTGCGCGCCTTCGTACTTGACCACGTCACCGTGCACCCGTCGGTGCGCGGCACAGAGACCCACATTATCTTCGATATGCGTGAGGGGGAGTGGATCCCTCCGCTGCCGGGCGGGTAACCCCGATGCAGGGTGCCTTCCGTCTCCCTCTTTCTCGCTCTATCTCGTTCTCTCTCGCTCTGTCCGCCCCTCGTCCATCATCACCCCGACAATGGGGGCGGTTGATGCTGTTCGGGGTGAAATAGCGCAGCATTACCTGCCCCATTATTTGGATCTTGCCCTAGCGTGGGTGCGCCAGGCGGGCGACGGTGAGCGCCGCGATCGTGCTGCCGTCGGTGAGGCTCACGCCGAGTAACTGCTCGATCAGATCCAAACGCTGGTAGACACAGACCGCGACAGCCGCGCCTGCTGTGCCGCGAGCGAACGGTTCGTCGGGTGGGCGGTGTATGCGGCCAGCACCTGCAGCAGGTCGCCGGTGTGCCCCGGGCCGGATCCTCGGTCATGCTCGATGAGTGGGCCGAGCATGTCGGCGGCAAACTGCTGCAGTTCAGGCGCTCCCGCGAGAGACCGAACCAGGTGCGCGAGAGGTTGGCGCTCGGCCTGCTGAACGGTCACCCGTCCAACTTCGGAGGATGCTGCCAGCTGCCCTGCTGAGCGCAACTGCTCAAGGGAGGCAACGAGTTGCCGAAGCCGCCTGCTGGGGTGTGCCGAGCGCGAGGTGGGCCCGCCAAACTGCGGGCGTAGGGTCGGGAACCAGCATGTCGAGTTCACGGGCAAGGCGAACGGCGAGCCAGGGAGATGCGCGATCCTCGGCCCGGCCAAGGCGAGCATCACCTTCTGGTAGCGAGACGATGGTTAGCAGCGCCCCATCTTGATCACCGTCTTCCGCAATCAAGACCCTCCCCTCAGGCGCGACCGCACGCCGCAGCGCAGTTTCTAGAGTCGCGTGTTCGAGCGATTCGTGGGCGCCGAAACTTCCGGTTCCGTGAAGAGTTGCCGCGAGGATCACCCGGCCCCGAATCGGCAGCCCTGCTGCGGTGAGCTGCGCCTCAAGCTCGGTGTCGTTGCGGTAGCGCCCGCTGAGCATTGCTTCAAAGACTCGCTTGGAAGATAGCTGCAGCCAGGGGTCTCCACTCGTATCCGCGAGACGTCCGAGCGCCAGAGCAAACGCCCCGAGTTCGAGTACCGTGCGCCGGCCGGCCAGGTGCGGTGGCCCGGGTAGCGCGGTGCAGAACCCCCAGCGGCTACCCCGAGCCTCGACCGGCACCCGAGCACTCGCCGCGGGCACGGTTGGTTCGCCGCCCGAGCTCCAGTGTTCGAGTGTGATGGCGGGATCCTCGCCCGCCGCTGCAAAAGCGACCACTCGGTGAGCCGAGTCTTCGAGAACAACCGGGCAACCAAGTGTCGCTGCGAGCTGCTCCACGACGTAGTCGACCGGGCTGCGATTAAGACCCAGCTCGGTCAGCATCTTGTGCACCTCCTCGCGCGCCTGCAGTGCCTCGGTCTGCGCCGAGAGGATGCGCTGGTGCACGCGCTGCGTGATCTGCACGAAGCGCACCTCACTGTGCAGCACGATCAGGGGGATATTGTGCGCGTCGCACGACCGAATCATCTGTTCGGGGGCGCTGTCGAGCCCGCGGCCGAGTTCGAGGGCGATGGCTGAAATGCCGGCCGCGATCAGTTCGTCGGTAAAGAGGGCTTGTTTGCGAGGATCATCGGGCCACGCGGTTGCCGTCATGAGTACGAGTTCGCCGCCATCGACGGCCTTCGCGATATTAGTGTCGGCGGCAACGTGTGCCCAACGCACTGGCTTATTGAGGCCGTGCTGCCCCGCGGCGAGTTCGGGTGTACCGGCCTGCACTTCGGGCAGGGTGAGTACCTCGGCCACGGTCGGGAGGGGTTGTTGTTCGGGGAAATCGATGCCCATATCTAGATCATACAAAGTGTCCGTAAATTGGCAAAGAAGCGGATAGTCTGCGGGTGTTGCTTCGATAGCTGCTTTGATTTACTTGAGTTATACGTGGCAGTGCGTGATCAAACACATTGCCCAGAAGTTCTAAACATAAGTTGAAATGAGAGGCCACCCAATGGCACGCATTCCCCACGTCATCGCCGGCGAAAAGGTCACCGACGCTGAGCGCACCCAGCCGGTCTACAACCCCGCCACCGGCGAGGTACAGCACGAGTTGAGCATCGCCTCGGTCGCGACCGTTGAGCAGGCCATCGCCGCTGCAAAGGCTGCTCTGCCGATGTGGCGCAACACCAGCCTCACCAAGCGTGCGGATGTGTTCTTCAACCTGCGTCAGCTGCTCAAGCAGCGCACCCCTGAGCTCGCAGCGATCGTCACGAGCGAGCACGGCAAGGTGCTTTCTGATGCCGCGGGTGAGGTTGCGCGCGGTATCGAGAACGTCGAGTTCGCAGCGGGCCTGATGCACCACCTCAAGGGCGAGCGCGACGAGAACGTTTCGACCGGCATTGACGTGCACTCCATCAAACAGCCCGTCGGCGTGGTTGCTGCGATCACTCCCTTTAACTTCCCCGTCATGGTGCCACTCTGGATGATTGCCAGCGCGATCGCCTGCGGCAATACCGTGGTGCTAAAGCCTTCCGAGCGCGACCCCAGCGCATCTGTCTTCATTGCCGACCTCTTCCGCGAGGCAGGCCTGCCCGACGGTGTGCTCAACGTTGTCCACGGTGACAAGGTCGCAGTCGATACTCTGCTCACCAGCAAAGACATCAAGGCAGTCAGCTTCGTGGGATCCACCCCGATTGCCAAGTACATCTACGAGACGGCAGCTGCCAATGGCAAGCGCGTTCAGGCACTCGGTGGCGCAAAGAACCACGCCATTGTCATGCCAGATGCAGACCTCGACTACACAGCTGACAACGCTGTGTCGGCGGCCTACGGTTCCGCAGGCGAGCGCTGCATGGCGATCTCGGTGCTCGTCGTTGTTGGTGGCGTTGGCGACGAGCTCGTCGCAAAGATCAAGGAGCGCATGGAAAAGCTCGTGATCGGTGACGGCACCAACCCCGCATCAGAAATGGGCCCGCTCATCACCGCTGAGGCGAAGGCTCGCGTTGAGTCCTACGTCGCTGGCGCTGCAGCTGAGGGTGCCACGGTTGTCGTAGACGGCCGTGACCACAAGTTCGAGGGCAACGGCTTCTTCACGGGCGTCTCGCTCATCGACCACGTGAAGACCGACAGCCGCGTGTACCTCGACGAGATCTTCGGGCCTGTGCTCGCAGTGATCCGCGTCGACACCTTCGAAGAGGGCCTCGAGCTGATCAACTCGAACCAGTTCGGCAACGGCACCGGAATCTTCACCCGCGACGGTGCGACCGCTCGCAAGTTCGAATACGAGGTAGAGGCTGGCATGGTCGGCATCAACGTGCCGATCCCCGTGCCGGTTGGCTCGTTCTCGTTCGGTGGTTGGAAGGATTCGCTCTTCGGCGACACCCACATCTACGGCCCAGAGTCGATCAACTTCTACACTCGCTCGAAGGTCGTCACCACACGCTGGCAGGCACCCGACCAGTCGCGCGTTGACCTCGGCTTCCCAAGCAACAACTAGTTCTGTGTGTTGCGGGATGAGCCCTCGCGTTCCCAGCATGACGTTGCGACTTTCTGATGTGCAACATCGCACATCAGGAATTCGCAAAAATGCCAGGAATGCGAGGGCTCATCCCGCAACATTCCCCAGATGGCGGGGTAAACACTCAATACTTCAAACTTCCCCTATATAAGGAGACACAGATGAGCGACTACATCGATCTCAACGGTGAGGCGCAGAGCTTCGGCGACAACGAGGCTCAGCGCGAGGTACGCGAAAACGACAAGCAGTACGTCTTCCACTCGTGGTCGGCGCAGGGCACGCTGAACACGCTGCCCATCGCCAAGGGTGAGGGCGTGCGTTTCTGGGATTACGACGGCAAGGAATACCTTGACTTCTCGTCTCAGCTCGTCAACCTGAACCTCGGTCACCAGCATCCCGGCCTCGTGAAGGCGATCCAGGATCAGGCAGGTCGCCTCGCGACCATCCAGCCGGCCCTCGGCAACGACGTGCGCGGCGAGCTCGCCAAGCGCATCGTAGAGAAGTCGTTCGATGGCGCTCGCTCGGTGTTCTTCACGAACGGTGGCGCTGACGCCGTCGAGTACGCCGTACGCATGGCTCGACACCACACCGGCAAGCACAAGGTGCTCGCTCGTTACCGTTCGTACCACGGCTCGACCGGCACCGCGATTACTCTCACGGGTGAGCCACGCCGCTGGGCAAACGGCACGCTCGATGCAGGTGTCGTGCATTTTACGGGCCCGTACCCGTACCGCTCGGCGTTCTACGCTGAGACCCCCGAGCAGGAGACCGAGCGCGCGCTCGCGCACCTCCGCTCCACCATCGAGCTTGAGGGCGCCAGCACCATCGCTGCGATCATCCTCGAATCGGTCACCGGCACCAACGGCATCCTCATCCCGACTCCGGGCTACCTTGAAGGCGTTCGCGCACTGTGTGACGAGTTCGGCATCCTGATGATCTGCGACGAAGTCATGGCTGGCTTCGGCCGTACCGGCGAATGGTTCGCCTACCAGGGCTTTGGTGTTACGCCAGATCTCGTGGCCTTCGCGAAGGGCGTCAACTCGGGCTACGTACCGCTCGGCGGCGTCGTCATCAGCGAAGCTGTGCACAATACCTTCGACCAGAAGTCGTTCCCCGGTGGCCTCACCTATTCGGGTCACCCGCTGGCATGTGCTGCAGGCGTTGCGACCTTCGATATCTTCGAAGAAGAGCAGATCCTCGAGCGCGTACGCGATCTTGGTGAGCGTGTCGTTCGCCCCCGACTTGAGGCCATGGCTGCGAAGCACAAGTCCATCGGTGAGTACCGCGGTAAGGGCCTCTTCTGGGCGCTTGAGCTGGTTGCGGATCGCGAGACCCGCGAGCCGATCGTGCCGTTCAACGCAGGTGGCGAGGCAGCCGCGCCGTTCAACGCCGTCGTCGCAGCGTGCAAGAACGCGGGCCTCTGGCCATTCGCCGCGGGCAACCGACTGCAGATTGCACCGCCGCTGACGATCAGCGAGGAAGACCTGCTCAAGGGTCTCGACATTATTGACGAAGCGTTGGCCACAGCAGATAGTTATTACAGAGGCAAGTAAGCCCAATTGCGGCTCGGGCCAACTTGATTCCTTCGAGGATCCGGCAGCCCGAGCCGCACTTCAGTTTTTGGCGGAAGCCCCGCCACCTCCCCAAACCGTAGAGTGTAAGGACGTAAAATGGCCAAGTATCGGGTGCAGAACCCCGCCTCAGGCGAGATCCTCGAGACCTTCGATAGCGCAACTGATGCGCAGATCGAGCAAGCCGTCGCGAGCGCAGACGCGGTCTATCGTGAGTGGCGCGAAAAGAGCGTGCAGGAGCGTGCCGCGGTAGTCAAGCGCGTTGCAGAGATCTTCGCCGAGCGTCGCGATGAGCTCGCCCGCCTGATCGCGCTCGAGATGGGCAAGTCGATCGCCGAGAGCCTCGACGAGGTCGACTTCGCCACCGACATCATCGAGTATTACGCGGTGCATGGGCCTTCGCTGATTACCGATTACGAGATTCCCAGCACGGTTCCCGGCAAGGCCGTCATCGAGCACCTGCCCGTTGGCACGCTACTTGGCGTCATGCCCTGGAACTTCCCGTATTACCAGGTGGCCCGCTTCGCGGCCCCGAATCTGGTGCTCGGTAACACGATCCTGCTCAAACACGCTGACATCTGCGCCCGCTCAGCCCTCACCGTGCAGGAGATCATGGAGGAGGCCGGTGTTCCGGTCGGCGGCTACCAGAACGTGTTCGCCTCGCACGATCAGATCGCCTCGATGATTGCTGATCCTCGAGTGCAGGGTGTTTCTTTGACAGGCTCCGAGCGGGCTGGCGCGATCATCGGCGAGCAGGCTGGCCGCCACCTGAAGAAATGCGTGCTCGAACTCGGTGGTATCGACCCGATGGTCGTGCTCGACTCAGACGACGTGGCTGCGGTTGCAACTGAGGCCTGGAACTTCCGCGTCTACAACGGTGGCCAGGTCTGCAACTCAAACAAGCGCCTCATTGTGATGGATGACATCTACGACGAGTTCGTGGCTGAGCTGAAGAAGCTTGCGACTGGCCTTGTTCCCGGCGACCAGCTTGATCTTGCTGAGGGGCAGTTTGCGCCTCTTTCTTCTCGTGCTGCGGCAGAAACCGTACACGCCCAGGTACAGAAGGCCGTGGCCGAGGGAGCGACCCTCGAAGTTGGCGGCGTGCTGTTCGATGGCCCCGGCGCCCACTACTCACCCGCCGTACTGACCGGCGTGCCCCGCGACTCCGAGTCGTACGGTGAGGAGATCTTTGGGCCGGTCGCGACCGTCTACCGTGTCTCGAGCGATGAAGAAGCGCTTGAACTCGCGAACGATTGCGCGCTCGGCCTCGGTGGCTCGGTCTTCTCGACCGACGAGGCCCGCGCGGCCCGCATCGCATCGCGCCTCGAGGTCGGCATGGCCCACGTCAACACGATCGCGGCGGAGGCAGCCGAGCTGCCCTTCGGCGGCGTGAAGAGCTCTGGCTTTGGCCGCGAAATGGGCCCGATCGGTATCGGCGAATTTCGAACAAACGTCTCTACTTCGTCGCGAAGTAGGCGTGTGAAATAGCACCATAGCGCGGGCCGGCTTTTCGAAGCGGCCGGATGTGCCCCGGGTAGCAGTTCAAATTACCAGCGACCCAGGGCACCTTCGCTTTCCGTGATCCTCGCAGCCTGTAGCGCTGCGATCATCTCCCTCAGTAGGGCATTTACTGCTGTACTGATTCAGCGGAAGCAGCATTAAGCGCCCCATTGCATGTGGATTGCGTCTGGTTAGTGTGTATCGCGTCTGGTTAGGTCACCGAAGCGTCGGAAATGCCTCCGGCCGAAGGCGCCCAGACTAGAACGTTGAGGCGTCGATCACGAAACGGTAGCGCACGTCGGAGGCGAGCACCCGATCCCACGCTTCGTTAATTTGAGCCGCATCGACGACCTCAACATCGGCGGCGAGGCCGTGTTCGGCGCAGAAGTCGAGCATCTCTTGAGTCTCGGCAATGCCACCGATCTGTGACCCCGCAAAGCTGCGGCGGCCACCGATCAGAGAGTTCACGCGCACGCTCATCGGCTCCGCGGGAGCACCGACATTTACGAGAGACCCGCCAACTGCGAGCAGCCGAAGGTATGAGTCGACGTTGATCGGCGCGCTGATGGTGTTGATGATGAGGTCGATGCTCTTCGAAAGATGCTTGAAGGTCTCGGGATCGCTGGTCGCGTAGTAGTGGTCGGCGCCGAGGCGCAGCCCGTCTTCCTGCTTCTTCAGCGACTGCGACAGCACGGTCACCTCGGCACCCATGGCCTTGGCAAGCTTGACCGCCATGTGCCCGAGTCCGCCGAGACCTACCACCGCGACGCGCACTCCCGGGCCTGCGCCCCAATGCTTGAGCGGCGAATAAGTGGTGATGCCCGCGCACAGCAGTGGTGCCGCTGCATCAAACGGAATCGACTCAGGCACCCGCAGCACGAAGCTTTCGACCACGACCACCTCGGTTGAGTAGCCACCCTGCGTCACGGTGCCATCGCGATCGATAGAGCCGTACGTGCCCACGCTGCCGTTCAAGCAGTACTGTTCGTCACCAGCCACACAGTTCTCACACTCGCCGCATGAGTTCACGAGGCAGCCGACGCCGACGCGATCCCCGACGCGATGTTTCGTGACATCCGTACCAACTTCAGCAACGACGCCAACGATTTCGTGGCCGACCGCGAGCGGGTAGCGCTGCGGCCCCCAGTCTCCGCGAACCGTGTGTATGTCAGAGTGGCAGATCCCGGACCATCGAATCGAGATGCGTATGTCGAGCGGGCCCACCTCGCGGCGGGTGATTTCGCCGGGTGCGAGCGGGTCGGTGGAGTTCTGGGCGAGGTAGGCGGGAACAGTGTGCATGATGCCTTCTTGGGGGACGGGCGGGTAGGCGAAATTGGCCTCATCACTAGAGTAGTCACCAGCGCACAAGAGCAGGCGGTGGATACTCATCCGCCTCGCGCGATCCCGCCACTCATTGAAGAGGAGCCCCACATGTCTCACCTGTTCCGCAGTGCATCCGCGATGGATCCGGAAGCAATGCTCTCATTCAGCCCAGTGTTTGCGCAGCCGGGTGAAGCGACGGAGCTGCCCGCCTTCGAGCTGCCAGATGGGCTCATGGATCCCGATACCGCGTACCAAATTGTGCACGACGAGGCGATGCTCGACGGCAACTCCAGGCTCAATCTTGCGACCTTTGTATCGACCTGGATGGACGATAACGCCAAGAAGCTCTACGCCGAGAGCGCCGACAAGAACATGATTGACAAAGATGAGTACCCGGCGACTGCGACGATCGAAGACCGCTGTTGGCGCATACTCGCAGACCTCTGGAACGTGCCCGACGCGGATGACACGATTGGCACCTCGACGATTGGTTCGAGTGAGGCGTGCATGCTTGGCGGGCTGGCGCTCAAGCGTCTGTGGCAGGAGCGTCGAAAGGCCGAGGGCAAGTCGACCGAGAACCCGAACCTAGTGCTGTCGGCCGGAGTGCAGGTGGTGTGGGAGAAATTCTGCAACTACTGGGATGTCGAGGCTCGGTATGTTCCGGTAACCGAGGATCACCTGGTGCTCGACGGGTTCGAACTTGAAAAGTACATTGACGAGAACACCATCGGTGTTGTGGCGATCCTCGGCCAAACATATACGGGACTCTACGAACCGGTGCAGGAGATTGCGGAGAAACTCGACGAGATTCAAGCTCTGACCGGATTCGACGTGAAGATCCACGTTGACGGTGCGTCAGGCGCGATGGTGGCGCCATTTTGCCAACCAGACCTTCTTTGGGATTTTCAGATTGACCGAGTGAACTCGATCAGCACTTCGGGCCACAAGTACGGTCTCGTCTACCCGGGTGTCGGCTGGGTTGTCTGGCGGAACAAAGCCGCTTGTCCCGAGAGCCTGATCTTTCACGTGAGCTATCTTGGCGGAGACATGCCAACGCTTGCGCTCAACTTCTCGCGCCCGGGTTCGCAGGTGCTTCTGCAGTACTACCAGTTCTTGCGGCTAGGGCGCGAGGGCTACCGCCTCGTGCAGCAGGACTCCCTCGATGTGGCCCAGTACCTCTCGTCAGAAATTGCAAAGCTTGGCCCGTTCGACCTGGTGAGCAAGGGCGACACGATTCCCGTATTCGCGTGGCGGCTCAAGAAGGGTGCCGAGCCCGAGAACTGGGATCTCTATGACCTGGCAGATCGCTTGCGCATGCGGGGTTGGCTCGTGCCTGCCTATCCGATGCCGGACAGCATGTCGGACCTCGTGGTGCAGCGCATTGTCGTGCGGGTCGGACTGAGCCGCAACCTCGCTGGCTTCCTGCTTGAAGCAATCAAAGAAGAGGTCGCACTGCTCGACTCACTGCAGTCGCCACTTCCGCGGGCGCTGTCAGCGGGCGGCGGTTTCGCGCACTGAACATGAAGGTTCGTAGTCTGCGCCCAACGCTTACCTGGCAGAGCTTGCTGTTTATGGTGGGCTCTTCGCTGTTTGCGCTTGGGTCGGCGCAAGGAGTGCTGCACTTCGGTGGGCCGCAGACCGCGAACTTGATGTTCTTCATCGGGGCCTGGTTCTTCACTTCTGCGGGGCTGATCCAGGTCTATCTGAGTCTCCCGGTGCGAGAGGGAGGCCGATACCGGGCAGATTGGCTCGCGGCCGTGATTCAGAGCGCTGGCACGATCCTCTTCAACCTGAGCACCACGGGCGCGCTCATCGCCGTGACCACCCGCGCCGCGCGAGAGTTCGTTTGGAGCCCCGACGCTGGCGGTTCGGTCGCATTCCTCGTGAGCGCGGCATATGTGTTTGCTGCGTACCCGGCCGGGAAGAGGGCGTGGGATCCAGGCCAGGTCAACTGGTGGTCTGCCTGCATCAACGCACTCGGCTGCATCGCGTTTGCAGTCTCTGCGGTCGGTGCGTTTGTGCTGCAGTCTGGCGACGCGGCCGATACTTCGATGGCGAACTGGGGTACTTTCGTCGGGGCGGTCTGCTTCTTCTCCGCTTCACTGATCGTGTTGCCGTGGTCTTCGGTGGGTAAGAAGTACAGGCAGTTTGCGCGGATGCCTTGAGATGCTCTCGCATTTGATGCGTCACATGCGCAAGAATGAGAGAACCCGACTCCGGGTAGGAATGTTCAACGACAGAGGAGCCTCAAAGATGAGTGCACTGGATGACATCAAGAAGTACGCACCGAATGCAGACGGGGCGGTTGTCGCATCGATGCAGAAGGCCTACGCGCTTGCGCTCATGAACGCTGATGCGAGGCTCGTCTCGTTCAGTGATCCGGCAGAACTCAAGACGGTTCGTGAGAACTTCGTGAAGGGCAAACTCGGAGTGACAGATTCGGACGCCGATATTGAGGCTGCGATCAAAGGAGTAGGTGAGCGAGTGCCAGGTCATAAGCAGCGCCTGACCGTGTACTACCTGCTGGCAGAGCACTACGGCAAGTTGGGGGTCTTTAGCAAGTAGCTATTGGGGCGAGGATCGGCGGACGCTTTTGCTTCCGCCGATCAGGCGCTACCTACCGCCCCGCGACGGGAGTCGCGGCAGCTGGCGGGATCAATGCGGTGCATTGATCACCTACCGCCAGCTGCTATTCGCATCAGGTCACTGTTGAAGTCGATCGAGTGGTCAGTACCGCCCGCGCTACCGAAACTGTGTTGGTAGGTACCCCAGGCGTCACCGCGGAGTTGCTCTCGTAGACCCGCGCGCATGAGCAGTACCAGCTCGGTTGCGGCTCGGCCGATCCTCGAACCGAGCCCGTTTTCTTGCCAATCCTCGGGAGCCGCGTAGACAGCGGTCGGGGCGGTAAGTGTGCGCAGGTACGCAAACGAAGCGCGCAGCTGGTCGTCGATTACGAGTGAGTGTCGCGCGCTACCACCCGTGCCTGCGAGTACGACCGGGGTGCCGATGAGCAGGTCATTGTCGAGCACCTGGAAGAACTGCGTAAACAGCCCACTCGGCCCCGCCTTGTACACGGGTGTGCTCGCGATGAGTCCGTCGGCATCGCGCATGAGGTCGAGCGCACGCTGCAGTTCGGGGGAGATGTGTTGGCTAATGATCGCGGTCGTCACGTCTTTTGCGAGACCGCGCAGGTCGATCTGGCGCAGCTCAATCTCGAGCCCATGTTCGGCCCCGATGGTCACAGTGCGGTCGGCGATGCGGTCCGCGAGCATTTGGGTCGACGAGGGATCGCTCGTGCCCGCTTGGATCGAAACGAGGCTGATGGGGCGGTCCTGATTCTGATCAGTCATGAGGGGTGGTGTTCTTTCGTTAGAGAAGTCTTGCGGTGGGCGAGGATCAAGACCCTGCCAGCTTTGTAGTGAGCTCTTGGAGTTGGCGCTGCTCATCTAGGGTGAGCGTACGCATTGCGTGCTCGACGCTGCGTGCGTGTGACCGGCCGACGGTGCGCTGTAGCTCGGCGCCAGTCTCTGTAAGGTCAACGAGCACGGCTCGGCCGTCTGCTTGATCGTGTACTCGCTCGACGAGCCCACGGGCTTCGAGGCGGTCAACGAGCCGAGACAGTGCGGGCTGGCTGAGCAGGACTCCCTGCTGTAACTCGCCCATGCGCGCGGGCTCGTCGCACTTGGAAAGCGTGTAGAGCACGTCGTACTCGCGCATTGTTAGCCCTTGCTTGCGCCACACGGGCTCTTCGGCAAAGCGCCGCATGAGCACAGAGTGTGCGGTCATGAGGGATTCCCAGGCTTGATTGGAGTCTCGGATGCTGATTTGCATGATCCTCGCCCTTTCAAATCTTGATGTGGAGGGTGACTGGCCTGCGATGCTTTGCTCTAGGAGCCCGAGTCTTGGTACGGAGACCCACCCGTCACGTTGTCGCCGCGGTTTGCGTTCGGGCGCGGCTGGCGGGGCTCCTCGTCACCGTACTTCTCTTTCACCCGCGAGGCGTGTGACGGGGTGTCGCGAGTCTCGGGGTCGCGGCGAGCCGCGAGTTCCTTGCGCAGCGTCGGGATCACCTCTTCGCCAAGCAGGTCAAGCTGATTCAGTACGGCCTTCAGCGGAAGGCCGGCGTGATCCATCAGGAACATCTGGCGCTGGTAGTCGCCGAACTCATCGTGGAAGGTGAGTGTCTTGTCGATCACTTCCTGCGGGCTACCAACCGTGAGTGGGGTCTGCTCGACGAAGTCTTCCATGCGCGGGCCGTTGCCGTAGACCGGCGCCTCGTTGAAGTAGGGGCGGAACTCGTTCCAGGCATCCTGCGATTTCTTCGCGATGTAGGCCTGGCCGCCGAGGCCGACAATCGCCTGCTTCTCGGTGCCGTGGCCGTAGTGAGCGAAGCGCTGGCGGTAGAAGTCGACGAGGCGTTTGTAGTGGCCCTTCGGCCAGAAAGATGTGGTTCGCAAAGAAGCCGTCACCGTAGTAAGCGGCCTGCTCTGCGATCTCGGGGGTACGGATCGAGCCGTGCCACACGAAGGGTGCGACGTCATCAAGCGGGCGCGGGGTAGACGTGAAACCCTGTAGTGGGGTGCGGAATTTGCCCTCGTAGTCAACCACGTCTTCGTTCCACAGGCGATGCAGCAGGTTGTAGTTCTCGAGTGCCATGGGCAGGCTCGAACGAATATCCTTACCGAACCACGGGTAGACCGGGGCAGTGTTGCCTCGGCCGAGCATGAGATCCATGCGGCCCTTAGTGAGGTGCTGTAACATCGCGTACTCTTCCGCGATACGCACCGGGTCGTTCGTCGTGATGAGCGTGGTGCTCGTGCTGAGCTTCAGCTTGCTCGTTTGCCCGGCGATGTACGCGAGCAGGGTGGAGGGGCTGGAGGAGAAGAACGGCGGATTATGGTGCTCGCCGACCGCGAAGACATCGAGGCCAACCTCTTCGGCCTTCTTCGCGATCTGCACGGTGGCGTCGATGCGCTCCGCTTCGCTGGGCGTGTAGCCGGTGATGGGATCACGGGTGATGTCGCTGACCGTGAAGATGCCGAATTCCATGAGTGCTCCTGTTGCTCTGTCGCGACTCTCGGGCCCATCGTGTGGGCCGATCATCGAAATCAACTATATGCGTATGCATATAACAACGCGCGTGGCTTGGATCTATTCCCGGCCAACGAAAACTTTTTAGCTACCCAAAGTGACTCTGACGAATGGGCAACAAAAAGCGGCCGAGCAGGATCGTGTTGATCCGGCCCGGCCGCCAAAAGCCTCGCGAGTTACTCCGAGAGCAGCGCCTGGATGCGGCGAATACCCTCAACGAGTGGTTCGTCACCCAGCGCGTAACTGAAGCGCAGGTAGCCGCTCGGGCCGAAGGCCTCGCCGGGAACCGCTGCGACCTCTGCCTGATCGAGAATGAGGTCAGCAAGCTCGAGCGAAGTCGTGGGGGTGACCCCGCGAATCTCGCGACCGAGCGCCTCGCGCACGTCGACATATGCGTAGAACGCGCCCTCAGGGGTTGGGCAGTGGAAGCCCGGAACCTTGTTCAGCTCTTCGACAATCAGCTTGCGGCGGCGATCGAACGCGAGGCGCATTTCTTCGACCGGCTCCTGAGGGCCGTCGAGCGCTGCGGCTGCGGCAATCTGTGCGACGTTGTTGATGTTTGAGGTCATGTGCGACTGCAGGTTCGCAGCACCCTTGACGATGTCTGCAGGGCCGACCAACCAGCCGATGCGCCAACCGGTCATCGCGAAAGTCTTCGCAACACCATTGACGAGGATCGTGTTGTCTGCGAGCGCAGGCACGGCATCGACGATCGAGACTGCGCGCACGCCATCGTAAGTGAGGTTCTGGTAGATCTCATCGCTCACGACGAGCAGGTTGTTCGCGAGCGCCCACTCGCCGATGGCCTTGGTCTCTTCGGGCGAGTAGACCGCGCCGGTCGGGTTTGAGGGTGAGCAGAAGAGTAGTGCCTTGGTGCGGTCGGTGCGTGCGGCCTCGAGCTGCTCGACCGTAACCTTGTAGCCCTGGTCTGCGCCAGCGAACACCTCGACGGCGACGCCGTCAGCGAGCTGGATCTCTTCTGAGTAGCTCGTCCAGTACGGTGCGGGGAGAATGACCTCATCGCCCGGGTCGAGAATCGCCTGGAAGGCCGAGTAGACGGCGTGCTTGCCGCCGTTGGTGACGATGACCTGCGAAGGCAACACGTCTAGACCCGAGTCGCGCTTAGTCTTACGCACAATCGCCTCGCGCAGCACGGGGAGACCAACTGCAGGCGTGTAGCGGAAGTTCTTCGGGTCATTGAGCGCTTCGCGTGCGGCGTCGACGATGTGCGCCGGGGTTGCGAAATCAGGCTCGCCAGCGGCGTAGCTGATGACGGGACGACCCTCGGCCTGCAAGGCCTTGGCCTTGGCATCGACCTTAAGGGTGGCGGACTCGGCGATTGCGCCGATCTTCTTTGAAAGACGAGGCTTATTACTCACCCCATAAGTCTAGATGATCGGGGTGCAGCAGGATCGAATACTCCGAGGATCACAGCTATGAAGTGCCGCGGCAGCACCAGGGCGACCGCGCCCCGAGGCGGGTCACCCCAGCACTGCCGCGATCCTCGGAGGAAAACTGGGCCGAAGTACCCGCCAGCCTTGGCTGGTAAGCGCAGCGCGAATTCAGTTCGAAGGCAGGCGTTCTTAGCTGGTGAGTTCGCGCTTCTTCTGCTTACGAAGCTCGTGCAGCAGGGGTTCCGTGTAGCCGTTTGGCTGCGCCGCACCCTCGAGGATCATGCGGCGAGCGGCCTCGAACGCGATGCCGGGCGTCGCGCCATCCGCGCCAAGCAGCTTTTCATAAGTCGGGTCGCTAGCGTTCTGCTCATCCACAACTGCTGAAAGTCGTCGCAGGCTCTCCTCGATTTGTGCCGCGTCGACGACTCCGTGTGCCAGCCAGTTGGCCAGTAGCTGTGCCGAAATGCGTAGGGTCGCGCGGTCCTCCATGAGAGCGACATTGTGAATGTCGGGTACTTTCGAGCAACCGACACCTTGGTCGATCCAGCGCACGACGTATCCGAGGATCGACTGAGCGTTGTTGTCAACCTCGGTCTGCACGAGCTCAGGGGCCAAGTCGCCCTCGCCCGCGAGCGGAATCTGCAGCAGCGTATCGAGGCTGTCCGCGGCGAGCTCGGCGAGATTGCGCCGTGCCTCAAACGCGTCAACCTGGTGGTAGTGCAGCGCGTGCAAGGTGGCCGCGGTGGGCGACGGCACCCAGGCGGTCGAAGCGCCCGAGCGCACGTGGCCGATCTTTTGCTCGAGCATCGCATGCATCAGGTCGGGCATCGCCCACATGCCCTTGCCGATCTGCGCCTTGCCATCCAGGCCAGACTCTACGCCGATCGAGACGTTTCGATCCTCGTAGATGCCGAGCCACGGCTGCGTACGAATCGCACCCTTCGGCAGCATTGGCCCAGCCTGCAGAGAGGTGTGGATCTCGTCGCCGGTACGGTCGAGGAAGCCGGTGTTGATGAACACGACACGATCCCGCGCGGCCTCGATGCAAGCGCCGAGGTTTGCAGACGTGCGTCGCTCCTCGTCCATGATGCCGATCTTGACGGTGTTCTCGGGCAGCCCGTAGAGACCCTCGACTCGGCCGAAGAGCTCTGACGCGAACGCGACCTCGTCGGGGCCGTGCATCTTGGGCTTCACGATGTAGACAGACTCAGTGCGCGAGTTGCGGCCCGCACTTGGGGCACCAAATTGGGTGAGATCAGCGAGCGAACCGAGCACGGTCATGATTGCGTCGAGGATCCCCTCTGGTACCCACGCGCCGTCACGGTCGAGCACTGCATCCGTGCGCATCAGGTGACCAACATTGCGAATGAAGAGGGTGGATCGCCCAGGCAGCACGAGGGCGCTACCGTCGGGGGCCGTGTATTCGCGGTCGGGGTTCGCGGCGCGTGTGATGGTGCGTCCGTTCTTCTCCACTTGCTCTTCGAGCGTGCCGTCCATGAGGCCGCGCCAGTTGCGGTACCCGAGTGACTTGTCATCAGCGTCGACTGCTGCGACGGAATCTTCGAGGTCCATGATGGTGGTGAGAGCCGACTCGATGAGGAGATCCTGCACTCCCGCGTCGTCGTTCGCGCCGATGTTCCCGTTCGCGTCGACCTGAATTTCAACGTGCAAGCCGTGGTGCACGAGGAGTATGGCGCTCGGTGCTTGGGGTTCTCCCCGGAAGCCCGTGAACGTGTTGGGCTCTGCGAGCCGAGCTGAGACGCCACCGTGTAGCGACACAACAAGCTCGCCGTTTTTGATTGCGTACAGAGTTGCCTGTGTGTGCGAGCCCTCCGTAAGGGGCGCAATCTGGTCGAGTAGTTCACGGCCTCGCTCGATCACCTTTGCGCCGCGGGCAGCGTTGTAGCTTTTGCCTGGGGCAAGATCGCCGGTCTCGTCGATCGCGTCCGTACCGTAGAGCGCGTCATAGAGTGAGCCCCAGCGTGAGTTCACCGCGTTGAGCGCAAAGCGGGCGTTAAGTAGAGGAACAACGAGCTGAGGCCCCGCGAGTGAGGAGATCTCAGGGTCTACGCGGGTGGTGCCTATTGAGAATGGCTGTGGCTCAGGAACCAGATATCCGATTTCCGTCAGGAATGTGCGGTACTGCTGGTGATCGGGCACTCCGGGGTGCGCGCGATGCCACTCGTCGATCTGCTCTTGCAGCCTGTCGCGCACTGCGAGCAGTGCCGCATTCTTCGGCGCGAGGTCATGTATGACCGATGAAATGCCGCTCCAAAGAGTATCGACGTCGAGCCCCCGCTGCGATGCGGTCTGCTCGACGAAGTCGATGATGGGCTGGGCGACCTGGAGGTCTGCGCGGGAGGCATAGGTAGACATTCAGTCTCCGATCCGGTTCGTGGCTGGCTTCCGAGTGTAATCAGGCGTACCATGATTCGAAATATCCATTTCACATGGTGGAATTTGCGGAGGCCGGAATGGTAGCAGGAGTTCAATCAGTGGACCGAGCATTCGAACTGCTCGAAGTGTTGGGGCGCGCAAGGCAGCCGCTGTCGCTGGCCGAGATCGCTCAGCGCACTCAGCTCGCGGCACCCACGGCGCACCGACTGCTCAGAACCATGCAGGTGAATGGTTACGTGAATCAGCACGCCTCCCGCGACTACAGTCTGGCCCCGCTTTGATTGCTCTGGGACAGCAGGCGACCCCTCCGCTCGCCCTACTCGCTCAGCCGGTGCTCGCGGAGCTTGAGGAGATCTCGCACGAGACAGCCAACCTCGCGGTGCTTGAGAAGGACCTCATTTCGTACATTGCCCAGGTACCGTCAAGACAGCAGATGCGCATGTTCACTGAGGTGGGCAGGCAGGTGCTCCCACACGCGTCAGGCGTAGGCAAGGCGATCCTCTCGACTCTTCCCGAATCCAGGGTGCGCACAATTCTTGAGCGCACGGGGCTTCCCGGCTACACGGAATCAACGATTATCGACGAAGCCGCATTCTTTGCTGACATGCGGGAGAGCCGCAGACGGGGTTTCGCGATTGATGACGGCGAGAAGGAAGTCGGTGTGCGTTGCATCGCAGTGGCGATTCCGGGATCTCACCCGCCGGCGGCAGTCTCAATCTCGGGTCCGGCCGCACGAGTAACGACTGCTGCAAGCGTACGTTTTGTCGAGGCGCTGCAACAGGCCGCGCGCACGTTGGCACAGGCAGGCTGATCCTCGACGAGAACTGTAACCCCCTCCGAGCGGTGACACCATTTTGTTCTACGCGCAACGCAGAGGTTGCCCGGTAGCCTTGGATAGTGAGCAAACGAGCGCAGCTTCGCCCCATTCCAGTCGATGATCGAGCGTGGTTATTGCCCGCTCTCGCCGATGCACTTCGGGGCGGTGCCCCGGTGTTGCCGGTCGCACCCGGGCTTTCGGAGGATGAAGTCGCCCGACTGCAGGCAAGCGAACTCCCCGAGGGCACGGCGGTGCTCGTGCGTACCTCCGGCTCAAGCGGGGTACCCAAAGCGGTTGCGCTCTCGGCCGCATCGCTCGTGGCCAGTGCCGAATCGACGCACGAAGCGCTCGGTGGCGATGGGCAGTGGCTCATCACACTGCCCGCGCACTTGATATCTGGACTGCAAATGCTGGTGCGCAGCCAGGTCTCAGGTATCGAGCCCGTATTCTTTGATGGTCCATTCGATCCGGTGGCATTACTTGCGGCGTCCGAGCGTATGGAGCACCCGCGGCGCTACGTGTCAGTAGTTCCTGTGCAGCTAGCTCGACTGCTCGACCTTGCCGAGAACGATCCCGCCGCGGTAGATGCCCTGAAAGCGTTTTCTGCGGTCCTTGTCGGTGGTCAGGCGACCTCACTCTCTTTGCGGCAACGTGCGCACGAGCTCGGCGTGACGCTTCGGCGCAGCTACGGCATGACCGAAACTTCCGGCGGCTGCGTCTACGACGGTGTCGAGATTGGTGATACTCGCATGCGCATTCGGAGCGGTGAAGTGCAGCTTGCTGGACCCTCGCTGGCTATCGGATATGTCGACAACCCCGAGCTCACTGATGCACACTTCATAGAAGACGGCGGTGTTCGCTGGTATCGCACCGGCGATGCGGGCGAAATGCTCGGCGGCATGCTTTCAGTGAGCGGTCGACTCGATCGCGTCATCATCTCGGGTGGTGTGAATGTCTCACTCGACGAAGTCGAGCGGGTTGCTCGCGAACTGCCGGGTTGGTCGAGCGTGGTTGCGCTTGGAGCTCCGCACCCCGAATGGGGCGAACGTGTCACCTTGGCGGTGGAAACCGAGCCCGAAGCTATGTCACTCGACGAAGTGCGACAGGTGATAAAGCAGCAGCTTGGGGCTGCAGCGGTTCCCGAGTGGGTGAACGAGGCAGTCGAGCTTCCGCGGCTTGCGGGCGGCAAGCCTGATCTTCCCGCGATTGAGCGGTGGATCACCGATCTGCGGCAGAGCTTCAATCAGGTCGGTGGAACGACCTCGACTCGACCAAACAACCGGCCAGACAGTCAGTAGGATCAAGCCATGAGTTCTTCCAAGAAGCCCACGCGTTCGGGCAACCCGGCTAGGCGTGCGGCAGCTGAGCGGCACCAGCACACGGATGGTCGCGGAAGCATCACCTGGGTCGATTGGGTGGGCGGTGCCAGGCTACGCACGCTGCCGCTCGCAATCGCCCCGGTCGCAGTGGGCGCGGGCATCGCGAACATGCAGCAGTCTTTCTCTCTGGCGCTCAGCCTGCTTGCCCTTGCGGTTGCCGTCATGCTTCAGATCGGCGTGAACTATGCCAACGACTACAGCGACGGTATTCGTGGCACAGACGCGCACCGCGTGGGTCCAGCGCGGCTTACCGGGTCCGGTCTGGTTAACCCGAAAGCGGTGCTCGCTACGGCCCTAGTCTTCTTCGCGATTGCAGCCGCGGCAGGCATCGTCGCCGTGGTGCTGAGTGGCCGCTGGTGGTTCCTCCTGGTCGGCGCCGTGGCGATCCTCGCCGCCTGGTTCTATACCGGAGGCAAGCGGCCCTACGGCTATTCGGGCCTCGGCGAAATTGCAGTCTTTGTGTTCTTCGGAATTGTCGCCACAGTGGGCACCGTTTGGTTGCAGAGCGAAAGCATTCCGCAAGAGGCATGGATCTCGGGTGCAGGCGTTGGGTTGCTTGCGGTGGCGGTGCTGATTGCGAACAATACCCGTGACATCGACACTGACAAGCTCTCGGGTAAGCACACTCTCTCGTCGCGAATTGGTGACCGAGCTTCGAGGATCCTCTTCGCCATTTTTGTGCTGCTGCCATTTGCCGTTCCCGCGATCTATCTGGTTCCTTACCCAGCGATGATCTTTGCCCTCCTCGCCCTATTTGGAGCGATTCCGGCGGCAGTGATTATGCTCTGGGCACGCTCAGCCCGAGAGATGGTGCTGGCACTTGCCATCACCAGCCTGACGACACTCGTCTACGGCGTGTTGATGGGAGTCGCGTTCGCGTTCTAGCGCTTCGCGGCATGAACCTGTAAAGCGGCCTAGGGTCGCAATGAATCAAGGACGATTTATGATCAACGGCAATGTCTCTCACTGGTGGCAGCAGGTAGGTGCGCCCAAACTGCGGGCGCCACTTCCCGGTGATCTGCAGGTTGACGTAGCAATTGTGGGCGCGGGTTACACCGGGCTTTGGACGGCGTACTACCTGAAGCAGGCCCAGCCAGATTTGCGAGTCGCGGTGATTGAGCAGCGGCATGCGGGGTATGGTGCGTCGGGTCGCAATGGTGGCTGGCTGACTAACGCCATCACTGGTGGCCGGGCGCAGTACGAAAAGACCCACGGTCGAGATGCGGCCGAACGTATGCAGCGCGCAATGAATGAGACCGTTGATGAGGTCATTCGTATTGCAAAAGCCGAGGGTATCGACGCCGATATCAAGAAGGGTGGCGAGTTTAATGTCGCCTATGCTCCCGCACAGGAGCGGCGCATTCGCGAGTTCGCTGCGGCAGAGCAGTCCTGGAAGTACACAGATCTAGAGCTGCTTGAGGCTGCTGAGGCCACAGCAAAGATCAATGTCGCGGGTACACGGGCCGCCGTCTGGCACCCGCATAGTGCTCGCATTCAGCCGGCCAAGCTCGCATCTGGCCTCGCCGCCGCTGTCGAGCGGCTGGGGGTGGACATCTACGAGGGCACTACTGCGCTCGAGATCTCGCCACAGCGGGTGCGTACCGATCGCGGCACGGTCTCCGCCGAGTTTGTGGTGCGCGCGACCGAGGGGTTCACGGCTTCGCTCAAAGGGCTTCGTCGGCTGTGGCTGCCCATGAATTCTTCACTCATTGCAACCGAGCCGCTGCCGCAACACGTCTGGGATGAGCTGAATTGGAGCAAAGGGGAGGTGCTCGGAGACTTCGCCCATGTGTACATGTATGCGCAACGCACGGCCGACGATCGCATTGCAATTGGTGGCCGAGGGGTGCCTTACAAATACGGCTCGCGCACTGACACCGATGGTCAGACTCCGCCCGTTACCGTCGACACCCTCAGCGAGATCATGCATCGGTTCTTTCCCTCGACCATGGGGGCAGCGATCGACCACGTATGGTCTGGTGTGCTCGGCGTGCCTCGTGACTGGGCGGCAACTGTCGGCCTTGACCGCGCTACAGGAATAGCGTGGGGCGGGGGATATGTAGGCACTGGCGTCACCTCGACCAACTTGGCCGGGCGCACGATCGCTGACCTGATCCTCGACAATACAAGCGAGCTCGTGACCCTGCCGTGGGTGAACCACCGGGTTCGTAAGTGGGAGCCTGAGCCGCTGCGCTGGATCGCGACGAAGGGGCTCTACACGGCCTATGGGATTGCTGACGCCTCAGAGCTGAGGGGCCGCAAAACAACCTCACCCATCGCGCACATTGCCGACGTGGTTACTGGTCGAAGCTGAGCATTGCTAGCTGAACAGGAAAGCCCATTATGGCTTTTCAGTTACCTCTGCAGCGGCTTCTGGTGCTGCAACCTCGTGCGCGAGGCCTTCGGCAGTCGGTGTTTCGGGTGCGGATACCGCGGCTTCAGGTGCAGCCTGGTGAATCGCCGAGTCGAGTGCCTCGTCTTCGTCGATATCGTCCTTAGTCCGGTCGCGCATGCGCCAGTCGTAAATGCTGGACGAGGCAGTACCGCGTTGCTTCGAAAGGAAGATCACAGAGAGTGCGAGGGCGATCAGAGTTGCGAGGGCCAAAGCTAGCCACCAGGGCCAGCCGATCCAGAAGAGCAGGGCGAAGGGAACCGCAAAAAAGAGTACCCGCAGCACGATGTACACGGTCCATGCTTTTCTTGTATTCACGAGAGCAAAGTCTACCGATTCAAGCTGAGGGCGACCTTGGTGACGGACCTTTGGTCAGGCGCAGCACCCTGATCTCATTGTCAGGCTGCCCGGGTACGATGGGGGCATGGTTCGGTTTGCGATCATTGGTGTAGTTGTCGGAGTAGCGCTGGTTCTCTACGCGCTTGTCGACGCTGCAATGAGCGATCCCTCTAGGGCTCGCGGAGTGTCTAAGCCCGTATGGGTGGTACTCATCGTTGTGCTGCCTGTTATCGGTGCGATTCTCTGGTTTGCGATTGGTAAGGGGCGTGGCCCATTGCCAGCGCCAACAAAGGCGCCAGACGATGACCCGCGGTTCACAGGCACACGCCTATCTTCAGAAGAGATTGATGCGCATGTGAAAGAGCTTGAAGCTCGTCTGCGCGAACTCGACAACGAGGTGTTTCCCGACGTTGATGTGAGTCGGCCTGGTGCTGAACGCGGTGTTGCTGGTGGAGCTGGCTCGCAGAGTGCAGACTCCCAAGGCGTTGAGCCGAGAGCTGCCGAGCCAAACAGCGGAATTGCAAAGCCCGACAGCGATGCCGCAGGCGAGCAGCGGTAAACGGATGAGCGAAAGCCCCGCACTGTCTTCGATCTATGCGACTGCACTGCTTTGGGCCCTCGTCCGCGACGGCGTGCGAGACATCGTGGTGTGCCCGGGCTCTCGCTCTCAGGCGCTTGCCTTAGCCGCGGTGCAGGCCGAGGTTGCGGGGGCGGTGCGCCTGCACGTGCGTCTCGATGAGCGCTCGGCAGCCTTTTTTGCTTTGGGGGTAGCCCGAGAGACCGGCATTCCTGCCCCGGTGATCGTCACGAGTGGTTCAGCGGTGGCAAATCTGCTTCCGGCCGTGGTTGAGGCACACGAATCTCGGGTTCCGATGTTGTTGCTCACAGCGGATCGTCCGGCGGAGTTGCGTGGCACTAGAAGCAATCAGACCACAATGCAAGCGGGCATGTTCGACCCGTTTGCACGGCTCTCACTCGACATCGATGTCGACGAAGCGAATCACGCAGCGCCTGGTTCTGCGAGCGTGCATGCCCCGTCGGCAGTCGCTCATATGTCTTTAAGTGCATCTCTCGGTGCGCGTGGCGGGGTACCAGCCGGCCCTGTTCAGTTGAATTTGCAGTTTCGTGAGCCGCTTTCGGGTTGGCCTGAGGGGCATGTCGAAGACTTTGGGGCTGGCCTGATGACGCCCGCTGAGGCCTTTGCCATTCTTGCTCAGCAGCGCGACGCTTCTGAAGCCACAGCAGTACACGGGAGCACAGTTGGAGACGGGCCGGTAGTCGAGGCGGGGCCTAGCGGCTATCGCACTACCTTCTTCGACCCTGCCGCTTACCTACACGAAGATGATGCGCTCACAGTTGTGATCGCCGGAGATGGTGCGGGGCTTGAAGCCGAGGCATTTGCTCGGGAAGCGGGGCTTCCGCTACTCGCCGAGGTGGTGAGTGGGGTGCGCTTCGGGCGAGAGGCCATCACGGCCTATGCCACGCTGATCGACGATCCTGAAATCGGCGGTCTGGTTGAGCGAGCGGTAGTGTTTGGCCACCCGACACTGAGTCGGCAGATTCCGAGCTTGTTGAAGCGCGAAGACGTCGACGTGGTCGTGGTAGACCCGCACCAGGGTGATCGTGTGGATCATTTCGACCCAAGTAGTGGTGCCAGATTTGTACGCTCTGCTCGGGTGAGCGAAACATATGACCCAAGAAGTATGCGTCGCTGGCTGGGTGCCTGGGTCGTGGCAGATCGTGCACTGCGAGAGGCCAGATCCACTGTGCACGAACCTAACCTTGAGGCTGCGCGGGCCACCGGATACAAAGAACGAAACGAATATGCCCGAGCTGAGCTCGCGGCGTCGAAGGAACCAGTAACGCGAGAACTGTTGGCCGAGAGCTTGTGGCGAGCGAGCTGGCCGCACGACCGACTCGTGCTCGCGGCTTCCCGTCTGGTTCGTGTGCTCGATGGGCTTGCGGCACCTCGCCGAGTTGAGGTGCGATCGAACCGAGGGTTGGCCGGAATCGACGGAACGGTCGCCACAGCATTTGGTGTCGCCGCCGCGAGTCAATCGGAGGATCAACCCACACTCGGTGCGGGAACCACCCGCGTACTGATCGGAGACCTTGCGCTCCTGCATGACGCCGGCTCTCTGCTCTTGCCTCCTGGCGAGACCCATCCGAGGATGCAGCTCTTCGTGGGTAACGACGGGGGTGGCACGATCTTTGACACGCTTGAGGCTGCACAATCTGCGAATGCAGAGGCGTTCCAGCGGGTGATGTACACGCCACAGCACGCCGATCTTGAGGCACTTTCGCGCGCTTACGGCTGGCAGTATCGTCGCGTCGAGACTCGGGGCGAGCTTGAACGATTGCTGACTGAACAGGTAACTGGGCCGCAGCTGGTCGAGATCCCACTCGAGCGCTGAACTCAGTAGAAACGAGATTGGCAGCGCCAACCTTTGGTTTGCGAGTCGAGTGAAGGTGACCGCCTGCGAGCTGTACCGCACGCGGCTTGACGACCTGATCGTCGAGAATTGCCAGGTTACGGCGCAAGCGCCTCAGCGATTGGGCGAAACTTCGAGACCGTCTCACGGAGTTCATGCGTGGGATCGCTACCCGCGACGATGCCGCCACCCGCGTATGCCGTGACCGATCGGTAATCGCCGGCGGGCTGACCGAGTTGGGCGCAGCGTAATGCAATCACCCATTCGCCGTCGCCGTCCGCGTCGATCCAGCCGATTGCGCCGGCGTATCGCTCTCGGTCGAATGGCTCTAGCCGAGCGATTGCCTCTACCGCATCCCGGGTTGGCGTTCCCGCGACAGCCGCGGTGGGGGTGGAGTGCTGCCGCAAGCTCTAACGAGGATCCGCCGTCACTCGGCACGGCTTCGATGTCAGTGGCGAGATGCCACACATTCGGCAGCTCAAGCGCAAACGGTTGCTCGCTGGTCCGGAGCTCGTCTACGTGCGGGGCAAGCGCAGTGACCACGCTTTGCACTGCAAAGTCATGCTCGTGCTGTTCCTTGGCGTTCGCAAGCAACTCGTCGCGCTCGCGGCGGTCTGCCTGAGGGTCTTCGCGACGACCTCGAGTGCCTGCGAGCACGCGCCCGGTGATCTGGCTATCAATCTGTCGAATCAGAGTCTCAGGGCTTGCGCCGATCATGCCATCGACGGCATATGTCCAGCAGTCGGTGTAACGATTGGCGAGCCGTGACAGGGGCACTCGGATGTCGTCGAGCGCGTGAATCTGCCCGAGCACGCGGCGTGCCATGACAATCTTCTCGGCGTAACCGTGCTCAATGAGTGCGGTTGCGCCCCTGACCCCATCGAGGTAGGTCGTCGGGGGCACTGGTGTCAAGGGTCGAACCCTTCCAATCGGACATGACTCGTGGAGCGGGAAGTTGTGGACAGCTGCTGATCGGTTCCCTGGAGACTTCCGTCAACCAAGCGACACCGTCGTGGCGGGAAATCACGTAGCGGGGGACCAGGAGGAGGCTTGTGGCGGTGCTGCGATCATCGAAGGCGAATGTGCCAAAAGCGATGAGGCCCGTGCCAGGCAGGCCAACGGGATTGTCGAGTGTGGCTGCCGCGGAGATGCGCCGCCAGACCGACGTGGCAGCGTTGAAGCGATCCTCGCCAGAAAATTCCAACCGCAGCAATTCACCAACGCCAACGCAGCCACGGTCACCGCGCGTCCAGACCAGCGGCTCGTGCGGATCGGCATAATCCAGGAGCTCAGAAAGCTGTTCGATGGGGACGGGTCGCGTGACAACAAAGAGGTGGGGCACCGGTTCTGCGTTCACCATGCCAATCTACTCTGAGTCGTCTGATTGGGTACTGAGCGGGGCTCCCGGCCAGCACAAAGGCAAGAGCAGCTAGCATAGTAAGAGTGACCCGCCCCGACACGGCCACCAAGCTGGCAACAGACGTCTCGACCATGTTCGACGAGGTATCCCCTCGTTACGATCTCATCAACGACGTGCTTACGGTGGGCAACGATCGCCTTTGGCGCGTTGCCACCACGAAAGCCATTGCTCCACGCAAGGGCATGCGCGTGCTTGACCTTGCCGCGGGCACGGGTACTTCGAGCGCCGCGATTGCGAAACACGGTGCGCACGTCGTTGCTGCCGACTTCTCAGAGGGCATGCTTGCAGAGGGTCGCAAGCGGCATGCGGGTAACGAACTCATTGAGTTCGTATTTGCTGATGCGACCGCGCTTCCCTTCGAAGACAACAGCTTTGATGCCGCTACCATCTCGTACGGTCTGCGCAACGTGAGCGAGCCCCGCAAGGCACTTGCTGAGATGCTGCGGGTCGTCAAACCTGGCGGGCGTGTGGTGATCGCAGAGTTCTCGACACCTCCGTCGCAGATTGTGCGTGCGCCCTATGGCTTTTATGGGCGATACGTGCTTCCTCGCGTAGCTGGTCTCATTAACCGCGAGGCGGCAGAGGCCTACCGGTATCTCAATGAGTCGATTGAGGACTGGCCAACACAGGTGGAACTTGCGGCCTGGATGCGCGAGGCAGGATTCGAGCGAGTTGCCTATCGCAACCTGACGCTTGGAATTGTTGCGCTGCACCGGGCTTTTGTGCCGCGGGAAAAGGTAGTGCAGCCCGAAGCGGCAGTGGACAGCAAGTCAACCAGCAAGCCTGCTCCGAAGAAGCGCACGGCTGCGAAGAAGCCAACCGCAACGGCTCGACCGGCGGGTTCTCGGTCAGCTGAGACAAAGCCAACTGGAGCAAAATCAACGACGGCTACTCAGCCGGCGAAGGCACAGCCCGGAGCTGCGAAGAAGCCAACCGCGAAGAAGCCCGCTGTTACGAAGCCGGCGACAAAGAAACCTACCGCCCAGAAGGCGGCCGCAGCGAAGAAGGCGGAGCCCAAATGAGCCGCCCGATCACCGAAGACACCGCAACGCAGGCGATGCCCGTGCATCTTTTCCGCGGGGTCACTGAAAAGCGCCATGCGGATCGCATGAAGAAGGAGCTCGCGCTGGTCGAGCATGACCTGCTCGAGCAACTGTCATTTGCGTCTGAAGTGGCGGATGCCCCGGCCAGGTACCTCGCTGAGGCTGGCGGTAAGCGTATTCGACCAATGCTCACCCTGCTTACAAGTGGGCTGGGCGATGGGCCGAACGACCTCGTGCGACGGGCAGCGATCGCGATCGAACTGACCCACCTCGCATCGCTCTACCACGACGATGTCATGGACGACGCGCTGCTTCGCAGGGGAGTCCCGGCTGCGCAGACTGTCTGGTCAAACTCTGTCGCGATCCTCGCCGGAGATCTGTTGTTTGCTCGCGCATCATCTCTCGTGTCTGGCATGGGGGAAGAAGCCATCCTGCTCCAGGCGAAGACATTTGAGCGACTGTGCCTTGGCCAATTGCACGAAACCGTTGGGCCGAGGCCCGAAGACGACCCGATGCAGCACTACCTGCAGGTGCTCGCAGACAAGACCGGTGCGCTCATCTCGACCGCCGCGCGCATGGGAGTCTTGTTCTCTGGTGGATCGCGCGAGTACGCAGACTGTGTGACTATCTACGGTGAGAAGATCGGCGTGGCCTTCCAGCTGATCGATGATGTGATTGATCTTTCGCCAAAGGCTGCTCAGACCGGCAAGATTGCTGGTACCGACCTTCGCGCCGGTGTCGTGACAATGCCGCTACTCCTGCTCAGAGACAGGGCTGCCCGCGGAGACGCAGAGGCGATTGAGTTCTGCGCGCGCATTGATGCAGGCGTGGCTCGCATTGATGCGGGCGAAGATCCGGCGATCCTCGACCCCGAAGTCATCGCCCTGCGCGAACATGAAGTGACACAGGAAACCGAAAAGGCCGCACGTCAGTGGGCTGCTGACGCGGTTGCAGCTCTTGCCCCACTGCCCAAGTCGACGGTAAAACGCGGACTTGAGCGCATGGCCGAGTCGATCGTTACCCGCGAAGGCTAACCAGCGAGGTTCCCTGCATTGTGATGCTGGAGGGAAGAAACCGGGCGGTTGCCCGTTATATCTGGAGCAGAGATTGAGCCAATGTGCCCGTGCTTCGGAGCGAAAGGAAATTGATCTTGAACAAGATGCGTCTCGCAATCGTGGGGGCGGGCCCAGCTGGCATTTATGCTGCCGATCTGCTGATCAAGGCCGACCGCGACTTCGCCGTCGAGATCGATCTCTTCGATCAGTTGCCGGCACCGTACGGGCTTGTGCGATACGGGGTATCGCCGGACCATCCGAGGATCAAGGGCATCGTCAACGCACTCCGCGAGGTGCTCGATCGCACCGGTACTGCGGACGGTGGTGGGGAGCAAGAAACTCCTGAGGGTGATGCGGATGCGGGCAAGCCACGCGGTGCTGTGAACTACTACGGCAACGTTCGCTACGGTGAACACATCGACCTCGAAGACCTGAAGCAGCACTATCACGCGGTGATCTTTGCGACCGGGGCGATCCGGGATGCGTCACTGCAGATTCCTGGGATTGACGCAGAGGGCTCTTACGGCGCTGCCGATTTTGTGAGCTGGTTCGACGGGCACCCAGATGTATCGCGTGAGTGGCCGCTTGATGCGAAGCAGGTAGCGGTTATCGGCAATGGAAACGTTGCGCTCGATGTGTCGCGCATGCTGATCAAGCACGCCGAAGATCTGTTGTCCACTGAGATCCCTGACAATGTGTACAGCGGGCTGGCCCAGAACCCGATTGAGGAGCTGCACCTCTTTGGGCGACGCGGCCCTCAGTATGTGAAGTTCACCCCGCTTGAGTTGCGTGAACTCGGCGAAGTGCGCGACGTAGACATGATCATCGATGAGCGAGACTTTGATCTCGATGACCCATATGTCGAAGAGACGCTCATGCGCAACAAGCAGGTAGTCGTCATCACACGTATTTTGAACAAGTGGCGCGAGGAGCAGAAGCTTCGCGAAAACGGAGAGGCCGTGCCTGCAAGCAGAAGGCTCCACGTGCACTTCTGGTCGAAACCCGTAGAGGTGCTCACTGAGAACGGTCGAGTCTCGGGCATCAAAGTTGAGCGCACTGCCCCTGATGGTAATGGCGGGGTGATCGACACCGGTGAGTTTGAGGTGATCGCGGTGCAATCGCTGTACCGCGCAATCGGTTATCTCGGTTCACCGCTCGATGAGATCCCGTTTGATGATGTTCGTGGCGTGATCCCGAACCAGCAGGGTCGAGTTATCGGAGCAGATGGTTGACCCGAGCCCGGTATCTACGCGACCGGTTGGATCAAGCGCGGGCCTGTCGGGCTTATCGGGCACACGAAGAGCGACGCAATGGAGATTCTCGAGAGTTTGCTTGAGGATCGCAGCAGCTGGTGGGAACCGAGTGAACCTGAGCCCGCGGCCATCACCGCGCTGCTCCGTGAGCGTCACGTACCGTTCACTACGGTTGAGGGCTGGCACCGTCTCGATGCTCACGAGCTCTCTCTCGGTGAGGCAGAGGGCCGCGAGCGTATCAAGGTGGTCCCTCGTGAAGAGATGACTCGCGTTTCCCTCGAGGGCTGACTTCTCTGACTCATTGCGGCGGAAAGGCTTGCGAGCGGCTGAATTAGCCGATCGGCCGCAAGCTGAATCCGCTTGTGAGCTCTTTCTCCAGTGCACTGTGCAGGTGGCGCGCGTATTCGTCGAGTCGATTGGACATTCTGCTGCTGGGCCCCGAGATGCTGATCGAGGCAACTGCTCGACCTGAGAAGAGGACAGGCACTGATACACAGGTAATGCCGACTTCGTTTTCCTCGTGCTCCACGGCATATCCACGTTCACTCGCGAGGGAGACGTTCGGCCAGAGCGAGCTGGGATCCTCGCCAACGACTCGACCGAGCTCCTCGGGCGAATTGCAATCGACGCTGAGGATGGCTCGACCAAGTGCCGTGTTCTTCATCGGATATCGAGCGCCGATGTACGAGCCCACGCGCATACTGCGGGCGGGCTCTACCTTATCGATGTAGCGAACGTCCCGTCCCTCCGGAATCGCGGCATGGAGGGTCTCGTTTACCTGCGCGCAGACCGTGAGCATGGCCCGGTGCAGCATCGGTCTCATGCCGTCGTGGCTGATGTAGGTGTCGGCAATGCCGAGGGCAGCGGGTCCCAGGGCGTAATGGCCGGTGTCAGGGTCTTGCACCGCGAAGAAGCGATGTTTGAGAGCGTTGAGAGCGCGGTGCACGCTCGCCTTGTCTTCGCCGAGACGAGCGGCGATGTGCCCGAGCTGTTCGCCTTCCCCGTCATACTCCGCAAGGCACACAAGTACGCGAAGTGCCCGATCAACACTCTGAATCGGGCTCACGCCCTCGTTGAGTGCGGGAATGATGAGTTCGTCGGCTTGAGTGGGGTGTTGTTTTGTCGGCCGAGGGTTCACGTTTTGGGCTCCTGGATTGCTGGGTGGCTGTGAATCGTCAGTGACAACACAGCCATGTCGTATCGCACAATGAAGCTAGCGTTGCACTTTGCGAAATGTTTTTAGTATAGCTTGCAGCTTTTGGCAGCGGGTTCGTGCATTATTCTTGAATAAGTGAAATGATCATTTTGCTGAGTGAAACGAAGGAGTCTCCGGGTATGACTGAACGATCTGCGATCTCGCGGTTTGCGCGCGAGTACCCAGCGTCTGCGATCCGCACCGTATTCGATCGGGTGGCTACATACGAAGGCGTCACCAAGCTGACGGTGGGGGAGCCCAACTTCGATACCCCCGAACACATCGTGGAAGCCGCGGTTGCTTCACTTCGCAACGGTGAGACTCGTTACAGCGCGAATGCTGGCATTCCAGAGTTTCGCGCAGCGATCGCCAGCCACTACGGACAGCGTTGGGGGCGTGAGCTTGACGAGCGCAACGTGATGGTTGCAGTCGGCGGCATGGAAGCTTTGCTGCTCGCCATGAGCACGTTGCTTGACCCGGGCGACGACATTCTTGTACCAGACCCCGCGTACCCGAACTACCACGGCCAGGTGCATATGCTCGGCGCGAACGCGGTACGGGTAGCGCTCAGCTCAGAAAACGGTTTCCGTTTGACCGCCGCTGCGGTCGAAGCAAACCTCACGCCCAAGACACGTGCGGTGCTGGTGAACTCACCCTCGAACCCGCTCGGTGTGATGGTTGCGGAAGAAGAACTTCGCAAGATTGCGCAGCTTGCTGACCGGCATGACTTTACGATCATCTCGGACGAGGTGTACGACCGCATTGTGTATGACGGCCGCGAGCATGTCTCAGTAGCTTCCTTGGATCCTGAGTTCGACCGATTCCTCATCGTGAATGCACTCTCAAAGAGCTACGCCATGACGGGATGGCGCTGCGGTTACATTGTTGGACCCGAGCGTCTTATCGCACCGATGCCACACATTCAAGAGGGCATTACTTCGTGCTTGCCGGTGTTCATCCAGCGCGCAGGTATTGCTGCACTCCTAGGCCCGCAGGACGCGACCCTCGCAATGGTCGAGGCGTATCAGCGTCGCCGAGATCTTGTGGTTGCAGGTATCCGTGACATCCCCGGTCTTGACTGCGGTGTTCCTGAGGGCGCGTTCTATCTCTTCGCAGACATCCGGGCAACCGGCTTGAGCAGCGAAGCATTCGCGAACGGTCTGCTCGAGCAGCAGCGGGTCGCAGTGATCCCGGGAACCGCTTTCGGTTCGAACGGCGAGGGCTTTATGCGAATTTCCTTCGCCGCGAATGAAGAGACCATTGGTGATGCGCTCGCCGGTATTGGTCGCTTTGCCGAGCAACTGCGCTGACTCCACCTCCACTTACACCCCTCAGAAAATGGCGCCCACAGTTGAGCGTTACGCACAAGGAAAAGAGAAATTCACACACATAGAAACCAAAAGCTCCTCAAGGCCGTTGGTGCCCTCGCCATCGCCGCACTCGCTCTGACCGGTTGCGCAAGCAGCGGATCTTCGGACAAGGAAGGCGCAGACGCGTCGGACGAGCTCAACCTGATCACCCCTGGTGAACTGCGTGTGGGCATCGACACCGTCTCAAAGCCGTTGGCTTATGCGGAAGGCGACGACTTCAGGGCTTTTCGATGTCGAGCTCATGACCCACATGGCGGAGTTCGATTGATCTCAAGCCAAAGTCGTCGGCATGGCGTTTGTTTCTCGCTGCTTCCTAGCGTCACCGACAGTGGCGAGCTCGACGCGGTTTCGTCTGCGGTCTCGATCGACGAAAAGCGCAAGAAGAACGTCGACTTCACCAATGGCTACTTCATCGCGTACTACACAGTGATGACCATCGACGGTAGCGGCATCACCGACCAGGCTTCGCTCGAGGGCCAGAAGGTTGGCGTGCTTCAGGGTACGTTCCAGGACAAGTGGGCGACCGAGAACTTCGAGGGTGCTGAGATCGTTCGCTTCACCGATCACAACCTCACCTTCGCTGCACTCAAGAACGGCACTATCGACGCACAGTTCTTTGACCTCGCAGTTGCAAACGAGTACGTGGCAGACAACCCTGACATGAACCTCCTCTTCGCATTCGACGTTCCTGCAGAGGAATCACCCCACGGTTTCCCCGTAAAGAAGGGCAACGACGCACTGCGTGAGGCCCTCAACGGTGCACTTGCCGCAGCGATTGCAGACGGCACTTACAGACGCTCTTCGAGCAGTACTTCCCCGGCCAGCCGCTCGACGACCGGTTCAAGGCCTAAGACGAGCCGGCGGCGGGGCTCACACCCCGCCGCCACTCTCTTATTTTCAGAGCAAACGGACCTTAGCGATACACCATGAACGATTTTCTGGATTCATTCTTCAACCCTGAAGTGATTTTCACTGCACTCCCCTTCCTCCTTGCGTACGGGCTGTGGAACACGTGCTGCTTGCCCTAACCTCGACGGCGATTGGTGTCGTCATCGGCCTGCTGCTCGCGGTACTCGGCGTCAGCCGCAACCGCTTCCTGAGACTTATCTCACGCGTCTACACCGACGTGCTTCGCGGACTCCCTGCGATCCTCACTATTCTTCTTGTGGGCCTAGCCTGGCAGGGCCCCTGCGCCCACTTACCGGCGGTAACCCCTACTTCCTCGCGATCATGGCGCTAAAGTCTGATCGCGGGTGCCTACATTGGCGAGATCTTCCGCGCCGGCATCCTTGCCATCGACAAGGGGCAGATGGAAGCTAGCCGAGCGTTGGGCATGTCGTATGGCGCTTCCATGCGTCTGATCATCGTGCCGCAAGCGGCCAGGCAAGTGCTCCCTGCCTCGTTAACCAGTTCTTTCCATCGTCAAAGACACCTCGCTGGTGTACATCCTTGGCCTCATGACGACCCAACGCGACCTCTTCAGAATTGGGCAAGACACCGCGGTGCAGACGGGTAACCTTTCGCCACTCGTGCTGGCAGGCGCGTTCTACCTCGTGATTACCGTGCCGCTTACTCACCTCGTGAACTTTATTGATGAGCGACTACGCAACGGAAAGCCCGCGAAAAAGGTGCTCGATCCCGAACAGGATCTGCAAACTTCTGTCGTCGATGTTAACGAAGAGGAGCGTATCTCGTGAACCAGAACGCTAATGAGACAACCGACCAAGGCTACGCGCTTGAGCTTGTCGGACTGAAGAAAAGCTTTGGGCACGTTGAGGTGCTGAAAGACATCAACCTCGGCGTGAAGCGGGCGAGACCGTCTGCATCATCGGCCCATCGGGTAGCGGCAAGTCGACAGTGCTTCGCTGCATGAACCGTCTCGAAGAGGCCAGCGGTGGCATCGTGAGGCTGCAGGGTGAAGACGTGTCTTCGGGCAACGTTGACCACCTTCGCCAGCGGGTCGGTATGGTGTTCCAACACTTCAACCTGTTCCCCCACAAGTCGGTTATCGACAACATTGTGTTGCCGCTCCGCCAGGTCCGGAAGCTCAGCAGTGCTGACGCGAGGAAGTTGGCCCTGGATCGCCTCGATGAGGTAGGCCTTCGCGAACGCGCAGATGCGCACCCGTCGAGCCTTTCTGGTGGCCAGAAGCAGCGCGTCGCAATCGCTCGTGCGCTCGCAATGGAGCCAGAAGTCATGCTGTTCGACGAGGCAACGAGCGCGCTTGATCCTGAGCTAGTGAAGGGCGTGCTTGCGCTCATGGCCTCGCTCGCAAAATCTGGCATGACCATGGTGGTCGTTACCCACGAGATGGGCTTTGCACGAAACGTCGCCGACCGCGTCGTATTTATGGATAAGGGCTATGTCGTTGAGGAAGGCACCCCGGAGGAGGTCTTCGACGCACCGAAGACCCATCGCCTTCGCACCTTCCTCGACCAGGTGCTCTAAGCAAGAAGCAGTTTCAACTGCCGGTGGGGACGCGCATTGATTACGCGCCCCCACCTCACACACATACGTAAGGGAAACTTCAAGATGCGTTCAGCGCGATACCAGGGAACCCGTAGCTTTCTCGTAGAAGAACTCGAGGCTACTCCGCCAGCAGCCGGCGAAGTACAGATTAAGGTGGCTTACGCCGGAATCTGCGGTACCGACCTCCCTATTTTCCATGGCCAGATGGATCATCGTGTCTCAGCACCGCAATCGATCGGGCATGAGATGAGCGGCACGATCGCCGCCCTTGGCGAGGGCGTAGAGGGACTCGTGGTTGGTCAGCCCGTCACAGTCATGCCGCTCGCACCGTGCCATGACTGCCCGGCCTGCCGTGCTGGCAACTGGCATATTTGTCAGAACCTTGACTTCATCGGCATCGAAACTTCAGGTGCGCTTCAGGAACTCTGGAATGTACCCGCATACACCGTCGTGCCGCTCGATCCTTCGCTCTCGCTTGAGCACGCTGCGCTCATCGAGCCGCTCGCGGTCGCTTGCCACGATGTGCGTCGTGCCCGTCTCAGCGACGGCGAATTTGCTGTTGTTATTGGTGGTGGACCGATTGGTCAGCTCATCGCTCTCGTCGCTCAGGCGACCGGTGCACAGGTACTGTTGTTCGAACCAAACGCTGATCGCCGTGCGGTCTCGGCAGAGTTGGGTATCGAGGCAATCGATCCCATCGGCATTGACGCAGTAGCTCTCGTTGAAGAGCGTACTGGTGGCGCTGGAGCTGACGTGGTCTTCGAAGTAGCTGGAGTCGCGGCTACTGCGCTGCAAAGTGTCGAGTTTGCCCGTGTTCGCGGACGTGTCGTGATCGTCGCGATCTACTCGCAGCCAGTACCGATGAACCTGCACCGCATGTTCTGGCGTGAGCTCGAGATCCTCGGTGCCCGCGTGTACGAGCGCGAGGACTTCGAGCGTGCGGCAACACTGCTGACCGAGGCAGCAGTGCCCGCAGAAAAGCTCATCACGGAAGTCATTCCGCTTGACCAGGTGCAGGAAGCGTTTGAACGCTTGGAGCGTGCAGACGCCATGAAGCTTCTGGTCGCGGTCGGTAGTTAGCAACAAGAAAAACGAAGAGGGCAGGCAGATGAATCCTTTTGATCTCACCGGAAAAGTAGCAGTTGTCACCGGGGCACGTCGCGGTATTGGTCGCGGCATGGCCGAGGCTTTGGCAGCGGCAGGTGCAGACATCATCGCTGTGTCGAGCCAGCAGGAAGCGGATGGCGGAGAGGTCGGCGCGGTTGTTCGCGGGCTTGGCCGGTCATTCACTGGTTACGCGGTTGACTTCACCGACGGCGATGCTGTTCGTGAGTTCGGTGAGTCGGTGAAGCATGCGGACATCCTCGTGAACAACGCTGGCACAATTCGTCGGGCACCCGCGGTCGAACACCCCATGGAGTGGTGGGATGAGGTGCTGCAGGTGAACCTCTCCTCACAGTTCATTCTGAGCCAAGCCATTGGCACGGGCATGCTCGAACGGGGTGAAGGCAGGATCATCTTCACGGCAAGCCTGCTCAGCTTTCAGGGCGGCATCAACGTGCCCTCCTACACCGCGGCAAAGTCTGGTATTGCAGGCCTCGTCGGTGCGCTGAGCAATGAGTGGGTCGGCAAGGGCGTCACAGTAAACGGGATCGCTCCTGGCTACATCGCAACCGACAACACGCAGGCTCTGCAGGACGATCCGGATCGGGCGCGCGCGATCCTCGAACGAATTCCTGCTGGTCGCTGGGGTAAGCCAGAAGATCTTGGGGGAGCTACGGTCTTCCTGGCGAGCCCCGCGGCCGCATATGTCTCTGGCATCATCTTGCCGGTTGACGGGGGATGGCTCGTTCGATGACCAACATTGAAGCCCAGCGGATTCTTCCGCTCGCGGTTCCCCAAAATGAGCAGGAGACCGAAGCCCTCGGTTCTGGACTTGTTGCGGGGGGCGTGGGGGCTGTAGAGGTCGGGTTGCGGCATCCGTACGCGCTCGAGGCGATTCGCACCCTCGCTGCGAGCGGGCAACCGCTGCTCGTTGGTGCCGGAACCGTGCGCACTGTCGCCGACGCCGACGCTGCTTTCGAAGCCGGTGCAACTTTCCTGGTGTCGCCGGGTCTGTCAGTTTCTGTGGCAAAGCGCGCAGCAGAGCTTGGGTTGCCCTTCATCCCTGGGGTAGCCACGGCGACTGAAGTGATGCAGGCATGCGATCTGGGCCTCACCAGGCTCAAGCTCTTTCCGGCACACCTGGTCGGTGGGCTTGCGGCAATCTCTGCGATGCACTCGGTATTCCCAGAGGTCACCTTTGTGCCAAGTGGTGGAGTCTCGAAAGAGAATCTGGCGGAGTTTCTTTCTCACCCCGCGGTTGGCGCGGTGAGTGGCAGCTGGATTACATCAGGCGTACAGTTGGGTGCGGGCGCTGAGGCTGTCGCAAAAGCTGCTGCTGAAGCATCTGCAACGGTTCACGCAGTCTATGGGAATGCTCGATGAGCGCGCCATTGCTCGTAGCGATCGGCGAGGGCCTCGGGCTTGTCAACGGCACCGGCGCGGGCGGCCTTGAGTACGGCACACAGGCCGAAATCAGCTTTGGTGGTGACGCCGGAAACGTGACTATCTGCACGAGCCGCCTGGGCGCGCGAGCGGCCTGGGTTGGACGCCTCGGTGACGATCCTTTCGGCAACCGTATTGTTCGTACGCTTCGCGGCGAGGGTGTTGAAGTGAGCGCCACGTTGGATCGCCAGTACTTCACCGGGATGCTCTTGAAAGAGCGTGTGGGTGATGGCATGACCCGCGTGAGCTACCTTCGTGAGGGCGGTGCGGGCAGTCGAATCACCCCTGCCGATCTTCCGCATGAAGTGCTCGCGCAGGCCGCTGTGCTGCACGTGACAGGTATCTCGGCAGGCCTTAGCGAAACCTCGCTCGAAACGATTGTTGCCGCCGTCAAAATCGCCAAGGATGCAGGAGCGTTGATTTCATTCGACGTGAACCACCGGAGCAAGATCTGGTCGACGGAGGCCGCAGCCCCCGTCTATCGAGAACTTGCTGTATCGGCAGACATTCTTTTCGCGGGAGTCGAAGAGGCAGAGATCGTTGTGGGCACCGGTACCCCCGCTGAGCAGGCGACTCGTCTTGCTGAACTTGGCCCCTCACAGGTGCTCGTGAAGCTCGGCGAGGAGGGTGCCCTCGCTCTGGTCGACGGTGTGTTCTACAAGCAGGCGGCATTCCCGGTTCGTGCGGTAGATACTGTCGGTGCGGGTGACGCGTTCGTCGCCGGGTACCTGACAGAACTGATGGCAGGTGAGCCGGTGCAGGTACGCATGCGCACTGGTGCGGCGAGCGGCGCTTTCGCCTGTCTGCGCTCGGGGGATTGGGAATCGATGCCCTCCCGCGAACAGCTTCGAAGCCTGCTTGACCAGAGCGATCCGGTAGACCGGTAGGCCGGTAGGCCGGTAGAGATACCCCCGCAGGCCCCTCTCAAAGGTCGCCTGCGAATCTAGAAAGAAGAGCGAGAGAATCATGAACGTGTCGGAATCGGTGCGCCAACTACTCCCTGCCGACGCGGATCGCGCGACACTGGTTGGGCGGGTGTGGGATCCTGAGGTGCAGGCGGCACGAGTGGTGGCTGTGCGGTCCGGGCGACTTATCGATTTGAGTGATCACGTTGAGTCGGTGTCGACGCTCGTAGAGCGTGATGACGCGGTGGGCTATATCGCTGGCATCGAAGAGACCCAGAGCTGGTCGCTCGATGAGGTGCTCCGCACAAGCGCACCCGAAGTCGGTGACGACGCAATCAAGCTTCTTGCGCCGATTGACCTGCAGGTCGTCAAGGCATGTGGGGTTACGTTTGTCGACTCCATGATCGAGCGCGTTATTGAGGAGCGCTGCGGAGGAGACCCGGCAGCAGCCGTTGAGGTGCGCGCGCTCGTCACGGGGGCACTCGGGGGGAGACCTCGCTGACCTTCGCCCCGGTTCGCCGGCGGCTGCGGAGGTCAAGGCAGTGCTGCAACAGCAGGGAATCTGGTCGGCATACCTCGAGGTCGGTATCGGGCCGGATCCGGAAGTCTTTTCGAAGGCTCCCGTGTTGGCTTCGGTTGGATTTGGTGCTGCGATTGGTGTGCCGGAGCACTCTTCGTGGAACAACCCCGAACCCGAGCTTGTCTTGGTCGTCAATTCGCGGGGCCAGATTCGTGGCGTGACGCTCGGCAATGATGTCAACCTGCGCGACATCGAGGGCCGCAGCTCATTGCTACTCGGCAAAGCTAAAGACAACAACGCTTCAAGCGCAATCGGTCCGTTTGTGAGGCTCTTCGACGCCGAATTCGATCTCGAATCAGTGCGGGACGAGCAGATCGAGCTGCGCGTTGAGGGTGACGATGGTTATGTGATGAACGGCGTCAACTTGGTTGGGCGCATCAGCCGGCCGTTGGAGGAGCTCGTCAACGCGACCTACGGCGAAGATCACCAGTACCCAGATGGATTCGTGCTGTACACGGGCACGCTATTCGCACCCACGGCTGATCGTGGCGAGCCCGGCCTTGGGTTTACTCACCACTACGGTGACCGAGTTACTATCTCAAGCCCGCACCTTGGCAGCCTGCAAAACACGGTTCGCCGAATGAGCGAGTTGGCTCCATGGACTTTCGGTATTCACGAATTCATTCGTGGTGCACAGAGGATCGCTGAAGCCCGCGCGACCCGCGCATAACCACGGGCCTCCCGTACGCGGAGGCACCTAAGAGCTTCGAACGTATTGAAGGAGAATCATGAAGTTTGCACAACTGGGAGACATCGGCAGTGAGGTTCCTGTCGTCATTTCCGACGACGGAACCACTTATGACCTGCGCGGTATCACCGCCGCGATCGACGGGGACTTTCTGAGTGCCGATGGTATTGAGCGCGTGCGCGCTCTGCTGAGCGAGGGCTCGTTACCGGTCCTTGAAGGAGCCGAGTCACTACGCACCGGATCGCCGATTGCGCGGCCGAGCGCAATTATCTGTGTGGGTATGAACTATGTGGCGCATGCTGCAGAGTCGGGGTCTGCACCACCCGAGCAGATCGTAATCTTTCAGAAGACCCCCAACACGGTTGTCGGGCCCTATGACGACGTGGTGATCCCGCCGAACAGTGCAAAGACTGACTGGGAGGTCGAGCTCGGTATCGTCATCGGGAAGCGCACGAGCTACCTGGAGTCACGTGAGGCAGCGGCGGATCACATTGCTGGGTTCGTGTTGGTCAACGACCTTTCAGAGCGCACCTGGCAGATTGAGATCTCGGGTGGCCAGTGGGGTAAGGGCAAGTCAGGGCCCGGCTTCTCACCGACTGGCCCCTGGCTGGTTCCTGCTTCCGAGGTAGACGGTCAGAACCTGCAGCTGCGTAGCTGGGTGAACGGTGAGCCGGGCCAGGACTCGAACACCGCCGACATGATCTTCGACATCCAGACCATTGTGTACGAGCTGAGTCAGTACCTGGTGTTTGAACCGGGCGACTTGGTGCTGACCGGCACCCCCCAGGGCGTCGCTCTTTCGGGTCGGTTCCCCTACCTGGGTGCAGGAGACGTGGTCGAGATGGAGATCGAAGGCCTTGGCAAGCAGCGCCAGCAGTACGTTGCTTACAAGAAGGCGGCGGTCGCGTGAGTTCGGAGTTCGAAGGTCTCGTAGCGATTGTCACTGGCGGCGCTTCAGGTATCGGTGCTGCTATTTCACACAGGCTCGTAGAGCTGGGTGCCAACGTTGCTGTGTTCGACCTCAATACCGAGGGCGTACCCGAAGGCATGCTCGCTTGTGCCGTTGATATCGGAGACGATGCGACTGTACGTGATGCGATCGTAAAGGTTGCGGAGCACTATGGCCGTATCGATATCGTCGTAAACAACGCGGGCATGGGTGCCGTTGGCACAATCGAGGCGGGTGACGACGCAGAGTGGCACCGAGTGTACGACATTAATGTGCTCGGGCTCGTTCGTGTTTCGCGCGCCGCGCTGCCCTGGCTGCGCAAATCACCAGCAGCCGCCATCGTAAACATCGCCTCGATTGCCGCAACTGCGGGTCTGCAGAACCGTGCGCTCTACGGTGCAACGAAGGGTGCCGTGCAGGCGCTATCGCTGCAGATGGCAGCGGATCACCTCCGTGAGGGGATCCGCGTAAACTGCGTGAACCCCGGCACCGCAGACACCCCCTGGGTGCAGCGTCTGCTGAGCATCGCCGAGGATCCGGCGGCAGAGCGGGCCGAGCTTGAGCGTCGCCAGCCTCACGGGCGACTGGTTGCCCCGGAGGAAGTTGCCGAAGCCGTGGTCTACCTTGCAAGCCCGAGGGCAGGGTCGACCTCAGGAGCAACCATTGCTGTAGACGGCGGCATGCAAGGATTGCGCCTCAGGCCTCAGCAGTAACCGGTCGAAGCGCTCGCGTGCCCAGCATTTTTGCCAGGGCCGTGAGCGTTTCGCTTGTGCCGCCCTCGATGCGCACTTGCACCGACTCACGTCGATCGATCTGGGTTGGCCCGCGATTGATGATCGCGATCGGTAGGTTGCGTTGCTCGGCCCGATGCACGAGCCGCACCCCGGTATTTACGGCCAGCGAGGATCCAGCAACGATGACCAGGCTCGCCGCCAGCACGATGCGCTCCGCGTGTGCGAACACATCTTTCGGTACATGCTCTCCGAAGTAGACGACATCGGGACGAAGCATGCCGCCGCAGGCAGGGCAGACGGGCACCTTGACACCCGCGGTTTCTGACACATCGGCATCGCCGTCAGGCGTGATCCTCGCCCCAGCATTTCGGTCAGCAAACCCCGGGTTCGCGACATCGAACCAGGCGAGCACTTCGGTTCTTGAAAATCGATGGCCCTCGGGTATGCAGCGCATCGTCGCACCGTTGCCGTGTAGTTCCGCGAGGTTTGTGTTCCCAGCGCGGCCGTGCAGGCCATCAACGTTTTGCGTGATGATGCCGCTGAGCCGCCCGTCGCGCTCAAGTGCCGCGACCGCGCGGTGGCCGGCGTTCGGTTGCACGTCTGAAAGCCCGGCTGCTCCCACCCGTGCCCCGGCCCAGAACCGGCGGCGGTAGCGATCATCTTCCGTGAACTGTTCGATGCTCATGGGGGTGCGCGGGGGAGTGCCTGCCCCGCGGTAATCGGGAATGCCCGAGTCGGTGCTCATGCCCGCACCTGTCAGAAGTGCCGCGGGCCCTCGTTCGAACAGCTTCGCGAGTTTTGTGAGTTCAACGAGCTCTGTGGGTTCAGGCTCTTGGTGATCCTCTTCGTACATTTCTTCAGCCTAAGCCTGTGTTGCATTCTCGGGTGCTGGTTTTCGCCAGGAGCACCGAGGATCACCCAGCCGAGCGTGCAGTGCGCCGGCGCTCGATAGAATCGATCGCATGACTAGTGCTCGCGAACAGCTCATCGACCTCATCAAGACCGAGGCCATGTTTCACGGTGACTTCGCCCTGACGAGTGGCAAGAAGGCCACCTATTACATCGATCTGCGCAAGCTGAGCCTCGATCATCGCGCGGCACCTCTGATCGGTCAGGTCATGCTTGACCTGATTGATGATGTCGACGGTGTGGTCGCGGTGGGCGGCCTCACAATGGGTGCTGACCCGATTGCCTCAGCGATCATGCACCAGGGTGTGGCTCGCGGCAAGGTCTACGACTCATTCGTAGTGCGCAAGGAACCGAAGGATCACGGGCGCGGTCGCCAGGTTGAGGGCCCTGATCTTGAAGGCAAGCGCGTGATCGTGGTCGAAGATACTTCAACTACGGGTGGCTCGCCGCTGCAGGCGATTGAGGCTCTTGAGAAGGTTGGTGCCGAGGTAGCGGGCGTTGCCGTGGTGGTTGACCGTCAGGCCCCAGCAAAGGCCCGCATCGAAGAGGCAGGCTACGAGTACCGTTACGCGATCGGGCTTGCAGACCTCGGCCTCGACCCACAGTAACGACACCGCGCGTCAAGCTTCTCCCATGGGCCAATGAAGCTTGCAAAATGCGGGGACCTCGATTAGCGTATGGTTAAATGGTCAGACCAATGAGATTGGGTCGGTGCGCAGCGGCATTGAGTCACCCTGGATGGCCGGGATGTCTAATGACTCGGATACCTCGCTACTAGGGGTACCGCGCAGCGAGGGGTATCTCACGAACCGTTAGCCGTTGCATAAGCACGAGGACGACATGGACTGGAGCGATCTCAAGAGGCCGAGCCCGATGTCGATCCCTGATCGCCTGTCTGTGGACCTTGAGCGGCTCATACTCGATGGTGAATTGGCTCCCGGCGAGCGTCTCCCGTCGGAGCGTGAGCTCGCCGAGCAACTCGAAGTTTCCAGGGTTTCGGTACGCGAAGCGCTACGAGAGCTTGAGAGCCGCGGCATGATTGACCGCCGTCCCGGCCGCGGCACTATCGTGCTGGCACCCGAAGACCGCGTGGCCACGACGAGGCTTGGCATTCCGAAGTCGCTGCAGCCTGAGCTTCGGACATGGAGCTACGTGCGATCGTTGAGCCACCCATTGCGAGGATCGCGGCTGCACGGGCTACCTCGCGTGATCTGGTGCAACTGCGAGAACTGCTCGAATCTATGGAGCAAGCAGTATCGAGCTCCCAGTACGCGGAGCTGGATCTTGCCTTTCATCAGGCAATTGCGCAGTACTCGCACAACCCTTTGCTGGTGCTCATCAACGCACAGATCGCAGAACAGATTGCTCCCAAGTCGCTCCGAGCGTTATCAAACTAACAACGACGTATCGTTTCAAGCTCTGCACACCTGGGCGAATCTACGAGGCGATCGCCGCCGGTGATGGCGAGTCGGCAGAGGGCGAGGCTCGAGACCTATGTGCTCAGTATTAGCGAACAGATTGCGGGCTCTGCAACATCGGGTATCTCTGCTGACCTCAGCGTGGCGGTGGATGCCGTTGCCCGGATAGCA
>JAUCCH010000106.1:0-42600 GCA_034676385.1 Leucobacter sp.
CATGATCGGGGAGCAGCGGATCGCCCCAGTCTGACTTCGCGTGACGCGTCAGAATAAGCTGGCGCATGTCTCCTCCATCGGTTGTGAGCCGTTCGTGACCTCGACCTGATCAGGATCTTTCCATCCTCACCGCCAGATTATCGCCATTCTCCATGCATCTGACGCACCTACTCCGTGTCGTTTGGTGAATTGCTGAGGTGATTGGTTGGGGTGGCATTCACTTTCGGCTACCCATACGCGCATTTTATGACGAGGATCAACCGACCCGAGGCAGTTATTCCATGAGGGTTGCCGCAAGAGTCGAACCGAGATCAGCCGCGCGCTGCACGTATTGCTCGTCGACCTCCCCGGTAAAGATGAGTGGCTCTGCGACAAGTGACCAGCCATACCCGGTCGTGATCGACTTCATAGCGATCTCGGCCCCGGTCGTGTCGTAGCCGCCGTGGATCCAGTACGAAAAGGGCCGCTTCTGTGTCGCCTCATGCGTGGCGTTGAAGGTGGTGTCGAAGAAGTGCTTAAGCGCGCCCGAGATGTAGCCGAAGTTCGCGGTTGTGCCGAGTATGTAACCGTCGGCTGTGAGCACATCTTCGATTGTCGCGTCGAGGGCCGCCCGCTCGATGACTTCGACGCCTTCGATGCCGTCGAGGCGCGCGCCTTGGAGCACCGCGTCCGCGATACCTCGCGTCGGCAGAGTCGGTGAATGATGCACGACAAGCAACCTAGCCATGGCCCCAGTGTAAACCCGATGCGTGAGTGATCACCGGATTCCCGGCCCGGCCGGAAGTACCCAGGTTGCCGCAGAGTCCTGGCTAGGCTGGTCTCATGAGTGAGATTCGGGCAGCAATCGTTACTGGGGCATCGCGTGGGATCGGGCGAGCTGTTGCGCTTGCGCTCGCTCGGGCGGGTGCTCCGGTAGGGCTCATCGCTCGCGATGCCGACCTGCTTGGTGAAGTTGCTGGGGAGATCACCGCAGTGGGTGGCCGCGCGATTTTCAAAGCAGTGGATGTCACCGACACTGAGGCGACTGGTATCGCCGCCGAGGCGCTCGCGCGCGAGCTCGCTGCACTTGGTACCCCGGTCAGCCTGCTGGTGAACGCTGCCGGTCGCATCGACCGTGAAGTGGCGCTTTGGGAAGCTGACCCTGCCGAGTGGCGCGAGATCATCGAGACGAACCTGATCGGCTCGTTCAATGTGTCGAACGCAGTGATTCCGCGCATGCTGGATGCAGTGAACCTCGCGGACGGCAACTTCTGCCGTGTGGTTGAGCTTGCATCTGGCTCTGGTGCGAGAGACTGGGCGAAAGCCTCGGCCTACACTTCGAGCAAGGCCGGTCAGATCCGCGTGGTTGGGCATCTGCATGAGGCCGGGAACAAGCTTGGGCTGCGCTCGTTTGCGGTCGCGCCAGGCGTAGTGCGCACCGATATGACCGGATCCATGGATATTCACGTAGGGCGCAACGAGTTCACACCGGTCGAGCTTACCGAGAACCTGGTGCTCTCGATTCACCGAGGTGAACTCGATGCGTGGTCTGGAAAATACTTGCGCGTCACTCACGACAGCCCGGAAGCGCTGCTCAGTTTTGAGCGCAAGAATGGCTCTCCGGCCGAGAGCGCGCGTCGACTCGGGATTGCACCGTGGGGGTCTGACGATCCTCTAGCGAATGAAGCACTGGCTCCTAAACTCGGCTGACTGACCTCACCAAGGGCTCGCGTGCGAGGTGCTCAGTGCACACGAGACCATTCAATCTGCGAATGGAGAGGATCAGCATCCGCGCGGCACAGCTTTCACCCTGCCGGCGCTGGCAGACTTCTTGTATGAGTGCTTCGTCTACCCAAATCTCGCGCATCACCGGCATTGCGTTGATCGTATTGCCACTTGTCGCGCTCGGGCTCAAGATGTTGTCGTTCGGCTGGATGATGCTGTTCGTCATCTTCGGGCCGATCTTCGTGATGGCGATTGCTTACGTGCTGCAGATTTTCATCGCGGCGCAAGGTTTCTTCTCGAAGAAGGATCTTTTCGGCCCGGCAAGGAAGCGCGCGACCATCGCTGCCTGGACATCTCTCATCGGATTTCTTGTGCTCGGCCTCACCATGCCCGATGGTGGTGACGGCGTGTGGGGGTCAACTCTGCAGGTCTGGCTCGGCGCATATGGTGAGAACGGCGACGCGGTGCATGCAGCGACCGACGGGCTCACAACGGTACTCGCGTATGTTTCTGGAGTTGCATGGGTGGTCGGTTGGCTCTGGCTTGCGGTCGAGTGGGTGGGTGCGCATGCGCAGCGCCGCAAGCGCCAGCTTGGCATGATCTAACCGCCGATCTGCCGGGCGGCGAAGCCGCCCCCAATTAGCCTATGAACCCGCGAACGCGCGCATTGAATGCGCCAGGCTCAGTCATGAATCCGGCGTGCACGGGCATCGTGGCGAACTCCGCCGAAGGTAGGTTTGCGCTGACCCACTTTTGCGCATCCTCGGCCCACGCTTCCTTTGCGATGAACAGTAGTGGTTTGCCAGACCGGTCGAAATCGATTGCGGTCTGAGATACGTCGGTGGCGAACCCTTCGACGCCCGCAATGATCGCAATGTGTTCGGGAGTCTGCGCACCGTCAGCGATGAGCTTGAGGGTGGTCTCGTCTGCATCTGCGAGCTCGGGGTCAACTCCCAGCGCATCAGCCGAGATGTAGGCCAGAAACCCGTCACGGTCGGTAGAGAGAAACTGAATGAATGCGGGCATGCCGTCGTGGCTGAGTGGAACTTCGCCCCACTCCTCCGGGTTTGACGGGTCGGCCGGCACTTTCGGGGTCTCGTCGATCAGGATCAGCTTCGCCACGCGGTCGTGCCCGTGATCGCGAATGTATGAGAGCACGTCGAGCACGCCGAATGACCAGCCTGCAAGCGTGAAATTTTCGAGCCCAAGCGCCTCAATAAGCGCCGCGAGGTCGCGGGCACGTTGCGGATAGTTATTGCCGGTCAGCGGCTTGCTTGATTTTCCATGACCGCGAGGATCTACCGCCAGCACCTCGTAGTGTGCAGCAAGCTCAGTTAGCTGATGTACGAAGACTTCGGCTGAGTAGTTCCAGCCCGGCACGAAGAGCACGGGGCTGCCGGAGCCCGCGCGTAACACCCGGAGCTCGACCCCTTCGGCTACTGGGATGAGCTCAGAAGATACGGACGCGGGCAGGTCTGGAAAAATTGCACTCATGACTGGATAGTAGCCGCGCGACATCGACCTGTCACGAGTCTTTTCGAGAACCTACAGCACTGGATACAGCGGGTTGTGCCCAACGATGATTCGTTCACCCTCGCGGACCGGGCCCGGGGCAGTCCCGTCACCAAACGGTGAGCCACCGAGACGCTCGCGGCCGTGTGGTTCGAGCCAGTTAGCGAGATCTGGCCCGGCGGGCACGATCTGCGTCGGATTCACATCCTCGTGAGTGATGTAGTAGTGCTGCTTGATCTGCACGAAATCGATGGTGTCACCGAACCCCGGCGTCTGAAACAGCTCTCGAGCATAACCCCAGAGGTGATCCATCTCGCTGAGCTTGTTGCGGTTCGCCTTGAAGTGCCCGTGGTAAACGGAATCGAAGCGCGCGAGCGTCGTGAAGAGCCGCACGTCTGCCTCGGTGAGAGTGGCCCCCATGAGGAAGCGCCGTGTCGCTAGGCGATCCTCGAGCCAATCCATGGCCACCCAGAGCCGCTCATAGGCGGCTTCGTAGGCCTCCTGCGAACCCGCAAACCCGCAACGGTACACTCCGTTGTTCACCTCAGTAAAGACTCGTTCGAGGATCGGCCACATCTCCTGCAACTCACCCTCGGGCAGCAGATTCGGGGCCCCGTCGCGGTGAAACTCGCGCCACTCGGTCGAGAAATCTAGCGTGATCTGTGGGTAGTCGTTCGTGACCACCGCACCGGATGGGATGTCGACGATTGCGGGCACGGTGATGCCGCGTGGGTAATCGGGGAAGCGGTTGAAGTAGTTCTGCTGCAGCCGTACCGTGCCGAGCACAGGATCGCGGCGGCCGGGATCGAGGTCGAAGGTCCAGGATCGCACGTCGTGCACTGGGCCGGGGCGGCCGAGCGAGATCGCGTTTTCGAGGCCGAGCAGGCGTCGCACGATCACTGTGCGGTTGGCCCAGGGGCACGCGCTCGCCGCGACCAGGCGGTAGCGACCCGGCTCGACGGGCCAGGCCTCGGCGCCCTCGCTCAGACCAAAGCCGAGGGAGCCAACCTTGGAATCTGGTGGTGCGGGTAGCGCCTTGATAGCTGCGGGGTTTGCGACGATGCGATCCTCGATGTAATTGGTGTCGCGATCAAACTCTCCGCCGGTCACGTAACTTCCGTGTGTCGAGAACTCGCCGTTCGGATCTGCCATAGCCTGGGTTTCCGCTGCTGATTCGGTGTCGGATGAATCTGAACTGCTCACATTGCCGCCTTCCGTCGCGGGCTGGGACGCAACCCGATGAACGCTGCTCCCTCTGCTGTGCGACGCGTTACGCCAGAAGACACTTTGCGGCCGCTGGGAGGGCCTGGTGATTTTGAGTCTACGTGTGTCGGCTTAGCGTTGGCTCATCGCGGGCTGGGGACACCACTGGTGTGAGTTCAACGATGGTTGAGGTTCAGCGCCAGTTTCGCGCCATTGATCGAATGCGGCCCACTCGCCACTGCCAGATCGCGCGCATCAGCGGCCATGCGAGGGGAGCGGCAGGTCCGTGGAACTCCACGCGTTCGCTCCAGAGTGCGTGGCCAGGCCCATTTGGTGAGGACCTGATTGTCATGCGATGGTGCCAGCCCTGCAGCAGCGTGAGTGGCCCTCTGGTTGCGTGACCGATATCGTGCATGCTTCGTGTCAGCGAAGGTCCCTCGCCGTTAGCCTCATCGCGGATCTTGATGACCTGGCGACCCGCCGGCAGAAACCCCGCGAACTTCAGTTCGACCTCACCCGATTCGCCATCGACCCAGCGCTCGGGCAGCTTCCCTGCACCAGGCATTCGCATGAGCGGTTCGTAGAGTTCTGCCACCACCCGTGGCAGATGGAGGGCGTTCCAGGCTGCGTCGGGGGAGCACTCGATTTCGAACGCCATCTCGATTCTCATGGGCTCATCATCGCAGCTGATCGTGTGAGTTGTTACGAATCTCAGAGAAGCTTGACTGCTTGGGCTGGTTGGAAGTTAGCGTATCCTGAGGGCATGGAAACTGAACCGCTGCTATCGACTCCGGATGCCTTCGACGATCAGGGGCAAAAGACGGGGATGTGGACCGACGCGGATTCGCACGGTGGGGTCATGATTGGTGAGTACGTCGAGGGTCATCGCAAGGCCGGCGAATGGCATGTGCTCAACCCCGACGGCAATGTTTAAGCGCACCACTCGACACCGTGCAAATTAGCTCAGCGTATAGAAACAGGAGATAAGTCATGACTCGTACCTATGTAATTACCGGAGCAGCCTCTGGAATTGGGGCGGCCACTGCCGCGACCCTTCGAGAGCAAGGGCACACTGTGATTGGTGTTGACCTGCAAGGCGTCGAGGTTTCCGCAGATCTGTCGACTCGCGAAGGCCGCCTCGGAGCAGCAGCAAAAGCGAGCAAGCTTGCCTCGGGCCGCGTCGACGCCGTTATTGCGTGCGCCGGGATCGCCGCGCCCATCGCCAAGACTTTTGCAATCAATTTCTTTGGGGTCACTGAGTTTCTCACCTCGCTACTGCCTGCTCTTCGTGCCTCGGATGCGCCGCGTGTCGCTGTCGTGTCATCGATGGCCTCGCTGCAGCCAGTATCGGTCGAGCTGGTCGAAGCGGGCCTCTCTGGGAACGAGGATCACGCACACGAAATCGCTGCAGCGCTTGAGGCGCAAGGCCCACAGATTGGATACCTGAACTACCCGTCGTCAAAGCGTGCACTTTCGCGTTGGGTGCGCAGGGAATCGATCAGTGAGGCCTGGGCGGGCAGTGGCATCCCTTTGAACGCGGTCGCCCCTGGCACTGTGGTCACGCCGATGACAAAGGATCTGCTGGCTACGCCCGAGGGTGCAGCGATGGTTGATGCCGCTGTGCCGATGCCGCTGAACTACCATCAGTCGGCGCAGTCGATCGCGGACTTGTTGATCTGGTTGACCAGCGAGCAGAACACACACCTTGCGGGCCAGACGATCTACTGCGACGGCGGGGCAGACGCCACGCTTCGTGGTGATGACATCTGGTCGTGGAACGACCCGAAATAGTTACGCGTACTGAAGAACTAGTCGTGGCTGAGCAGGCCTGAACGTATTCCGTTCAATATGGTGGCGGCTCGTCGAGGGTTTCGGCCATGCGCCCAGCCCTGGTCGCAAGGAACCGCACTTTGCTCGGCGGACGATCCACGTGGACTCTGCCAGTTGGTGAATTCCATTCGAGGTCGCCATCATCGCGTAGTTCCGCGCTCCACCCGCCGTGATGCTTGAGGGTATGGTGTCCGCGGCACAGATGGGAGAGATTGGTTGTCGAGGTCTTGCCCCCGTATTGTGCATCAACTGTGTGATCGACGTCGCAGCGGTGCACGGGGACTCGGCAGCCAGGGAAGCGGCAGTGTTCATCGCGGGCACGAAGGAAGCGGCGAATCTTGTTGCTTGGGCGGTACGTTTCGACGGAAAGGACAGTACCCGTCTCAGTATCTCGGGTGACCAAATTCCAGTGAGGTGCAGTGGCAGCAAGATGTCGCGCTGAGTCAAAGTCGACTGGTCCATAGCCAGTGAGTGACGCGGCACCCTCAAGCCGGTTCGATGCGGAGCCCCGATCGAAGTTTGCCGGGGCACCTTGGCGGCCAGGGTTGCCGAGGTCAGGGCCGCCGAGGCCAGCAAAGAGGGCTGTGTCAGTAACTGTGATCTGAACTTGTGCCCGGATTGCAGCGAGCCCGTTTCGGATGCGTGAGCGGCCACTCGGTTGGGTACATGAACGAACACCCGGTTGAGTGCCTGGCTCAGTGCTTGGCTTGGTGCCTGGTTCTACGCAGCCTTGAGGTTCCTCAGCGGTCACCGTGAGAAGTAGATCGCTGAAGAGATCTGCGCGGATCTCATTTCGTGTGCGATTGGGAAATGACTGAACGGCGGTGACCGCGGTTATCTCGGTTACAGCAGTTACCGCAGCTACCTCGACTGATGTGGCTAACTCACCCACCGACCTCTCGGCCTCCATTTGCTGCACGGCGCGACTTAACCTTGTGAGGCGATCGTAAATGCCGTGTGCCTCAATGGCAGGTAAGTGGGCGATGAGATCGCACATCCCATCCTCGCGATCAATGAGGTGCACACTGCGGCGTCTGCGGGCACTTTCGTGCAACTGCTCCACGGAAGTTTCTGCAAATTGCGCAGCAAGGCGTTTTGCAATTGGGCGAAGGCGGGCGGGCGTTTCCGAGGCTGCTGCCGTGAGCACTGCTGTTTCGTAGGCTGCGCGACGCAGCACGGTTGCCAGGTCATCGCCGAGGCCGATTGGGTGGCCTGCATCGACGATCACCACGGTGTGCTGTTCAGAGATATGGCCTTCGCCTAGCGCCTCGAAAGTCTTGCAGTAGCGTGAAGTGAGTGTGTATGCGTGGGTAATGCGTCGGTCAATGGATTGCTCGCTCACGCGCAAAACTGTTGCTAGTGTCCCGCGCCGGTAGTTCGTTGTAATAGTCTTTTGAGGGATTCGAGGATCTGTTCGGCGGGCTTGGTCCAAACGAAGGGCTTCGGATTCTCGTTCCATCCTTTAACCCAGGAGCGGATATCGTTCTCCAGCGCCCGGACGCTGCGGTGATCGGAGCGTTGGAGTAAGTCGGCAGTGATGTACGCGAAGAACCGCTCGACTTGGTTGATCCAGGACGAGTACGTCGGAGTGAAGTGCAGGTGGAACCGGGGATGCTTCTCCATCCAGGTGACGATGCTTTGGGCTCTTGTGGGTGCTGTAGTTGTCGCAGACCAGATGCACGTCGAGGTGCTCGGGGACTGCGGCGTCGATCTTGGCCAGAAACTTCCTGAACTCGATCGCCCGGTGGCGGCGGTGGATGCTGGAGATCACGGTGCCATCGGCGGTGTTGAATGCCGCGAACAGACTGGTCGTGCCATGCCGGACGTAGTCATGGGTACGTTTTTCGGGCATGCCCGGCATCATCGGGAATGCCGGCTGTGATCTCGCCAGGGGCCTGCACCTGCGATTTCTCGTCGACGCAGTAGACGACGGCCGCTTCGGGCGGGTCAAGGTACAGGCCGACGATGTCGTAGACCTTGTCCACGAATTGTGGGTCGTTGGAGAGTTTGAACCCGTCTTCTCGGTGCGGTTTCAGCTCGAACGCTTTCCAGATTCGACCGATCGTGGGAGGGAGCGTTCGGCCATCTTCGCCCGCGACCAATGCGTGGCATTCCTCGGCGTCGACTCCAACGTGGCCACGACCACATTTCGACCTGTTCGGCCGTGATCGTCGCCGGCCGCCCCGGCCGCGGCTCATCGACCAGGCCATCCAGACGAGCCTCCAAGAACCGAGCGCGCCATTTGCTGACCGTGTTCGTCGAGCAGCCCACCTGTGCAGCCACCGTCTTGTTGTCCAGGCCTCCGCCGCAGCCGAGCACGATCCGGGACCGCAACGCCAACGCTTGTGAGGACTTCGCCCGGCGGGACCAGCGCAGCAGCTGCTCGCGCTCCTCGTTACTCAGGATCAAGTCGGCTTTCGGGCGTCCTGTTCTCGGCATACCCCATTCTACAACTTAACCAGAGGATTTCAGGCGCGCAACACTAGCTCAGCACGCATTGAGCGGTACGCAAGTTCTGCTACCGGGCCGCGAGGGGTGGAAGTCTCGCGCGTGCCGCTACTTTCGGCTGCCACAGTGTCAAACGCATCGGCAAGAAGTTGAATGCGTGCAGCGTCATCTGCGCGCGCCCCGACGTTCACCCGCCTCGATCCTCGACACCACTGAATCAAGCGCAACGATGTGTGCGTTTGTGAAAGTAGTGGAGCTGCTCATGTGTTAAGTGAACCAGCAACCCCCGACGTTGATACTGGTAAATACCTCGTCCGGGTCTGACTCAACCTCCGACTGGCCCCGTGCCTTGAAAATGATCCGTCGACCCGGGCGAGGGTTTACAGGGCCCAGCCAGGCGAGCATGACCTGATAGGAGCCTGGTCTAAGAGGCCTCGTCAACGTCCTGTCTGCCCGCCTCTAGCCGGTTGCCTCCCAACTGGAATCGGAAAGGCAGAACCATCATGACAAACATTACTGAAGCCTGCGAGATTTACGCCGGGGTCGATACCCACGCCGATACCCATCACGCGGCCGTCATCGACCAGAATGGGAAACACCTCGCAGACGCGCAGTTTCCCACCACGCCCGCAGGCTACGCAGCGCTCACCGCGTTCATCCTCATGTACGGCATCCTCGTACGTGTCGGGATCGAGGGAACCGGGTCCTACGGGGCTGGCCTCGCCCGCCACCTCACCTCTCTCGGACATCAGGTCATCGAGGTGATCCGCCCGAACCGGCAGCTCCGCCGTATGCACGGGAAGTCCGACCCCGTCGATGCCTATGCTGCCGCGAAGACTGCGCTCACCGAGATGAAGCAGCCGACACCCAAAATCCGGCGAAGGTAACGTCGAGCAGATCCGGTACCTGTTCACCGCCCGACGATCAGCGCTCAAAGCGCGTACTGCTGCGCAAGTGCAACTCAAGTCACTCCTGGTGACCGCGCCCACGTTTCTGCGTGAACGATTTCGTGATCTCACTGATGTCGCGCTCATCACGGGTTTCGCGGACTTCGATATCCGCCCATACCCCGAATATCAGGGCATCCTGACCGCATTCCGGATGCTTGCGCGCAGACACCGGTATCTCACGACTGAGATACATGCCCTCGATCAGGAACTCGAGACCCTCACTGAATACACCAACCCAGCATTGCTCGCCGCTGCTGGTGTGGGGCCGGTCACTGCTGCGCAGTTACTGATTACCGCGGGAGATAACCCTGACCGGCTTCGCTCAGAAGCCGCGTTCGCGGCACTCTGCGGGGCTAGCCCGATCCCGGCGTCCTCGGGCAAAACACACCGGCACCGTCTGAACCGAGGCGGTGACCGGCACGCGAATTCCGCACTTCACCGGATCGCGCTCGTCCGAATGAGTCACGAACCCCGCACGAAAGCGTATGTGGAAAAGAAACGTGCCGAAGGCAAGAGCAGCAAAGAAATTATCAGGTGCCTGAAACGAGCGATCGCTCGCGAGGTCTTCACGCTCCTCACGAAAGATGTTGAGGTGCCTCGCGTGGATGACCTCCGACCGTTCAGACAGGTATTGGGGATCACTCTTCAGCAGGTGGCAGCACATTTCAATGTGTGGGCGATCAAGATCTCTCGCATCGAACGTGGACTCACGCGTGATGATGACCTTGCGCAGGCATACCGGGAATGGCTTGAAACGACCGCTCCTACGAGTTGACAACTATAGGAGCATCATTCACGGGCCGCGTGGTTGGCGCAGGTGCTCAGTTCTTTTTGCCGACTTTGCGGTATGGCTACGGTCCGATTTATTGCGCAGCAAGTGCGGTGAATTGACCTCAACGCAACTTGAGGTTGTAACGTCGTACTATGCGCTCCATTCTGCTCGGCCTCGCGCCGAATTCCTCCTTTTCCATGCAACAGTCGAATGTGGAGATCGCGCTGTGACCGGTCTGCCCGCTCGCGAGGTCGTCGCTGAGGGATTCAAATCTGCATTCCGCGAGCACCCGGCGGGTATTGCGCTGATTACCGCGTCCACGCCTGAGGGTCCCGTGGGGCTCACTGCTTCGAGCGTGGCCTCGGTCGGACTTGATCCTGTCGCCCTCACGTTCTCGGTCACCCGCGCGACCGGTAGCGCCGGCGCCCTGCTTGCAGCAGACACGATTCTCGTGCATCTGCTCGATTCGCGTCACGTTGAGATTGCGACGCAGTTTTCCTTTACCGGTGGCGAGCGGTTCACGACGGAGCAGGGTTGGGAAACCCTCACGACGGGCGAACCGCACCTACCAGGGGTGCGCGCAGCGCTGCGCTGTCGCGCGATTCAGGTGACGCCCGTTGGTGCGTCATCGGCGGTCATCGCCGAAGTGATTGATGTCATTGAGGGTGAGAGTGCCGAGCCCGTCGTCTATATTGATCGCGAGTTCCACACGCTGCCGCTTGCTGACTAGCGGGTCTTAGGTTCAGTTCGCCGACTTTTCTGCGTATGAAGACTCGTCTATGGCAGAACTTCGAAGTGTTGACTTGATTGTGGAAGGCAGTCTGACTGACTGACTGACTGCTTGGTGATGAGCCTTAGCGGATCAAGCCTCTCTCGGCTTAAGCCTCAGACGCGTAACATTGCGGCGCAAGAGCGTAGAGTGCGGCACCATAGACAGTATGACCGAAGCCGCACTTGCTCTTGCCCAAGCGCTTACTGCCGAGCTGCCTTCGGATCGTCTTCAGGCCGCGCTGACAGCGGGGACGCATCCAGACTTGAGCTACCTCGATCCACTGATTGAGCGCTGCGCGATCGAACCCGACTTCTATGTGCGCGACATGCTCACCTGGTCACTCACTCGGCTGCCGCACGAGTTCGTGCTATCTCGGGTCATCGGCGAGGCTGGTTCGCACATTGCACAGGCCCGCAGTCAGGCGCTGCACACGCTTTCTAAGCTCGGAGACCCTCTGTGGGTTCGACGTGATTACGGGTGGCCACCTGCATGACGCTGGTGATGAGGTGGCACGTGCGGCCTGGCGTACCGCGGCGGGGTTGGTTCCATACGATCAAAGAGAAGATCTGGCAAGGGCGCTCGTGCGCGAGCTCGGCCGCGGCGATCTTGAGGTGGTGCGCAGTCTGAGTCGAGCGTTCGTTGAGCTTGGTGACGCCGCGCTGCAGGCCCTCGCGGCTGCGACGCTCGGCGATAGCGATAGCGATAGCGGCGGCGATGGTCGCGGTTTCGGTGCCAGCGATGGTGCCGACGAGCGCGAAAGCAAGAGTGCGCGAGAAGCAGCCGCAATGCACGCAAGGGCCACGCTTCGATTGATAGAGGATCCCGAAGCCACCTTCGTGCTTGAGTAAACTGCGATTTGGTCGGAGGGGGGTGTGGTCAACTCGTATCGGCCGCACCCACACAGCACTGCCGGAATTACTCGACCAGCTTGCCATTCACCGAGTCATCGATCGTTGCATGTGCGAGCTCGCGGGACGAGTCTGGTGCTTCAGTAGCGGGCTCGAGGGTGGCCCCGCCGGTGGGAGTCCAAAGGAAGTTGCCCTGCAGACTGTCGTCTTGCGACGGGTAGTCGGAGCGGTTGTGGCAGCCGCGCGTCTCCCGACGCTCGAGGGCGCACTCGAGCGTTGCCCGAGCCGCGAGCATCGAGCCGTACAGGTCGAATGCGTGGGCGAGGTCGTCGAAGCCCGCAATGTCTGGGTGCGCGGTAATGTGGGCAACCCTTTCATCGAGCGCGTCTAGTTTCGCGAGCCCCTCACGTAGCCCCGCCTCGCTACGCACGACGCCAGCGTGCTTGGTCATTAGGTCGCGTACTGCCCGCTGCAGTAGGCGCGGGCTTTCGTGGTTCCCGCCGTTGCTGTCAGTGCGGGTGAGTAGCATCTGCATCTCATCGCGCGCCTCGGCAACCGCTTCCGCAGAGCGGTGCACGGTGGTGAGCGCCGACACATATGAGGCTGCGTCGGCGCCGGTGACGCGCCCATACACAAGCAGTTCGATCAGTGAGTTGCCACCGAGTCGGTTCGCGCCGTGCAGCCCCGAGGATGCCTCGCCGATCGCGTACAGCCCGTCGACACCAGTGCCGTGATCCTCGGCTCGAACCCATACCCCACCCATGGAGTAGTGAGCTGTTGGTGCGATCTCGATTGGTTCTTGGGTGATGTCGAGCATCTGCAAGTCGATCATGGTGCGGTAGACGCGCGGCAGCTTTTCGAGGATCTGTTCGCGCGGCAGGTGCGAGACGTCGAGAAAAACGCCACCATTTGTGGTGCCGCGGCCCTCGATGATCTCGGTGTAGCTCGCGAGGGCGACGCGGTCTCGGGTCGAGAGTTCCATTCGCTCGGGGTCGTACTTTGCCATATAGCGTTCGCCGAGAGCATTTCGGAGGATCCCGCCTTCACCGCGGGCAGCTTCTGAAACGAGCGTGCCAGCCGCGTCGGTTGGTTCGAGAATGCCAGAAGGGTGAAATTGTACGAGCTCGGCGTCGCGGATCTTTGCGCCGGCGAGCGCTGCCAAACGGAACGAATCGCCCGTATTCTCGTCGCGCCTCGATGACGTGTTGCGCCAGATTCTGGTGTGGCCACCGGCGGCGAGGATCACCGCATCCGCGTGAATGATCACCGGGGTGCCGTCAACGATGTCGAAGCCGTACGCCCCGAAGATGCGGCCGTCAGTCTCGAGTAGGCGTGTGATGTAGATGGTGTCTACGATGGGAACCTCGAGTTCACGGGCTCGGCGCAGCAGTGTGCGTTGGATCTCAAGGCCCGTGTAGTCGCCCGCGTAGCTCGTGCGGCGGTAAGTGTGTGCGCCGAAGAAGCGCTGGCTGATGCGGCCGTCAGTCTCACGGGCGAGGGCATGCCCCATCGCTCAAGATCCTCGATGCCCCGCTTGGCGTTCTTGGTGACGACCTCAATGATCGCCGGGTCGGCGAGAAAATATGACTCGCGTAAGGTGTCAGCGGCGTGCTGCTGCCAGCTGTCCTCGGGATCCATCGTGCCGAGCGCCGCGTTGATTCCGCCAGCTGCGAGTGTCGTATGTGCATCGTGCTTGCGGCGTTTTCCTACCGCGAGCACCTGTATGCCGCGCTCGGCGAGTTCGATTGAGGCACGAAGGCCCGCCCCGCCGGTGCCGATCACGAGCACGGAAGTGGAAAGTAGACGTTCGGTCGGGGTGGCCGATGAGTTATGGGCAGAGGAGGCGTTGGTGGAGGAGTCGGGGCTGGAAGTGGGTGCTGAAGTATTCACGGTTTCAACGTTAGATATGCGGCTTCAATTACTCCAATAAATAGATTTGATTGTCTCGATAGCCGTAAGCTATGAATCATGAACCTGGAACAGCTCACGGGTTTCGTTGAGATCGCTGGGACTGGCCACTTCACCCGTGCAGCCGAACGCCTGCACCTCGCGCAGCCTTCGCTGAGTAAACAGATCTCAACGCTCGAACGTGAGCTCGGCGTTGAACTCTTTCACCGGGTGCGCGGCAACATTACACTCACGGCTGCGGGGGAGCGGCTGCTGCCGATCGCACGGCGCATGCTCACCGATGCAGGTAACGCGCGCGACGAGATGGCCGAACTCGCGGGCCTACGCCGCGGCCGAATCCGGCTCGGCGCGACACCGACTCTCTGCACGAGCCTCGTCGTCGAGGTACTCGCTGAATTCCGCGAACGATACCCGGGCATCGATATCGAAATTCTTGAGCGAGGATCCCGCAGCCTCATTGCCGCGTTGGTAGAGGGTGGGCTCGACCTGGCGCTCATCGTCACGAGTGTGTCATCCGAAAAGGCGCGTGCGGTGCTCGAGCGCGAGCCCATTTTGAACGAGCGGCTCGTCGTGGTGTCTTCGGCTGACGCGCCTGACCCGTTCAGGGATGGGCCCGCTAACAATGGTCCGGGAGAAAGCGGCGGTTCGGCTGAAAACAAGGGCACGGATGTGAAGGCGGAAGCCCGACACACCCTGCCAATTTCGCTTGCAGATCTGGCCCGGGTGCCGCAGATTGCCTTCCCTGAAAACTATGACCTGCGTGTCGCAATGGATGCAGCGTTCGAAGCGGAGGGGATCTCGCCAACTATCGCAGTGCAGGGCGCAGAAATGGACGCGGCCCTGCGATTTGCTGAGCGCGGTATCGGTGTGGCCGTGGTACCCGCGATGGTCGCGGTGAACCGCCCGGCGCTCCGCACAATGCCTTTTGCCTCGGCCGGACTCAACAGAACCGTCAGTATTGCTAGGCGCTCGGACATGGCACCCACTCACGCTGCGGCCGCGATGCAGGTTCTCATCCGTGAGATCGCTGATCGGCTTGCCGATGCCAATCTGGGACTCGTCACTAGGGTCTGACACAACGAACTGCCCTCGCGCTCCAGCCCGAAACTTGACAGAATCTGGGTATGACGCAGCGCATTGTTCTCGCGGGATCATCCGGACTCATCGGGCAGGCGCTCGCAGCAGCGCTGCGTGAGCGCGGTGACGATGTGCACCGTTTGGTGCGTCGCGATCCTCGAAATGCGAATGAGTATTTCTGGAACCCGGAGGACGGGCAGCTCGACCCGGGGGTGCTCGCCGGAACCCACGCGCTCATATCGTTGAACGGTGCGAGTGTTGGTCAACTGCCATGGACCAAGTCGTACCGAACGAAGCTGCGGGACTCCCGCCTCGATGCAACCCGCACTCTCGCGAATGCCGTGCAACAGCTCGGTAGTGAGGCGCCGCAGGCCTGGCTTTCTGGGTCAGCCGTTGGGTACTACGGCAACCGGCCGGGAGAGACTCTGACTGAGTCATCGAGCGCGGGCGACACGTTCCTCGCGCGACTCTGCGTGGAGTGGGAAGCACAAGCGCAGGTGGCTGGAAACACTCGCGTGGTGCTGCTGCGCACCGCACCGGTGATTCACCCTGAGGGGGTACTGAAACCGATGATCACGCTCACCAAGCTCAGTCTCGGTGGCCCGCTTGGCCGTGGTATCCAAACTTGGCCGTGGATCTCGCTCGAAGACGAAGTGCGGGGGATTCTGCACTCGCTCGATCAGGGGCTCAGCGGCCCGGTGAACCTGACTGGGCCGACCTTAGCTACGGCCAACGACATCGGTCGTGAACTGGCAGATCAAATGCGGCGACCATTTCTCTTTGCTGCCCCGAAATTCGCGCTGAGCCTGCTTCTGAGTAAGGATGCCACCGAATCCCTGCTGACGTCTGACGCGGCCGTACTGCCGGAAGCGCTGCTGCAGAGTGGCTTCGAATTCACGCATTCCACCCCGGCGGCAGCGATCCAAGCTGGCCTCAGCTGAGTTCAGTCGGCAGTTCTTGTTGACCCTACCCCAACAAGCTCCGTCACATCGGGGGCAAACTCATACGCGTAGGCGTTCTCACCGTGGGCCATCTCGTCGATGCCGACCTCCTCGACCTCTGCCGGAACCCGAAGCCCGGTCACAAGCTTCACTCCGAGCGCAATGCCCAGTGACACGATGAACGAGTACGCCATCACCGAGACCACTGAGATTGCCTGCACGAGCAGTAGCCCACCGTCACCGCCAAGCAGTAGCCCGTCATTGAACGCGAAGAACCCGAGGTAGAGCGAACCAATGACGCCCGCGACCAGGTGCAGGCCGACAACGTCGAGCGAGTCGTCGTAGCCGAGGCGGTACTTCCATTCGATCGCAAAGGCACAGGCGATACCGGCGATGAGCCCGAGCAGCAGCGCCCAGATCGGTGAGAGATTCGCTGCTGCCGGGGTGATTGCTACGAGCCCTGCTACGGCACCCGAGGCCGCCCCGATCACGCCGGGCTTCTTCCCGCGAAGTGCGTCAACGAGAATCCAGCCTGTGATGCCCGCAGCTGGTGCGGCGAGGGTGTTGACGATGATCAGGCCCGCTTCACCGGCTTCTGTTGCGAGACCAGAGTTGAAACCGATCCAACCAAACCAGAGCAGGGCCGCGCCGATCGTGACGAGCGGTACGCTGTGCGGTTTGTGCGATCCCGGAGCAAAACCGAGTCGCTTCCCGGCGATCAGAGCGAGCGCAAGTGCTGCCGCACCCGCGTTGATGTGAATGACCGTACCGCCAGCCAGATCGATTACATCGGGCGTACCGAGCGCAGCGCCGAGCTGTTGGATCCAGCCGCCGCCCCATACCCATGCCGCGACCGGGAAGTACACGAAGGTCGCCCATACCCCGGCGAACAGCACCCACGAGCCGAGCCCAACGCGGTCGGCAATGGCACCAGAGATGAGTGCCGTGGTGATCATCGCAAACACGGCGCCAAAACCGACGCCGATGAAGTCGGCCGGGGGAGTCGCGATCAGGCCGAAGTCCTTGAACGGGCTACCCGCGAAGCCGCTCTCACCCGGTGCGAAGTAGTTCATGCTGTATCCGAAGAGAATCCACAGCACGCCAACCACGCCCATTGCGCTGACGCTGAAGAGCATCATGTTCACGACTGAGCGCACCCGCACGAGTCCGCCATAGAAGAGCGCGAGGCCGGGGGTCATGATGAGTACGAGCGCGGTGCTTGCGAGGGTCCATACCAATGGTGCAGTGAGTTCCATAGTCATCGCCTTTCTGAGGTATTGGCCGAGGATCTCACCGCGCAGCGCCCCTACCGTAGGTAAGAGTTTCTTACTGCTCGGTCGACCTCGACTGTGCCCAGTTTGCGTGACGACCGTTTCGCGTCGTTTGCGATTTTGTTTCGGCGCCGTAACTATTTTTGGCGAAGTTTGTTTCGGATGTTGGCGTATTTAGTGCCGCTTAAAGAGCTGGCCGATATCGCTAATCGCGGCACCGAGCTTGATCCCGATGCACAGGCTGACGAAGACGAGCGGGGTTGTCGAGAGCGTGTCGGGGTCCTGTGAGGTCAACGCGACGAGTCCGATGGTTCCTGGAACGAGCAGCAGGAACGCGGGTTGAAACGTGACGATCGAGGGCACTCCGCTGGGCATGCGCTCGAGTAAGCGCGACACGAGAAACAGGGCCATCGCTGTCGCCCCGGTAGCGAAGATGCTTCCCGTAATCGGGGCAAGCACGGTGAGTAAGAGATAGGTGAAGGCCATTGCGATCACAGTGACTGGCAGAAGCCGACGATCAGCACCAAACACTAGCCCGATACCCAAAGCGATGAGTGCGACTCCAGCCCAGGCTGCCTCTATCGGGGGCAGCGCAAACCACCCGGTGGCCGAAGTCGCAGCGGAAGAAATATCGCCAACGAGCGCCACGGACCCCGGATCGAGCCGTAACCCGGTAACCGCGGCACCAGCGATGACCCCTGCCGTCATGAACCCAAGTAACACGAGTCCCGAGACGAGCCTGGCGGCGCCCGTGATGATGTCTGCGGCCGTGAGTTCAAGCAGCGCATTCGTGATGAGTGCCCCGGGCACCAGAATCGCCACCGGGGCACACACCGCAAACAGTGGCACCTCGCCAAGATCGAACACTGAGGCAAGTACCCCGACTAGCGAAGTCGAGACGAATGAGGCCAAAAATGGCATGACCGAATTAGCTGTGCTGATCCTCGACGCAAATGAAATCAGCGCACCCACAACCGCACCCGTCACGGCGCAGAACGCGACGGCCCACCACGGGCATCGAAACAATATTGCGAGCTCCACTGAAAGCACTGCGCCACCAAGCACGAGGCGAAGCAACGGAAACCTCGGCACTGCGCGGCGCACCGCGAGGGCCTTCTGGGGCTGCCGCATCTAGGCCGATATTTCCAAGGCGCAGAGCTCGAGCGAGCCGGTTAGCGGAGGCAGACTGTGTCATCGAAAGTGGTGCGCCAGAGGTACCCATCGAGGCTGGCGCCGCACCAGCATTCTCGCCAACGAAGACTGTCTCAGGTAACACAACGAAAGAGAAGTCGGCCTCGGGAGCTTGGGTAGCTTGCACAGCTTCGAGTGTTTCTCGCGTGTCGGTGACTGAATGACCTGAGTCGAGCAGGAAGGTTCCGAGTTCAGCGAATCGGCTCTCAAGCGCGACCCGAGCTGGGCCTGTGGCTGACTCCATTGGGAATCTCCTGACTGCGTGCGAAACACTGTGGCTGCGGCAATCTTACCCGCGCCCGGAAGTGAATTTTCGCATGCTTGTTGCGGGGTTTGGTCCGGAAAAGTAGCTGGCACGGCCTGGGATGTGAGTGGGCTCCGTCCGGTAGTACAGGGGGTCGCTTCGGAGGCGATTCTGGGGATTGCCCGAAATAAAGATTGTGTTTCGAGAATGTTTCGAGTAGTGAGATTGCGCATGTCGTGCCGCTTTGGTGTGCTAATCTCAAAAACTCCAAAACTGCAAGGGGCGCAGCCGTGGCACCCTGAATGGCAGTTTTGCTATGCCCGAGAGGATTCTTCAGGTGCCTACTACCGCAACCAAAGCTCATCGCCCCTCCCGTGGAGGTCTCTACGACCCCGCGGAAGAGCACGATGCCTGCGGTCTCGCGAGCGTAGTGTCACTCACCGGAGACGCAAGTCACCACATTGTTGAGCTTGCCCTCGAAGCGCTCGAGAACCTCGAACACCGTGGCGCGGTAGGCAGTGACGCTGGTACCGGTGATGGTGCCGGTGTGCTCTGCCAGCTCCCGGATCGATTTCTGCGCTCTGTTCTTTTGGAGCGCACTCCCGAGGTGCAACTCCCACAGGCCGGCCGCTATGCGACCGGCCTTATTTTTTTACCGAAGCGCAGCACCGAGCGCCGCGCGGTGAAGTACCGGATCGCGGCGATCGCTGCGGAAGAAGGACTCGACGTGCTCGTGTGGCGGCCGGTGGAGGTGCGCCCAGAGTCCCTCGGCGTAGCGGCGCGGGAAGCCGCGCCGTGTATCGAACAGCTCGTGCTCGTCGCTTCGGCCGGGCCTGCGCAACGTCAAGATCAACTCGAGCTCGCGGCATTCCGCACCCGCAAGCGCATGCAACACGAAACGGGTGCCTACGCACCCTCCCTCAGCAGTCACACCATTGTGTACAAGGGTATGGTGACGACACTACAGCTGCCTGCGTTCTACCCAGAGCTGCTCGACGAGCGTTTTGAAGCAAGCTTCGCAATCGTGCACTCCCGCTACTCGACGAATACCTTTCCCTCTTGGCACCTTGCCCAGCCTCTGCGCATGGTCGCGCACAACGGAGAGATCAATACCGTGCGTGGCAACCGCAACTGGATGCGTGCGCGAGAGGGGCAGCTGAGAGCACCGCACTCGGCGATATCACCCCATTACTCCCCATCTGCACTCCGGAAGGCAGCGATTCTGCCAGTTTCGACGAAGTACTCGAACTGCTCGTGCTTTCCGGGCGCAGCTTGCCTCACGCGCTCGCGATGATGGTGCCCGAAGCCTGGGAACTCGAGCATGGCCTGAGTGCAGAGCTGCATGATTTCCTCGAATACCACTCGCTCATCATGGAGCCATGGGACGGGCCGGCGGCGATGATCGCGACCGACGGACACGAACTGGTTGCACTGCTCGATCGAAATGGGCTTCGCCCCGGACGGTATCAAGTCACATCGGATGGCTTACTCGTGATCGCGAGTGAGACCGGGGTGCTCGAGTTCGCACCTGAGCAGGTTGTGCGCCGTGGGCGACTGCAGCCCGGGCGCATGCTGTCGGTGAATCTCTCGACCGGCACGATTCGAGAAGACGACGAGGTGAAGCGTGAGCTCGCCGAGGCTGAGCCCTGGGGAGAGTGGCTCAGCCAGGGCCTTATTCGCCTCGCCGATGTGCCCGAGCGTGAGCACCTGGTGCACCCGCCCACGTCGATCGCACGTCGCCAGCGCACCTTCGGTTACACGGAAGAGGAACTGCGGCTCTTGCTCACTCCGATGGCCCGCGATGGTGCAGAACCACTGGCCGCGATGGGCACCGACACTCCGATTGCGGTGCTCAGCGACCGCCCCAGGACCCTCTTCGACTACTTCGTGCAGCAGTTTGCTCAGGTCACGAATCCGCCACTCGATGCGCTTCGCGAAGAGCTCGTGACGAGCCTCGCGACGAGCATGGGGCCAGTGCCGAATCTTCTCGCACAAGGTCCCGAGCACGCGCGTCAGGTGATCCTCGATTTTCCTGTGATCGATAACGATGACCTCGCGCGTATTCAGCATTTTGGCGAGGATCCCGCACAAGAGCGCACGGTCACGATTCGTGGGCTGTACCCGGTCGATTACCACGCGAAGGGCCTCGGAGACCGCCTCGACGCGATGTGTCTCGAGGCGAGTGCGGCGATCGAGGCTGGCGCCGAGTTCTTGATCATTTCTGACCGCGATAGCGACAAGGATCTTGCGCCGGTGCCGTCGTTGCTCGCAGTATCTGCCGTGCATCACCATTTGATCAGGCAGGGCGCGCGCATGCGCGTTGCGCTGATCGCCGAGGCCGGAGACGTCCGCGAGGTGCACCATGTCGCCGCGCTCATTGGATTCGGTGCGGCCGCGGTCAACCCCTATCTCGCGATGGGAGAGCGTGGAGGGCCTTGTTCGCTCGGGTGAGCTCGAAGGTGTCACCGAGGACGAAGCCGTGCACCACCTCATCAAGGCGCTTGGCAAGGGGCTGCTCAAGGTCATGAGCAAGATGGGCATCTCCACGGTCGCAAGCTACTGCGGTGCGCAGACATTTGAAGCCATCGGGCTCTCACCTGACCTTGTAGATCGCTACTTCACGGGCACGACGTCGAAGCTCGGGGGAGTCGGGCTCGATGTGCTCGCCGCTGAGGTTGCGGCCAAGCATCGCCGGGGGTACCCAGACAATCAGGCTGACTACGCTCACCAGCGACTCGAGATCGGCGGCGAGTATCGCTGGCGTCGCGGAGAAGAGCCACATCTCTTTGACCCACAGACGATCTATAAGCTGCAGCATGCCACCCGCACTGGAAAGCGTGAGATTTTCACCGAGTACACGGCTCGCGTGAACGAACAGCAGGAGCGCTTGATGACGCTGCGCGGGTTGTTTCGCTTTGTGCCGCAGCGACCAGTTGTGCCGCTTGACGAGGTCGAGCCGATCGAGGGCATCTTGCGCCGTTTCGCCACGGGAGCGATGAGCTACGGATCGATCTCACCCGAGGCGCACGAGACACTCGCCATTGCAATGAACCGAATTGGTGGGCGATCGAACACTGGCGAGGGTGGCGAGAGCGAGGATCGGCTTACCGACCCCGCGCGTCGCAGTGCCATCAAGCAGGTTGCCTCTGGTCGCTTCGGAGTCACGAGCATGTACCTCACGAACGCCGACGAGATTCAGATCAAGCTTGCTCAGGGGGCGAAGCCAGGTGAGGGTGGGCAGCTGCCACCGCAGAAGATGTACCCGTGGATCGCCCGCACCCGTCACGCGACTCCTGGTGTCGGCCTCATCTCGCCGCCTCCGCACCACGATATCTATTCGATCGAAGATCTCAAGCAGCTGATCTTTGACCTGAAGCGGGCGAACCCGTCGGCCCGCATCTCAACGAAGTTGGTCTCGCAGTCGGGCATCGGCCCGGTTGCCGCGGGTGTGGCGAAGGCGCTTAGTGACGTGGTGCTTGTGTCTGGTCACGACGGCGGCACAGGTGCCAGCCCAATGAACTCACTGAAGCACGCCGGTGCTCCCTGGGAACTGGGCCTCGCCGAGGTGCAGCAGACTCTCATGCTGAACGGATTGCGCGATCGAGTCCTGGTGCAGGTAGACGGGCAGCTGAAGACCGGGCGAGACGTAGTGATCGCAGCGCTCCTCGGCGCGGAAGAATTTGGGTTCGCCACCTCAGCGCTCGTGGTCTCGGGCTGCATCATGATGCGGGTGTGCCACCTCGATACCTGCCCGGTCGGCGTTGCAACCCAGAATCCCGAGCTGCGCAGCCGCTTTACTGGTCAGGCCGACCACGTGGTCAACTTCTTCACGTTTATCGCGGAAGAAGTACGTGAGATCCTCGCATCCCTTGGTTACCAAACCCTCGATGAAGCGGTGGGCGACACCGCAGCGCTGGATCTCGATGACGCGGTGCGCCACTGGAAGGCAGAGGGGCTCGACCTCACGCCGATCTTGCGTGGCCCAGAGTTTGCAGACGAGGTGCCAAGGCGACACGGCGTGCCTCAGCAGCATGACGTTGAATCACACTTTGACCATCGTCTCATTGCGGACTCGCACGGCGCCCTTGAACGAAAATCTCCAGTCGTGATCGACCTACCGATTCGCAACATTGACCGCGCGGTCGGCACGATGCTTGGGCACGAGGTTACTAAGCGCTTTGGCTCCGTTGGGCTCCCACCCGAGACTATCGATGTGATGCTTACCGGGTCAGCCGGGCAATCCCTTGGCGCGTTTTTGCCCGCGGGAATCACCCTGCGCCTGGTCGGGGATGCAAACGACTACGTGGGGAAGGGTCTGTCTGGTGGCGAGATCACCCTGCGCCCACATCCGGCGGCCGGCCATGAGGCGGCAGGCAACGTGATCGCCGGAAACGTGATCGGCTACGGGGCGACGGGCGGTGCGCTTTGGATTGCGGGGGTCGTTGGTGAGCGCTTTTTGGTTCGAGGATCCGGGGCCACTGCCGTGGTGGAGGGCACGGGCGACCACGCCCTGGAGTACTTCACGGGCGGCTTTGCGCTGATCCTCGGCCCCACTGGGAGAAATATCGGAGCGGGCATGTCGGGTGGCGAAGCAGTGCTGCTAGATCTTGACCCGCTTGATGTGAACTCGGCCGAATTGACAAGCGGATCGCTGCTGCTGCAATCTCTCGACGAATCGCGACGTGAGCGGGTACTCACCTTGCTGCTGCGTCACCATGAGCAGACCGGTTCGCAGCTTGCCGCATCACTGCTCGCCGCAATTGCCACCGAGCCAGAAGTCGTCTGGCGCCGTTTTACCCACCTGATCCCACGGGACTACGCTCGTGTGCTTGAAATTCACACGCAGGCGAAGAACGAGGGCCGGGACCCTGACGGAGACCAAGCTTGGTCACAGATCTTGGAGGTGACCCGTGGCTGATCCGCGTGGGTTTCTACAGAATCGCGAGCGTGAGCTTGCGCCAAAGCGGCCGGTGTCGTTGCGTCTGATGGACTGGCGCGAGGTTGTCGACCCGGCTGACCCGACCGTCGTTGCTCGGCAAGCGTCGCGATGCATGGATTGCGGCGTAGCTTTTTGCCACCAGGGCTGCCCACTCGGAAACCTGATCCCTGAGTGGAACGACCTGACCTGGCGGGGCCGCGAGCGGGAGGCGCTCGATCGTCTGCACTCGACGAACAACTTCCCTGAGTTCACCGGCCGTGCCTGCCCCGCGCCGTGCGAGTCCGCGTGCGTGCTTGGGATCAACCAGCCTGCTGTCACGATCAAGCAGATCGAGAACTCGCTCATCGACCAGGGTTTCGAACACGGTTGGGTCGTGCCGCAGCCCCCCGAGCGCCTCAGCGGAAAGACCGTTGCGGTCGTGGGATCGGGCCCTGCGGGTCTGGCCGCGGCCCAGCAGCTGACGCGAGCTGGCCACACCGTCGCAGTCTACGAGCGTGACGAGCAGCCTGGCGGTCTGCTGACATTTGGCATTCCCTCTTTCAAGCTCGAGAAGCCCCTGGTCGAGCGTCGAATCGCGCAGATGAAGCAGGAGGGCACTCGCTTTCGCACTGGGATCGAGGTGGGGCGTGACATGAGCTGGGCGGAGTTGCGTCGCCGTTACGACGCCGTGATCGTGGCGACGGGCGCGACCGTGCCGAGGCCGCTCGACCTGCCCGGGCGTGAACTTGGTGGTATCCACTACGCCATGGAGTATTTGACAGCGCAGAATCGGACCGAGTCGCTTGAGCAAAGCACCGCTTTGCGCGACTCACGTCCGGAGGCCGCCTCTGGCCTCGGTTCAGGTGCTGACCTCGCTATTGGCGGGATGATCACCGCAGCAGGCAAGCACGTCATCGTAATTGGTGGTGGTGACACGGGCGCCGATTGCATCGGCACCGCCCACCGTCAGGGAGCCCTCTCCGTCACCAACCTGGCCATCGGCTCAAAGCCGCCGGTCGAGCGCTCCGAGGGTCAGCCGTGGCCGGTGCATCCGACTCTCTTTGAGGTGTCGAGTTCGCACGAAGAAGGCGGCGAACGGCACTATCTCGCCTCTACCGTTGAATTCGTGAGTGATGGCTCGGGTCATGTGCGCGCACTGCGCGTCGCCGAAACAGGGTTCACCGAGCACGGACGCGAGCCGATCCTCGGCACTGAACGGTTGATCGAGGCTGATCTCGTGTTGATAGCCATGGGTTTTACGGGGCCAGAGGGGATCGCAGACCAAGCTTTTGGTTTGGAACGAGGATCAGGTGGAGCCTTTGGTCGCACCGATAACTACGCGACCGCGCTGTCAGGCGTGTTCGTAGCGGGAGACGCGGGCCGCGGCCAATCGCTCATCGTGTGGGCAATTGCGGAGGGGCGTGCGGTGGCTTCTGTCGTCGACGAATTCCTCGGCGGGGCTCCGTCGGCGCTGCCCATGCCGGTGCGAGCGAGCGAGCGAGCGTTCGCCTGTGTCCCGCGCCGGTGTTCGTTGTAATAGTCTTTTGAGGGATTCGAGGATCTGTTCGGCGGGCTTGGTCCAAACGAAGGGCTTCGGATTCTCGTTCCATCCTTTAACCCAGGAGCGGATATCGTTCTCCAGCGCCCGGACGCTGCGGTGATCGGAGCGTTGGAGTAAGTCGGCAGTGATGTACGCGAAGAACCGCTCGACTTGGTTGATCCAGGACGAGTACGTCGGAGTGAAGTGCAGGTGGAACCGGGGATGCTTCTCCATCCAGGTGACGATGCTCGGGCTCTTGTGGGTGCTGTAGTTGTCGCAGACCAGATGCACGTCGAGGTGCTCGGGGACTGCGGCGTCGATCTTGGCCAGAAACTTCCTGAACTCGATCGCCCGGTGGCGGCGGTGGATGCTGGAGATCACGGTGCCATCGGCGGTGTTGAATGCCGCGAACAGACTGGTCGTGCCATGCCGGACGTAGTCATGGGTACGTTTTTCGGGCATGCCCGGCATCATCGGGAATGCCGGCTGTGATCTCGCCAGGGCCTGCACCTGCGATTTCTGGACGAGTAGACGACGGCCGCTTGGGCGGGTCAAGGTACAGGCCGACGATGTCGTAGACCTTGTCCACGAATTGTGGGTCGTTGGAGAGTTTGAACCCGTCTTCTCGGTGCGGTTTCAGCTCGAACGCTTTCCAGATTCGACCGATCGTGGACTTCGACAATCCGGAGCGTTCGGCCATCTTCGCCCGCGACCAATGCGTGGCATTCCTCGGCGTCGACTCCAACGTGGCCACGACCACATCTTCGACCTGTTCGGCCGTGATCGTCGCCGGCCGCCCCGGCCGCGGCTCATCGACCAGGCCATCCAGACGAGCCTCCAAGAACCGAGCGCGCCATTTGCTGACCGTGTTCGTCGAGCAGCCCACCTGTGCAGCCACCGTCTTGTTGTCCAGGCCTCCGCCGCAGCCGAGCACGATCCGGGACCGCAACGCCAACGCTTGTGAGGACTTCGCCCGGCGGGACCAGCGCAGCAGCTGCTCGCGCTCCTGTTACTCAGGATCAAGTCGGCTTTCGGGCGTCCTGTTCTCGGCATACCCCATTCTACAACTTAACCAGAGGATTTCAGGCGCGCAACACTAGGAAAAGTGTTGTGTTAGTCATTCGATCGACCACTTTTCGTGTGGTTCTGTGGTGCAGCCCACTATCGTTGAGCTGAGATCGAAGCTGAAGGAGATCGCGATGCGCGGAGGTTCCAGTGAAGACACTACTCCTGTAGAAAACACGGGATCCGTGGAAGGAGCAGGACTCGCCGACGTACGGAAATCCAGGGAGCGCGCCGGGAGCAGCCGGGTCAAACTCGAATCGCGTGCTACGAGGTTTGCGGTCACTGCGTTCGTAATTACGGCCGTCGCCACTGTCTTTGTCTTTCACGGAAAGCACGTGCCCCTTGCCGGAACAGGCTCGATCGGCGCTTTTGCCGCCTGGATCGCGGGGGCGCTCGGGATTGTGTCGTTTGCGACTTCTTTCACTTTGGAGTCGAATCGTGGACATGCTGCGTGGCGCAAGAAGCTCCCACTTGTGAAGCGAATCATTGATATTTTTGGCATGTCTGTAGCGATGGGGCTTCTGGCCTACCTGATCGTGACTGCGATAGCCCAACTTTTTCAGCTGGGGTTTCGAGGTATGACCGTCGACCCGTACGGTGGAGGCGTGCTTGCCGGTGCCGCGACCGCCGCGCTCGTCTATGTGGCCGTACTCGCTGGCGCAAGGGTAAGCGCTGAGGGTCTCGCGTTGCTTGCGACACTCGTGCTCTTTATGGGAACGATGGCATCAATGCTGAGTGCGCCAGACGAATCCTGGTGGCAACTACACTTCTCCCAGCTTGGAAACACCACTGGCCCCACGGCCACCAAATTCAACCTCGCGCTCATAATTACGGGTCTGGTGATCACGGTGCTCGCTAACTACATCGGGCGAGATCTGGAACGTGGGCTCGTGCTTCGAGGTGAGAGTCCGGACAAGCTCGTACGGCTGTTGACCTGGTTGTTTGCGGGAATCGGAGTGCTACTTGCCGTAGCAGGATTTGTTCCCGACGCAGTGAACTTAGTGATTCATGTTGGGGCAGCATCGGGTATGGTCGCGATGTTCGTCATCTTCGCGATCGTTGCACTGCGCAGATTGCCGGGTGTGCCGCGAGACTTCGTTGCTTTCACGATTGCGGTGGTCGTTGGAATCGTGATATCGATTCTGCTGTGGATTCCGGTGGGCTATTACAACCTCACCGGAATGGAGTTCATCGCCGCAGGCCTGCTCTTCGCCTGGCTCATTGTGTTCGTGCGTACCGCGCACGTGTACGGGGGTCGGGAGGAGCAGACCAGCAGTGATTCTCACTGAGCAAGCCCGCCCTGGCAAGGCTTCGCAGCAGAACACACAGGCGAGTTGGCCCTCAGCTGGCTCCATCGGCGTAGCATAGGCAAAGGGAAGCGACTGGACTGGAGCCTGAGGGGGAGACCGTGAGCGACGAAGCAGCGGAGGTTCAGGTCGAGGAAGACACCAGGCCAGAGACCCTGTTTCAGCGCGCAGACCGAAACTGGGGTGAAATTCTCCAGGAGGCTCGTGTTACCCAGACCTGCACTCAGATCATTGGCGGCTTCCTACTTGCTGTCGCATTTCAGCCACGCTTTGGTGAGCTCGATACGTATCAGCTGACGGTGTACCTCATTCTCGTCTCGCTCGCGGGCTTAGCTACGGCGCTCGGGCTCGCACTCGTTGTGATGCATCGAGAATTCTTCGGCAAGCAACAGAAGCTTCGGGTCGTTCGGATCGGCAACCTATTGCTCATATGCAATCTGGTGGTGGTGTCATTGCTCGCTCTCCTGGTAACGAGCCTCATCTTTGACTTTGTCCTGAGCCGCTTTGCCGGGTTCATCGCACTTGGGGTCGGCGTAGTTGTAACTTTCGTGCTGTGGGGAGTCGTGCCGCGAATCGGTGGCGTACGCAAACTCGACTAGCGTTGAGTTTGCGACGGTTCTTCGACGAGTCTCAGGCCACCCGGCGAGCTTGCAAAAGCCTGTAAATGCTCGATCCAGTGGTGATTGAGTTCCGGTGAGAACTCGTCCTCAAACTCGAAATGCAACGGAATTGCTGGGTGCAGCCAGATACTGTGTTGCGATCCAGCGCTGTGCCACGTAAAGGCGAAGCTTTCCTGCAAACTGAGTTTGCCGAGGATCACCGTGCGAAGGTGCGTCAGCTCTCGATCGGTAAAGGCAAATCTCTGAGCCTCGCCGTAGTGCAGAAATCCCATGGTGCTGTTACGCCTTCTCTTGAAGTTTCTCGGCGTCCTTCTCAGAAAGCAGGACGAGGCCCCGCGGAGTATGCGAGAGTTCGCTCAGCGCATCGATCCACACCTTGTTGAGCTGTGGCGCGCGGCTGCCAGAAAACTGAAAAATGAGTGGGATGGATGGAGAAATCCACAGGGACACACGTCCCCCACCCTTCTCCGACGGAACCACCCAACTCATGAGAAAGCTCTCTTGGCGGCGCAGCTTCACAGTTATCGCCACTTTCACATGCGCGAGGGTGCGATCCTCGAATTCAAACTCTTGAGTACCGCCATAAATGAGATGACCCATGGCCCCATGTTCGCAGCTTTTTGGGCAACACGGTAGTGGCTGATCGAGCAAACAAATAGGGCACGAACCACCCCTGGTGATTCACCGGGAGGTGGTTCGTGCCCTATCGAGCCGGTAAAGCCGGCAGCTGAAGCTGCTACTTAGAGCGAGCTGCCCCAGTTCTGTGATTCGCCTGCGGGCGAGATCGACTGCGGGACGCCGAGCGGGTTTTCGTCGCGGAGTGCGGCGGGCAAGAATGCCGCAGGCGCGTTCTGGTACGCGACCGGGCGCAGGAAGCGTGAGATCGCAGCGGTACCCACTGAGGTGCTCGAGTCGTTGCTGGTGGCGGGCCATGGTCCGCCGTGCTGCTGCGCAGGAGTTACTGCAACACCGGTCGACCAACCGTTGAAGAGCACACGGCCAACCTGCTGGGCGAGTGCTTCGACGAGTGCGCGCAGCGCTTCGGCGTTCTCGGTCGTGCCGGTCGCCTCATCGGAGCTGTGGTGCAGGGTTCCGGTCAGGTTGCCCTCGTAGAACTCAGGCATGAGCGCTGCGAGATCGGTGCCTTCAGGGGTCTCAACCAGGATGGAGAGAGGGCCAAATGCCTCGTGTACGAGTGCATCGTGGCTTGCGCGGAACGCATCGAGTGACACAGCGACGATCGTGGGTGAAGCCCAACCATGACCCTGCTCATCGAAACGCACGCCGCCTTCGACAATTGCGCGTACACCCTCTGCGCCAATGATCGCGTCACGGCGTTCGTTATAGCTCTTGGCAATGCGGGGGTCGAGCAAGCGGTGCTCGGGGAGAGCGGTCTCGCTGCGCAGAATTGCCGCGTCGAGGTCAGTTCCCTGGGGCACGAACACAAAGCCAGGCTTCGTGCAGAGCTGGCCTGCGGAGCCAGCCACGCTGGTGAGAAAGCCGCCAGCGATCTCGTCCGCGCGCTCGGCAATTGCTGCAGCGGTAACGAACACGGGGTTCACGCTTCCAAGTTCACCAAAGAAGGGGATGGGTGCCGGGCGGCTTGCCGCGATATCGGCGAGCAGACGACCGACATTGATCGAACCGGTAAACGAGCCGGCCTTAATCCTCGAATCCTTCAACACCTCTACGCCAGCCTCACGGCCGTGGATGAGGTGGAAGACGCCCTCGGGCATTCCGGCGCCACGGAGAGCCTCAATGGCAACCTCAGCAGTGGCATCCGAGAGATCGGGGTGACCCGAGTGTGCCTTGACGATAACAGGGCAGCCTGCTGCGAGGATCGCAGCCGAGTCGCCACCGAGTACCGAGAATGCGAACGGGAAGTTCGAAGCCGAGAAGTTGATGACCGGGCCAAGCGGAATGTGGGTGCGGCGAATCGGGTCGGGCCAGCGGGCCAAGCACGAACGCAGGGTCAACATAGTCGATGCGCGCATCAAGGTAGCCGCCGCCGACGATGGTCTCTGCAAAGAGGCGCAGCTGCACCGCGGTGCGCGTAAGTTCGCCGTTCAAACGAGGCTCGGTGAGGCCAGTCTCGCGCATAGCGATCTCAACGAGGCGTGGCTTGGCGGCCTCAAGTGCATCTGCCAGGGCAACGAGTGCGCGGGCGCGATCCTTGGGTGCGGTTGCCGCGTATGCGGGAGCTGCGTTCGAAGCCGCCGAAACGATCGGCTTCAAGCTCGGGGGAGAGGGTGGTCTCAGTCATCACTATTTCCTTGATTGTGTTCTGAATGGGCCGGTATGTGCGTGACACAGCTATTTTCGCATATCAGCATGTGACATTGCACAAAGTTTGTTTTGGTCGGTCTGGTTGTCAGCTGGATGAAACGTTGGAACTCGCTTCATGCTCAAGTGAGGTCGAGGATCACGCGGACGGTTGCTGCTGAGTAATGCAATGAATGCCGCCACCACGTGCAAACAGTGGTCGTGCGTCAATTCCAACAACCTCGCGGCCGGGATAGAACTCACGCAGCACACCAAGGGCGCCATCATCGGCAGGATCGCCGAACGCGCAGGCGAGCACTGCGCCGTTGATTACGACGTGATTGATGTAGCTGTAATCCACATACCCCTCATCATCGCGCAGCGTTTCAGGAGCAGGAAGGTCAGTAATTTCGAAGCCCGCCGAGGTATCGCTGACGTAGCGCTCCGCGGTCTCACGATTGATCTGTGCGATTCGGTGGTCAGGGTGTGCAGCCGAGGTCTGGCTGTGCATGAGGAGCGAATCAGGGGAGGTGAATACTGCCAAGATATCGGAGTGTCCGCGCGTGCCATAGAGGTCGTGGTCTCGGGTTAGCCCGCGGGGAAGCCACAGAGCTGAGGTGGCACCGATCGTGCGCTCAAGCTCAGCCTCAACCTGCTGCTTCGTAAGCTTCGGGTTGCGTCCCGGATCAAGCTGTACGGTTTCGGTCAGCACGACGTGACCGGTGCCATCAACCTGGATGCCGCCACCCTCGTTTACGAGGTCACTGTCGATGAGCTCCGCACCTGCAGCCTCGGCTACGAAACGACCGATGTGCTGATCCTTGTCCCATTCGGCCCAATCCTGGCCGCCCCAGCCGTTGAACACGAAGTTCACGGCGCCAAGCTGGCCGTTGTCGCCGATGACAAAGCTTGGGCCAATATCGCGCATCCAGGCATCGTTCAGGGGCGCAGATAGGAGGGTGATTGCGCCGGATAGGTAGCGTTTCGCAACGTCGTCGTCTCCGGGGTTCACCACGACAGCGACAGGTTGGTACTCGCTCGCAGCATTTGCAACCGCTGCCCAAGTCGTGCGCGCTTCGTCGGCCTCTGCTTCAGTGTCGCCAAGTGTGTAACCGGTCGTCGGCCAAGCGAGCCAGAGTCGATCTTGCTTGTGGCCCTCAATGGGCATACGCCAGGTAGTCACTTGTTTGCCCGCTCTCTACGTTGTTACTGGGCGTGCTGGTGGTTCACCTTTACGACGAACCACCAGCACAGCTTGCACTATGAGTCGAAACTCAGGGCCTTGCGGATCAGATGATCCTGTTCTACGGCGTGAACCTTGGCCGAGCCGGTCGAAGGTGCCGCTGAAGCCTTGCGAGTTACCGCACGAACCTTGTCATTCGCAAGATGCTTTGCAAGCGCGAGCGAAATGAATGGCCACGCACCTTGGTTCTCTGGCTCGTCCTGCACCCATACGAGCTCTGCGCCAGGGTAGTTCGCGATGACGTGTCCGAGTTCCATGGCGGGTACCGGGTAGTACTGCTCAACTCGAACCAGTGCGATGCGAGGATCAGGCTGCTTCTCGAGTGCCCGGCTCGAAGGTCGTAGTAGACCTTGCCAGTGGTGAAGATCAATCGAGTAACCTTTGCCTTCTCAGCGCTCGGGTCGTCGATCACGGGCTGGAAGGTGCCTGTGGTGAAGTCCTCGACAGACGACGCAGCGCTACGGAGGCGGAGCATCGACTTCGGAGAGAACACGACGAGGGGCTTCCGGGGGCGCTGGTACGCCTGGCGGCGCAACAGGTGGAAGTAGTTGGCAGGGGTAGACGGTCGCGCCACGATCATGTTGTTCTCTGCGCACAACTGCAGATAGCGCTCGATGCGCGCAGAGGAGTGGTCCGGACCCTGACCTTCGTAACCGTGCGGCAGCAACATGACGACCGACGACTGCTGGCCCCACTTCTGTTCGGCCGCAGCGACGTACTCATCAATAACGCTCTGCGCACCGTTCGCAAAATCACCGAACTGTGCCTCCCAGACAACGAGTGCGTCCTCGCGCTGCAGCGAGTACCCGTATTCAAAGGCGAGAGCCGCGTACTCCGAAAGGAACGAATCGTAGATCCAGAATCGAGCCTGCTCCTCCGAGAGGTTCAGCAGTGGCAGCCACTCCTGGCCATTTAGGCGGTCGTGGAACACGGCGTGGCGCTGAGCAAAGGTGCCGCGACGGGCATCCTGGCCAACAAAGCGCACAGCTGTGCCCTCCATGAGCAGCGAACCGAGAGCGAGCAACTCGCCGAAGCCCCAGTCGATTTCGCCGTTTTTGCTCATCTCGACGCGCTTGTTCAGCAGTTGCTGGAGCTTCGGGTGCACGGTGAAGCCCTCAGGGGCGTTTGCGTGTGCATCGCCGATTCGCTCGATGACCGAGCGGTCCACCGCAGTCTCGACCGTTGAGATGGACTGGATCGGGGCAGTGTGCGCCTCGCCAATTCCGCTCTGGTCGATCACCGGGATCGAGCCGGTCTGAGCGGCGTGTGTCTCAAGGAACGCCTGCTCAAGGCGGTTCTGGAAGTCCTGCTTCGACTTCTTGTACTCTTCCTCTGTGATATCGCCGCGGCCGACGAGTGCGTCGGAGTAGAGACTACGAGTCGAACGCTTCGCCTCGATCAGGTCATACATCAGCGGCTGGGTCATCGAAGGCTCGTCGCCTTCGTTGTGACCGCGGCGGCGGTAGCAAACCAGGTCGATGATGACGTCACGGTGGAACTTCTGGCGGTACTCGTAGGCGATCTGTGCCACGCGCACGACTGACTCTGGGTCATCGCCGTTCACGTGGAAGATCGGTGTCTGTACAACCTTGCCCACGTCTGTCGAGTACACGGCAGTGCGAGAGTCCTGCGGCAGGGTAGTGAACCCGACTTGGTTGTTGATCACGATGTGAATCGTGCCACCGGTGCGGTAGCCGCGCAGCTGTGACATCTGCAGGGTTTCGTAGACAACGCCCTGGCCCGCCATCGCCGCATCACCGTGGATCAGGATCGGGAGCGTGGTAAACGAGCCGATTGGCTTCAGATCCTGCTTCGCGCGAACAATGCCCTCAAGTACACCATCGACTGTTTCGAGGTGCGAAGGGTTTGCGGCGAGGTGGATTGGTACCTGCGTACCGTTCGGAGCAGAGAACACGCCGGTCGTGCCGAGGTGGTACTTCACGTCGCCGGAGCCGGTCTTCGCAGCGGTTCCCTCAAACTCACGGAAAATCTGGCCGTAGGTCTTGCCCGCGATATTTGAGAGCACGTTGAGGCGGCCACGGTGAGCCATGCCGACGTCAACACTGTCTACGCCGTCTTCGGCTGCATCAATGAGCATTGCATCGAGTAGCGGGATTACGGACTCGCCACCCTCAAGGCTGAACCGCTTCTGGCCGACGTACTTCGTCTGCAAGAAGGTCTCAAATGCCTCAGCCTCGTTGAGCTTCTCGAATACGAAGCTGCGCGTCGTGGTCAGGCTTTGCATAGGGCACCTCAAGGCGCTCACGCAGCCAGGCGCGCTGCCCTGGGTCTTGGATATGCATGTACTCAATGCCGATCTTGCGGCAGTACGAGTCACGCAAGACACCCAGGATGTCGCGAAGCTTCATTGAGCGCTGACCGCCGATGCCGCCGGTCACGAACTCCCGGTCAAGATCCCAGAAAGTAAGCCCGTGACTCTCGATCTCTAGGTCGGGGTGCGTGCGCTGCACGTACTCCAGCGGGTCGATGTCTGCCATCAGGTGACCACGCACACGGAACGCGTTGATCAGTTCCTGTACGCGAGCAGACTTGTCAACCTGTCCCGTGCTATCAACGTGGATATCTGCTGCCCACTGAATCGGCTTGTACGGAATGCGCAGAGCCGCGAACACATCTTCGTAGAATTTGTGGCCACCGGTGAGCCGCTCGTGCACCTTCTTCAGGAATTCTCCTGAACCGGCACCCTGGATGACGCGGTGGTCGTAGGTGCTCGTGAGAGTGATAGTTTTCGAAATTCCGAGGCGGTTGAGAGTCTCGGGCGCTGCACCCTGGAACTCAGCGGGGTATTCGAGTGCACCCGCACCAATAATCGATCCCTGGCCGCGCATGAGGCGGGGTACCGAGTGCACGGTGCCAATCCCACCCGGGTTGGTGAGAGAGATCGTTGCGCCCTGGAAGTCTGCCGCGGTGAGCTTGCCATCGCGAGCTCGCTTGACTAGATCTTCATACGCTGCGAGGAACTCGTTGAAATCGAGGGTGTCGGCGCGCTTGATTGCGGGCACGAGGAGCGAACGGCTGCCGTCGGGCTTCGGTACGTCAATGGCGATACCGAGTCCGATGTGAGCCGGAACCACGATTGAAGGCTTGCCGTCCACCTCTGCATACGAGACGTTTTGACTCGGGAACTCCTTCAGTGCCTGAATTAGTGCCCAGCCAATGAGGTGAGTAAACGAAACCTTGCCACCGCGGCTGCGGCGCAGATTGCTATTGATGACCAAGCGATTATCAATGAGGAGGTTGGCCGGGATCGTGCGCACGCTCGTAGCGACTGGAACAGTGAGACTCTCGTCCATGTTCTTCGCGAGTGTCTTCGACATCCCGCGCAGGGGGGTGACGGCGTCTTCGTCAGGAGCTGCAGCGACGTTTACCGCGGACTTGCGGGGTGCGTCAGCGGGTATCGGTGCCTGCCTCGGCGCAGCGTTCGTCGTGCGTGATGCGTGCTGCGAGGGGGCTGCCTCAGGAGAAGTCGAAGTCGGGGCAATGGTGCCGGCGGCAGGCATTTCGCTGCCGCCCGAAATCTGTGCCGCTGCCTGAGCTGCGGGTGGACTCGAGGATTGTGCGGCTTGCGCATCGCTCGAAGTGGAGTAATTTTCGAGTACAGGCCACCAGGCCTTATCTACCGAGTTCTTGTCAACGAGGTACTGTTTGTACATCTCGTCGACCAACCAGGCGTTTGCACCGAAATCTTCTGCGGAGTCTCCGTTACCGGTGACGTTCGTCCGCTCAGCCAAGGCGAGTCCTCTCATCGTGACGAACCCAACGGGCTGCCCCCGTGGGCACTTGCGCTGACGTCGCGCACACTGCCATATAGCCTACGCCCTTCGCGTGCCGCATGTGACATGTTCTATCCAATTCATCCCACAGCAAACATGAAGATGACCGATAAGCGTTTTTCGCGTTTCTCAAAGTCACGACTGATATGGTTGCATCGATTATGGATGGTGCCAGTCGAAAACCCAGTGACCCCCCGAGACCGGGCCGCGCTGAAGCGCGGACCTTCGCAGGGGGGTGCGAATGAACGAGTGGTGGCTGCTCGCATTCGGCATAATCCTTACAATCGGGACCGGCGTATTCGTCGCTTCTGAGTTTTCTCTTGTCGCTCTTGACCGGCAAGAACTTGAACGACGCCGCGAACAAGGCGAACGCGGACTCGACCGGATCATTCGAGGGCTGCGGATCACCTCGACACACTTATCCAGCGCTCAGCTCGGAATTACGCTGACCACACTGCTCGCCGGCTACACACTTGAGCCCGCATTCAGCAAGATGCTTGACCCTTTGCTCCTATTGATGGGGGTACCCGATGGTTTCCGCCGTCCGATTACTGCGACGGTAGCGGTCGTAATCGCAACCATCATCTCGATGGTGATCGGCGAGCTTGTGCCCAAGAACTTTGCACTCGCGAGACCGCTGCAGGCAGCCAAAGCAGTGATGCCGCTGCAGGCAGCATTCACCACCGTTTTCAAACCAGCGATCCTCGTACTCAATGGCAGTGCGAATAGTATGTTGCGTGCGATCGGCATCGACCCGAAAGAAGAACTTTCAGGCGCACGCACAGCTGAAGAACTCAGCTCTCTCGTACGCCACTCCGCAAGCGCGGGTCTGCTCGAAGCTGACACCGCCACGCTGCTCTACCGGACACTGCGTTTCTCCGAACACACTGCGGCAGACGTGATGACACCACGCACACGGATCGAGAGCATCCACCGACTCGAGCCATCACAGGCAGTGCTTGAGCTTGCCGGACGCACCGGTTTCTCTCGTTTTCCCGTTATCGACGAGGATCGCGATGATGTCGTCGGCATCGTTCACGTGAAGCAGGCAGTCGCTGTGCCACGTGCCAAGCGCGCAGAGGTACCAGTTGCTGCGATCCTCGAAGATGCGGTCCGGGTACCCGAAACCATTCGGCTTGACCAACTCCTTGAAGAGCTGCGCTCAAGTGGATTTCAGCTTGCGATCGTAGTTGATGAGTACGGTGGCACAGCCGGACTCGTGACCCTCGAGGATCTCGTCGAAGAGCTCGTCGGTGAGGTAGCTGACGAGCACGATCGCGCCCACGCAGGAGTGATCGGCAACGCTGCGGAGATGACGATACCCGCGGACCTCCGGCCCGATGAGGTGCGGGATCGCACGGGTATCGAGTTTCCAGAAAGCGACGACTACGACACGATCGCGGGCTTCGTACTTCGCGAGCTGGGTCGCATTCCGGAACAGGGTGACGAGCTGCCGCTCGAAGACGGCGCGCGCCTGCGGGTCGAACGGATGGACGGTCGCAGGATCTCCAGGCTCAAGTACTTTGGTGCGCCCATACCCGAGGATGCTGCGGACACTTCAGGCGATCCTCGACAGGGAATACACGGCGACCGTGAGAACGGGGCTTCATCATGAGTGACTGGGCCGGAATCATGTGGCTCGTCGTGCTGCTTGTCGTGAACGCCTTCTTCGTGGGTGCCGAATTCGCGGTGATCTCAGCGAGGCGGTCACAAATTGAACCGCTCGCGGAGGCCGGTTCGAAGCGGGCAAAAACGGCGCTGTGGGCCATGGAGCACGCGACGCTCATGCTCGCGACAAGCCAACTCGGCATTACGGTGTGTTCGCTGCTCATCTTGAACGTGTCCGAGCCCGCGATTCACCATCTGCTTGAAGGGCCGCTCGCGTGGACCGGGCTGTCGGCTGAAGTCGTGTCGGTCGTGGCCTTGGTGATTACCCTGTTGCTCGTCTCATACCTGCACGTCGTGTTTGGCGAGATGATGCCAAAGAACGCGGCGTTTTTATGCCCGACCAAGCGGTGTTGCTGCTTGCCCCACCGTTGGTGTGGGTGTCACGTGTGCTGCGACACGTCATCGCTGGACTGAACGCGATCGCAAACGGGATCTTGCTTCTCTTTGGCGTGCAACCGAAGAGCGAGGCCAACAGCGCGTACACGCTTGAAGAGGTCGCGGGCATCGTGAGGCCGCTCCGCTCGAGAGGGGCTGCTCGAGGATCGAAGTGGCGCGCTGAGTGCCGCTTTCGAATTCACCGAAAAGCGTGCACAAGACATCCTTGTGCCGACCGATCGCCTCGTCTCAATGCCCGCAGGCTCGACCCCGAACGACATCGAGATGGCAGTGACCAAGCACGGCTTCTCTCGATACCCGATGCGTGGCGAGGGTGGTGAGCTAGTCGGGTATGTGCACATTAAGGACCTGCTGCGGCTCGGTGAAGACCGCATCGTGCAGCCGATCCCCGAAAAGCGCATCAGAGAAATGCTCACCCTGCGAGACGATACCGACCTCGAAGACGTGCTCGCGCGCATGCAGGGCCGGGGCGTGCATCTCGCGCGCGCCGTCGATGCTAGCGGCACCGAGATGGGTGTGCTGTTCCTTGAAGACGTGATCGAGGAGCTCGTGGGCGAAGTACACGACGCCACCAAGCGCCAGAGGTATGAATAAGACCAAGGCGCTGAGTGCAGGAACGCATCGCGTTGCGTGCCGTATGTCCTGAGCCCGCCTCGGGCTCAGTGGTTACCAAGGCGCTGAGTGCAACGCATCGCGCCCAGCGCCGTATGTCCTAGAGCCCGCCCTTGCTGGCCGAGTAGCGGGTTAGATCGCGAGGAGGCGCGAGAGCTTTTCGCCGACCCGCTCGAACTCGATCAAAAATGCGTCGTGACCGAAAGGGCTATCGAGTCGCGTCGCCAGGTCTCCATCGAGGCTGCCAGGTACGTGCTGGGCGATGACATCTTGCCCGGCAAGTGTGAAGAGGCGGTCGCTGGGAATACCGAGGATGAGGGTGGGCAGGGTGATCCTCGAAAGTGCTTCTGCCACACCGCCGCGACCTCGGCCCACGTCGTGCGAGTTGATCGCCTGCACCAGAGGGGTGGGGGTCACTGTCAGCTCGAAACGGCGTGTGAACCTGTAGCCGTGAAAGTGGAGGTAGCTCTGACAGCGAAGCGGCCCTTGCTGCCGAGTGGGCTGACAGCTGACTGCCACCCCCGGCCGAGCCGCTCGTCGAGCTACGTGTGGCTGCGATAGTGAGACGGGCGAGCCGGCGCGCGGTGGTCAGGCCGTGGTGCGGCCCGATGCCGTCGGGGGCGTCGTAGTAGTTGCCTCCGCGCCAGGCGGCATGCCAGCGGATCGCCTCCAGCTGCACAGAGGTTCAGACCGATCTGATCGGCGGTCGTCACAGGGGGAGCCGCGATCACCGCAAGCTTCTCAGCGCGCCCGGGATACATGAGCTCCCACTCCAGCGCGTGCATACCGCCCATGGATCCACCGATCACGGCGGAAAACTTATCGATGCCGATCTCGTCAGCGAATGCCGCGGTGGCCGTTACCTGGTCGCGGATGGTGAGGTATGGGAACCGCGAGCCCCACTCCTGACCCTCGGGGTCGAGGCTCGCTGGGCCCGTTGACCCCTGGCAGCCGCCAAGTACGTTTGGCGCGACAACGAAGTACTTGTCGGTGTCGAGTACCTTGCCTGGGCCCACGATCTCGGTCCACCACCCGTCGGTCGGGTGCCCGGCAGCCGCACGCCCAACCAAGTGGCTGTCACCGGTAAGCGCATGAAATACAAGGATCGCGTTGTCGCGCTTGTCGTTCAACTCGCCAAAGCTCTCGTAAGAGATACGGGCGTGAGGAATCGATTCACCGGCTTCGGTTTCTACGGTGCCGATCCGGGCGAACTTGCGGTCGCCGATGGGGTCCCCGTCGCGCCAGGCTCCACTTATCGGCGGTCGGCCGATAATCGCGCGCAGCTGGGCGTCGGTGATGAAGTCCGTTGGAAACGAGTCCTCGGGCGTCTGCCAGTCCATAGTTGTCTATTCTGCCCTGTGAGCCCGCGGGCCCGTCGGGTGAAAACAGGAGTTGTGAACGCGGCAACTGGACGTAATCACGCTAGCTTCCGGTGAGCAGTTCCGTAGACTGATGCACCTGCCGTGGTGGCGCGTAGATTCCGCGAAGCTGCGAGAGCGCGGTCATTACGTCTCCTTACACGCAGAGGTCCCGCCGCTCGAGTGATTGGGGCGAGGCGGTCTCTGCGTTCGCGGCGCCTATGCGTTCCGCGAGCCTCGGCGACCACCTCGCGGGCGGCGGCGAAGCCCTTCTCCAGATCAGCCTTGATGTCATCGATGTGCTCGAGGCCCACTGAGAGGCGCACGAGACCGGGGGTGACGCCGGCGGTCAGCTGCTGCTCGGGGGTGAGCTGCGAATGGGTGGTCGATGCCGGGTGGATGATCAGGGTGCGCACGTCGCCGATGTTGGCGACGTGGCTGAACAGCTCCAGGTTGTCGACGAACGCCTTGCCGGCCTCGACACCGCCCTTGAGCTCGAAGCTCAGCACAGCGCCTGCGCCCTTCGGTGGCGTACTTGTTCGCGTGCCATACCAGGGGCTGCTGGGTAGGCCCGAGTACCAGACCGAGGCGACATCGTTGTGCGTTATCGAGCCACTCGGCGATCGCCTGAGCGTTCTGCACGTGGCGCTCCATGCGCAGGGACAGGGTCTCGATGCCCTGGAGGAGCTGCCAGGCGCTCTGCGGGGCGATCGCCGAGCCGAGGTCACGCAGGAGCTGCACGCGGGCCTTGATGATGTAGGCAACGCCGTCGCCGAGGGCGTCGGTGTAGCTCACGCCGTTGTAGGACGGGTCGGGGTCGGTGAGGCCGGGGAAGCGATCAACGTGCTGCGACCACGGGAACTTGCCGCCGTCCACGATGACGCCGGCCATGATGGTGCCGTGACCGCCGAGGAACTTGGTCGCCGAGTGCAGCACGATGTCGGCGCCGTGCTCCAAAGGGCGCATCAGGTAGGGGGTGGCGATAGTGTTGTCGACGATGAGGGGCAGACCGTTCTCGTGGGCGACGTCGGCGACGGCGTGAATGTCGAGCACGTTGATCTCGGATTGCCGATGGATTCGGCGAAGAAGAGCTTGGTGTTCGGGCGAACGGCGCGCTGCCACGCCTCCGGGTTGTCCTGATCCTCGACGAAGGTCACCTCGATGCCGAGCTTTGGCGAGCGTGTACTTGAACAGGTTGTAAGTGCCGCCGTAGATTGAGGTCGACGAGACGATGTGGTCGCCCGGAGTTCGCAATGTTGAGGACCGCGAAGGTCGAGGCGGCCTGGCCGGATGCGAGGAAGAGGGCTGCGGTGCCGCCCTCGAGTGCGGCGACGCGCTGCTCCGCAACATCCTGGGTGGGGTTGGTGATGCGGGTGTAGATGGTGCCGAGCTCGGCGAGTGCGAACCGGTTTGCTGCGTGCTCGGTGCTGTCGAACACGAATGCGGTGGTCTGGTAGATCGGCAGCGCACGGGAGCCGGTAGTCGGGTCGGGCTGCTGGCCGGCGTGGATCTGCTTGGTCTCGAAGTTCCAGTTCTGGGCGGTCATGGGTGCTCCTAGGGTCTGTGGGTGGGGATTTAACGCCGGATGTTCGTAAAGGCTCGTGGTTCGAGCCTAGACAGAGGGCCTTCGTAGGGCAATACGGCCTTGACACGGGGCGTCATATTCGGAGTCGCCGTATCGAATTGCGATGTTGTTGCCGCTCAGGCGAGGCGCAGCATCAATAGAATTGAAGTGCAAGGGAGTGCGCCATGGTGGTTGCCATGTTCTGGAATCAAGACATTCTGGACATCAATTTGGGACCATCTGGTGGTTCATCACGGTTTTCGTGTTCTTCGCCTATCTGATGGCGCTTTTCTCGATCATTTCTGACCTGTTCCGTGATGGTAGGCTGAATGGTTGGGTGAAGGCCCTCTGGCTCATCTTCCTCGTCTTCCTGCCGTTCGTCACTGCTCTCGTCTACCTCATTGCTCGGGGTCGCGGCAGTAGGTGAGCGTCGAGCAGCCCAGGCCCAGCACGTGCAGCATGCTCAGGAGTCGTACATCCGTCAGGTGGCGGGCGGGCCGGCGGGTGAGGATTGCGTCGGCCAAGAGACTGCTCGATTCGGGTGCGATCGCGCAGGCCGAGTTTGAGGCCCTGAAGGCGAAGGCACTGGCCTAAACATGCAGAAACGTGTTGTCGTTACCGGTGCCAGTTCTGGCATCGGTGCGGCCGCCGTTCGACGTTTTGCGGAGCTTGGGTGGCAGACCGTCGCGGTAGCTCGCAGAGCTGAACGGCTTGAGGCGCTCGCCGCAGACGGCGCACACATCATTGTGTGCGACGTGACCGACGAGCAGCAGGTTGCCGATATGGCCAGCGAGGTTTCGGCTACCGGTGGTGCGAGTGCCCTCGTGAACAATGCTGGCGGAGCTCTTGGGACGGATTCAGTCGAGCGCTCTTCCAATGAGGACTGGCGTCAAATGTTTGAGGTCAACGTGATCGGCCTGCGCACGGTGACCGCGGCACTGCTGCCGGTGTTGCGAGAGGCTACGCGATCCTCGAACGAAGGCGGAATCGCTACGATTCTGAACCTGACCTCGACCGCTGGGCATGATGCCTACCCAGGTGGTGGCGGGTACAACGCGGCGAAGTTCGCGGCCCACGCTGTCACGAACGTGCTGAGGCTGGAGCTTGCGGGCGAGCCGATCCGGGTGATGGAGCTCGCACCCGGTCTCGTGCACACCGAAGAATTCACGCTGAAGCGACTTCGGGGCGATGCTGAAGCGGCTGCGAAGCCGTACGAGAATGTGATCCCGCTCACCGCGGAGGATGTGGCGCGAGTGCTGGTGGACGCGTGCGAGCAACCTGTGCACGTAAACCAAGACCTCATTATCCTGCGCCCGGTTGCCCAGACAAGTGTGTTCCACACGTACCGAGGGCCGCTCGAGGCAAAAGCGTAATCCTCTTGGGCATGAACTTGCAGCAGCTAGCTGAAGCTGGTTTTGTTGCGGAAGATTGGGCTATTGCGCTTGCCCCCGTTGAGCAGCAGCTTGCCGAACTCGGTTTGTTTCTGAACGAAGAGCGCGCAACTGGCCACCAAGTATTGCCCGCAGGTGATCGGATTCTTGCTGCATTTCAACGGCCACTTGCCGATGTTCGGGTGTTGGTT
>JAUCCH010000107.1:0-42770 GCA_034676385.1 Leucobacter sp.
CCCGCCAATGAAGGCGTCAGCGCCACCATCGGTCTTGCCCGCCAGTTCCTGCGCCGTCAGCAAGAGGGCCGGATGCGTCCAGCCGCCATTCGGCGCGGCAACCGCCGCAATCTCCGCCCCACCCAGATCGCGCACCGTCAGTATCATGTTGCGCACAGGCCCGAGAATGTCCGGTTCCCGGTCGTGCTGGATGTCAGTGACAAAGCAAATCATCTCTACCCTCCCGCTGGAAACACGTCCCAGTCCTCGCGAACTCCGCGCCATCGGCGCTGAGAAAGCATCACTCCGCTTCGAGCGGATCGTCTCGCGGTGATCCTGCACGATAAGCTCCAGCCCCTCCGCAGGGGCCAGAACAAGGCCAGACTCATAGAAGCGAAGGCGCTTCGGTCTGGCTTCGCCCCGCGTGAAAACATAGGCCCGCATGTCCACAAACGGCTTGTGTGCGACCAACTCTCCCTGCGGATTGCGCTGGAACCAATCTTCCAGCTTTCGCTTGTCCTCATCGGAAAAGCTGCCGCACCGCTTCACCAGATCAGGCAACTCCGTAAAGCGCCTTGATGCCTTGGCCGGTGCCTTGGCCAAGTTCAGGCGTTCCACGCCGAACACCACCTTTGGCACCGCCATCCAGCGCGGCGTTTTCCCGCGACACTCGTCAAAGTATGGTCGGACACGGCGGCCATCACCTCGCCAAGCGACAGCGCGAACGCCGTGACCGCCTCGTGATCGCCAATGTAGATCGGAAGCTCGCCGCACTTCTTCATGCCCTTCGGGGGCCAGTGCGAGAGCTTCCAGTTGTGCAGCCGGTCGCCGGGGCTGCCCGCTGATTGCGCCATTGCGGCCTCCTGAAAATGCAGTTTAGGCTATTTGCACAATCATACGACCAAACGAGTCAACGCCCTTGTCGCCTCCGGTCTCGTCACGCGCGTGACGGCCGAAGACGATGCGCGGAGAATTCACATCGACCTCTCCGAGACGGGGCAGGCCTTCGTCAACCAAACCAGGCGTCGGCGCGATGCCTGGTTCACTCAGCACCTCCGGTTGCTCAGTCCAGACCAACTTCGAATCCTCGAGCAGGCGGTCCCCATCCTTAAGGAGCTCGCCGAGAAGTGACGTCTACGTTCCGTTCCCTACGAGAGCACAACTATCTGATTTGGTTCATCGGTGCCCTCACGTCCAACATCGGCACGTGGATGCAGCGCACCGCCCAGGACTGGATCGTGCTCACCGAGCTCACCGACCATGACGCCGCGGCCGTCGGGATGACCATGGCGCTGCAAGTTGGCCCGGCGCGATCCTCATGCCGTGGGCCGGCGTCATCGCCGACCGCGTCAACGTGCGAAAGATGCTCATCGTCACTCAGGCCATCATGGGCGCACTTGCTCTCGGGCTCGGGTACATCGTCGTCATGGGCATCGCGCAACTGTGGCACGTGTACCTATTCGCGCTCATGCTGGGCATCGTCTCGGGGCCGTCGATGCAGTCGTGCGCCAAATTTTCGTCGCCGAGCTGGTCGAGAAGAAAGACCTCACTAACGCCGTGTCATTTAACTCGGTGTCCTTTAACGCGGCTCGGCTGCTCGGCCCCGCTGTCGCAGGCGTTCTCATCGCCATCGTTGGAGCCGGATGGGTGTTCGTCATCAACTCCGGGACGTTCATCGGCACCATCGTCGCCCTCGTCGCGATCCGAGTGAGCGAACTGCGCGCCCAACCCCGCGCCCCGCGAGCGCGCGGCCAGATAATTGCCGGGTTCCGCTATGTGCGCAAGAAGCCCGCCATTATCGTCATCCTCATCATGGTCGGAATCATCGGCACCTTCGGCCTGAACTTTGCGATCTACACCTCTACCATGGCGACGATCACGTTCCACAAGGGAGCAGCAGAGTTCGGGATGCTCAGTTCCGTGATGGCCATCGGTTCGATTACGGGCGCACTGTTCTCGGCCAAGGCAAGAGCGGCCGAGAATGCGCACACTCTTCACTTCCGCTGCGCTTTTCGGGGTCTCGCGAGGTGGAGTCTCGGCGATGATGCCGACGTTCGAAATGTTCACGGTGTCCCTCACTCTCATCGGCTTCGCTTCCCTCATGTTCATGACGACAGCGAACTCGTTTGTGCAAACAACGGGTGAAGTCCCAGAACGTGGGGTCGCGTGATGGCCCTGTACATGGCGATCTTCGTGGGCGGAACGCCCATTGGTGCTCCGTTCGTCGGATGGGTGGTCAACCAATTCGGTCCACGGTGGGGCCTTGGCGTTGCCGCAATCTCCGGGATTCTCGCGGCAGCCGCGTGCCTCTATTGGCTCATGCGTTACAAAACGGAGTGAGGGGTGCACTACACGAAGACTCTGGCCGCGCTTCAATATCGGCTACGCTGCCGACGGGCGCGCGCACGAGCTCGCCAAAACGCAGGAGATCGCGATTATCGAGGCCGAGGCGCACAAGACCTAAGCGGGCCACAGCACCGAGGGAGGGTGCTTTAGATTGCGACGCCGGTTCGTGACATTAGTGTGCGACGGAGGTCGAGTCCCGAACGATCAATTCCGGCTGGAACACGATCCGTTCAGGTTCGAACTCCGTACCGCCGGCAATTTCCTTAAGAAGGAGTTCCACGGCAGAGCGCCCGACTACTGGTTGTCGGTTGCCTCACGGAAAACTATTCGGCACCATGGCTGCGTAGACGAAATCAATGTCATCGTAGCCGACGAGAGCAATATCATCCGGCACCGAAATCTTCCCCGAAAGCCTGAATGCCTGGATAAGACCGAGCGCGAGCAGATCATTCGCCGCAAAGATGGCGTCCGGTCTGAGCCGAGGCTCGTCTCTGCGTAATGCGCTGGCCCACTTGACGACCCTGTAGAAAAATCGGGTGAGTGACGCGGTGTCAAGAACTTCCAATGTCGCGTCCGGGTAGTGAGTGACAGCGTTGCGTGCACCTTCAAACCTGTCGCTCACCTGTCGAATGCTGTGCGGACCACCCGACAAACGCAATACCGACTGATTCGACCGAGTTCCAAAAGGTGATTGACAGCCAGAAATCCACCTGCCACATTATCGACCGCAACAGAAGAGAACTGATCATCTTCCGTCTGCCAGTCGACGAGGACTGTTGAGAGACCCTGCTTTCGGAGGGGGCTCGAAGGCGAGGCATTGTCCCACCAAGTGGCGAAACGAGGAGCCCGAATACCCGCTGCTCCGCAAAAAGATCGATGTAAACCCGCTCGCGCGCCGCGTCTTCCTCGGTATCCCCCACCAAAATAGTGAGGCCCTCTTCAGCCGCGCGCCGCTCCGCGCCGCGGACCAAGTCCGAAAAAAACGGGTTTGCAATGTCAAGCACGACTAACCCGATACAGCGACTCCTGCCAGCCCTCAGCTGCCGGGCAGCATCGTTGCGAACGTAGCCGAGTGTGTCGATTGCCGCGAGTACGCGTTGGGAAACGTCTGCCGATACCGCTTCAGGCCGGTTAAGAACGTTCGAGACTGAACCTACCGACACGCCAGCGAGCGCGGCAACGTCTCGCAGGCTGACAGTCGCCACGTGCTCTCCTTTCTCTCTACCTCAGTGTCTCATTGCCCTTTTCGCCCCCGCTGCAAAGCCACGACGGCAGATTGACGATATCACTAGGCGTCCATAAGCTTAGCGATGAAACGATTCATGACCACGGCAGATCAAAGCATCGTTGCTGAGACGACACGGGAGTTTTTATGAGTTTTGACAACACCCGTTGGCGGGGACAGTGGATCGCTTCACCCGAAGTCGAGTCGCCTGAGCCGCCGTCCAGATTCGGCGGTTTCCCCTCAACGGAGCGTGACGACACGAAAGTGATGTTCCGCCGCGAATTCACCCTCCACAAACGCCCAACCTCCGCCCGGCTTCGAATCACATCCAACTCGCGGCACATCCTCTTCATCAACGGTCGCGAATTGCTTCGTGGGCCGATCCGATCACGAGCGCGGCAGCTCTTTTACGATTCCATCGACATCGGCAACGACCTTGTTGAGGGCGTGAATTGTATCGCCGTGCTTGTTCGCCACTACGGTTTTGCCACCGCGTGGTGGGAGCAGACACCGTTGAGCGGGCCTGGTGGAGGCTGCGGGTTGGTACTCGAGGCTGAGGTCCACACCGCAGATTCAGAACTAGAGCAGTCCGGGACCGTCGTGGTGGCGTCAGATGCGAGCTGGCGTTCTCGGCGATCTAACGCGTGGGCACCCATCCGACCTACCGACGAGATTTCTGCTCAGATTCCCGAGCTCTTCGCCGGCGACAAGTTTGATCCTTCCTGGACGATGCCTGGCTATGACGATTCGACCTGGACGCTGGCCGAGCCGGCCCCGACTCGACAATTCGGGCGTCCATTCTCCACGACACCGCCTGCAGAACCGTTTGGTGTGCTGCAGCCGAACCCACTGCCACAACCTGAACCTGAGATTCGCCGACCGCACGCCGCGTGGTTGATCCCGAACGCGTCAACCGCGACTGACGGTGCTGTAGCACTCCGCGAAAATCTGGAGCAGCAACTCACTGCCCCTGAGGAACCGAGCGGTTCCCACTCCGTTCTCCCGCAGGTCGTCGCCGATGGCTCGTCCCTTGTCATGGATTTTGGGGGCATCGTTTCCGGGGTGGTCGCCTTCAATCTCACCACGAGTCCGGGAGTGCGCATCGCCGTCAGCCTGCTCGAAGCGTTAGACTCGTCTGCCCTGGACTCCGCCAACCGCATCGAGTACACCGCGGGAGGCAACCCCGACAGCTATGTGAGCCTCGAGTTCATGGGCGGGCGGTATGCCCTCCTCGTGGTGACCGGTCGAGGCGAAGTTCGCGTAGACGATTTCAGCGTCACCGAGTATGTGCGGCCGAGACCAGCCGGGCCCAGTTTCCACTGCGACGATGAATCGTTGAATCGGCTTCACGCGGTCGCCCTTCGCACGGTCGACCTGTGCTCGCGGGACGCCTACATGGACTGCCCGACGAGAGAGCAAAGGGCCTGGGTTGGTGACTCTGTCATCCACCAGTCTGTCGATCTCACCAACAACACCAACTGGTCGCTCGCCATCCGGAATGTACAGCTTTTGGGGAGCGTGCGTGCAGATGGTCTACTGCCCATGGTGGCTGCGGCAGACTTCGCCAACCCCGGGATGGTCACCATTCCGGACGCCTCCCTGCACTGGGCCCGAACCGTGCACAACCTCTATCGGTACACGGGGGATCGAGAGCTGGTCGCCGATGTGATGCCGGTCTTTGAATCCGCTCTGCGCTGGTTCCTTCCGTTCCAGCGCGACGACGGCCTACTTCACGACGTGACCGGATGGGTTCTCATCGAGTGGGCCCCCACAGAAGTGAACGGTGCGGTGGCTTCGCTCAACGGCCTGTGGGCCAGGGCTTTGACAGACTTTGCGGAGATCTCAACGTGGCTTGGCGACGAGGGCCGGGCGAGCTGGGCCCGCGATACCCACGCCCACGTGCGTGAAGGTTTTGAGCGGTTCTGGGATGCCGAACGAGAGCTGTATGTCGACTCCATCCAGAACGACACACGCAGCAGGCACCTCAGTGAGCACGCTCACGCCGCGGCGGTCACCGGTGATCTCGTTCCTGCATCGCGCCTTTCCCGAATCGCCGAAGTCCTGTTTGGACCGCACCCGCGTGGTGGATCCGACCACGCTCCTCGCCGACTACACACCCGCCACATTCTTCCGGCGAACACTGGAACTTCGATACCAGCCAAACTGGGATGTCGAATACGAACTCGTTGCCGCTCAGCCGTTTTTTCGATACATTCTTCACGATGCTCTGGCTCTGCTGGGCCGGGCTGACTCGTTGCCTGATCTGCTTCACGACTGGGACCCGCTCCTGGAAAGCGGACCCAGTGCACTCCGCGAAGTGTGGCGCGGCCAGTCCTATGCACACGCATGGTCGGCGACGCCGGCTCGCGACCTGATTCTTCATGTTGCGGGTATCTCACCCGCCGAGCCGGGATTCGAAGTCGTCAGGGTTGCACCGCGGCTTGGCCGACTTCGCAACCTCACGGTGACCGCACCCACCCCGCATGGTCCCGTTTTTCTCGAAGTGAAAGAGGCCACGCTCACGCTGGATTCTCCACGACCAGTTGTCCTCGTCCGCCCGGATGGCAGCGTCAGTGAACTCCCTGCTGGCCGAACCAGTGTTCCATGGCACGACGCCTCTCCCGACTTGTCTCGCGAGCAATCATAAGCATCGGTCTTGGCGTCATCGGGACGGGAAGGATGGGCAGCATCCATCTCGTCACCATCACCAACAATGTTTCCGTGCGCACCTCGCAGCAATCAGTAGCATCGATCCGCAGCGTGCGGCGGACGAAGCAAACCGGTGGGGGGCGATGGCCCATTGCACGGACGCCCTTGATTTGATCCACGACCACAAGGTCGACGCCATAGTGATTGCGTCACCCGCAGATACACATGCTGAAATGACGATTGCCGCAATCCTTGCTCGCAAACCCGTATTCGTTGAGAAGCCTCTGAGCACGTCCAGTTTGGATGCGCTACGCGTGGTGAACGCCGAGAATGCCGCAGCCTGCCACCGCGTACGGCTCGGATTCATGCGTCGCTACGACCCCGCGTATCTCGCGCTCAAGAATGTGGTGGCTACCGGTTTGATCGGCTCACCACTCATGGTGCATTGTGCACATCGACTCATGGCAGTGCCCCCCACCTTCACGTCAGAAATGCTCATCACGGAGGGCCTTACACACGAAATCGATGTGGCACGGTGGCTGACCTCCAGCGAGATAACGGCTGTGCACGTCTACACTCCCGGTCCATCCGGGCGCGCTGCGCCGGGAGTTTCTGATCCGCAATTCGTGGTCCTTGAGACCGGCAGCGGGGCACTCATTGATGTCGAGATTTCCGTCAACACAGGTTACTCCTACGACATCCGCTGTGAAGTCGTTTGCGAGGATGGCACCTTTGAGCTCGCCGACTTTTCGAGAATCCATATTAGACACAAGCAGTACGCGTCATCACCGCTCGTCAGCAGCTGGGCAGATCGGTTCAAGGATGCCTACCGGGCAGAACTGCGCACCTGAATTGACGACGTCATTGACGGTGAGATGGTGCGGCCGACTGCCTGGGACGGCTACGCCGCAGCTGTCGTCGCCGAAGCGGGCGTCCAGTCGTGACGCGCGGGTGCCGAGATCCCCACTACCTTCGCCCGGAAACCCGAACTGTACTCTTCCGACGTATAGGCGGCAATCCCTCGCCAGATGTGTGTGCACGCCAACCCGCATTGGTATGACCAGGCAGCCTGTCGGCTACCGGTACATGATTTCTGCTGGTACCCGTCCACTGCGCAACAGGTCTGCCATTTGCGTCATGGGTGCCTGCACGTGACTAAAAGACTGTTTGTACCCGTCGCAAAGATAGTTAAGTCCCCGTTCACCATCGGTAGTTTTAATGAACCGGTCCTTCGGACAACCACCGTGGCAGGCCCACCACACCGGGCAGCGTTGGTATTGCGCCGGTAGTGCGGTGCGCTTGGAGCGACCGAATTCCCGTTGCGCAGGTGAAGCCAGCATCTCCCTAAAAGGATCCCTGATTGACGTTTCCCAACAGATTTTCGGGCTCAACGTAATGGTCGCAAGAGTACTCATCACCGTTGTGCATGAGCACAAGAGCGTTTCCGCATTCGGGCGCGTGCACACACACGAGGCATTGACCGAACATGGCAGAAAGAACGACTTCGAAGATCTGCACAAAAACCTTGCCAACATCCACTCGAACCCATTCATCAAAAATTGCGGAAAGGAAGGTCCCGTACTCTACGGGCTTCACCGACCGGGAGGTCACCGCCTCTCCATCCTTCAGATACACCTGGTCGGTCCGATCAGTTCCGCTTTGTCGCGCGTGTTCGACGGCTGACCACTGCTGGCGCGCCACACGCTCAACAATGGGTATGAATTGCACAAACTCGGCACCCAGCTCGTCACGAAAGAACCGATACACATCAAGTGCCCGGTGTTCGTTTGCCGTATGCACCGTACAGAGAATGTTGGTCTTCACGCCGCGTGTACCGCTGCAGACACCGCCACCCCCGACCCACCTGGTCGAATGTTCCCCTACCGGCCTTATTGACCCGGAATAAGTCATGAACATTTTTGGGACCATCAATGCTTAACGCCACCAGGGGTTGTTTTTCGCAAAGAACTCCGCCCACTGATCGTCAATCACAACACCGTTGGTTTGAAACGAATGTGAAACCTCCTGAGCCGGACGCCGGTGACTTTCGGCAAGTGCCACTGCGCGGCGGAAAAACTCGAGCCCCATAAGCGTCGGTTCCCCACCCTGCCAGACGAAGGTCACCGGACCATCTGGTTGCTCCGCCAAAAAGGTTCGCACATACTGTTCGAGCCGATCACCCCCATCCGTTGTTTTGATCCGGGATAGAGCAGCTCTTTGGAGAGAAAGAAACAAATTGGAGCAATCAAGGTTGCACGCAGCCTCCGTCGGCTTCGTCACGACCACAAACGGCAGCCTGCGTCCCATCGTCACCCTCCTGGAACTGATTCGCTAAGCAGCACCTTCGATTGTCATTCCGCAGATGCGCGGAAGACGAGATCGGCAAACCTCTCACCAATCTGGCGGTGGGCGTCCGAATCCGGGTGCAAGCCATCGGACATGGGCATGGCGGCGGATTCCTGTTCGCCGTACAGTTCCCGCCCATCAAGATAGTGCAGGTTTGAATCATTCCTGGCACGCAATTCGACGATCTGCTGGAGGAGGTCGCGGGTCAGGGAAAGACTCAATCTGCCCCGCACCACTTCGTGCGGCAAGCCCTCGGTGGTCGCACGACGCTCTCCCTAAGGCTACCCACCATCATCGTGGGGCCTCGCCGGTCCTCGACGATCGGACACAGCACCGACGACACGACCCAAACCGGAGTCGAAGGGTGGCCTTCGCGGATGATATCGAGGAACGCCATCGCAGCCGGAACAAACGTTCGCACTCGAAATCCGTCGTGGTTGATGACATTGATTCCAATCTCCAAAGAGATATGGTCGGCCTCTTTATCACGGATCGTCGTTGCAACGAAGTGGTCGAGCATCGCATTTCCGCTGAACCCAAGATTTATCAGGTTCTTTCGCGCCGCCGAGGCAGCAACAGCCGGCCACGTACCGGTGGGTGCCTGCGCATTGACCCCTTGGCTAATGGAACTGCCGTAGTGCACCCACACGGGCCGGGTATTGTGTGAAGCCGAAATCGGGGCGTCAGCATCCAGGGAGATCACTGTCACCTCGACGCCATGCGGTAACCAGATCTCCACGATCTTGTCTCGCGGTGGGAGCCCCTCAAAATGCACGGTGACAGCCTCGGCGGAGCTCACGGTTGAACTGTTGCTCAGAACATCCATTGTCCTGATTCCGCCGGATGTCACAAGGAACTGCGAGTGCGGTTCACCATCGATAAGAAGGTCGAATTGCCCAAACGAATCGACGGGTTCGTCGGCAAAAAACACTGACACCGTCGTGGAGACGATGAGGTCAAGGGACGTGGCGCACGTCGACATAACGAATCGCACCCCAGAGGGTTGAGCTTCGACCACCCGGAAAAACTCCATCGGAATCCTGGCGATGGCCGGCGCCGGAAGCCGATGAAATAGCAGTCCCAAACCTGTATCCTCAACGTGGTCTGCACCCTCGACAACGAACTCCCCCTGCACCGTTTTCAGTACCGGCCATAGCTCGGCGTCAACATTCAAGGGGGAATTAGTGCCGCGCAAGGGTGTCACCATGTCAGTGCACTGACTCCGCCTCCGCTAGGAGGCGGCGCGCCTCGCGACGTTCACGCTGTTCGTCCGGATCGGATACCGGTGCAGCCAGGAGGAGCTTTTTCGTGTAGATCTGTGTCGGGTGATCGATCACCGAACTTGTGCTGCCCTGCTCAACAATCTCGCCCTTGAACATGACGGCCACGCGGTGACAGATGGCCCGGACAACGGAAAGATCATGCGAAATCACCAGCAGCGAAACGCCCGTGCGTTCCTGAATGTCGATTAGCAGATCCAGCACGCGCGCTTGCGTCGAAAGGTCGAGAGCGCTCACCGGTTCATCGCAAATTATGAGGCGCGGCTCAAGTGCGAGCGCTCTGGCGATGGCTATTCGTTGGCGTTGGCCGCCCGAGAACTCCACCGGGTAACGCTCGGAAGCATCGGCGGGCATCCCCACGCGATCGAGCAAGTCACGCACTCGCTTGCGGGACTCCGGACCACCGACACCAGCGGCGCGAAGAGGCTCTGAAAGAATATCCGACACCAGCAGTGAGGGGTTGAGTGAAGAGTACGGGTCTTGAAAGACGACCTGAATTTCTTTGGCCAACGCGCGCCGCTCTCGGCGGTGTGCGCGGGTGATGTCCCGGCCGGCGTACAAAATTCGCCCTGATGCAACCGGCACCAATCCAAGAATGCTCCGCCCAAGAGTCGTCTTGCCAGATCCTGATTCCCCCGACGAGACCGAGAGTTTCCCCTTCCTGAATTTCCAGGGACACGTGGTGGAGCACGCGATTGGCGGGCTTCCGCCATCCGGCACTGCGGTATTCGACTTCAAGATCTTCGACTTGAAGAAGTGGGCTGGCTTTCCGGCTCATGCTTTCACCTCATCCAGTGGTTCGAGCGGGGTGCGCATTGGCACATTGTCAAGCACCGAATCCAGAAGCAACTGAGTGTATGGGTGCTCGGGCAGCTTCATGATCGTTCTCACGTCTCCGGTCTCCACGACCTCCCCGTCTTTCATAACAGCAACTCGATCACAAATATCAGCCACAACGCCGAAATTGTGGGTAACCAGAATCAGCGCCATTGATCGCTCCCGTTGAAGGTCGCGAAGCAGGTCGAGCACTTCTGCCTGCACGGTGACGTCGAGTGCCGTCGTCGGCTCATCGGCGATGAGCAGTTTTGGATCACACGACACCGCAATGGCGATGAGTACTCGCTGGGCCATCCCGCCTGAGAGCTGATGCGGGTAGTAGTCGTACACGCGCTCCGGTTCGTTAATGTTGACGCGCGTGAGCAGCGACAGCGCACGGTCACGCGACTCGGCCTTGGAGAGACCCAGCCTTTTCCTCATGGCGAATCCGAATTGCTGGCCGACTGTGAATGCGGGATCGAGGTTGGACATCGGCTCCTGCGGAACGTAGGCGATTTCGTTACCACGCAATTGGTTTAGCTTCTTCTCGGAGAGTCCGAGTAGCGGCCGCCCGTCGAACACGATTCGCCCTGAGGTTACGATCGCCTCAGGCGGCAGTAGTCCAAGGATGGCAAACGCCGTCTGGGTCTTCCCCGAGCCACTTTCGCCAACGAGTCCGAGCACCTCACCTCGATTGACGTCAAGGTTGACGTTGTTTACCACCGTACGGGAACTGTCCTTCGACAGCGGGTACGCGATCGAAAGATCCCGCACGGTGAGGAACGCTTTCGGATGTTCGATGGCTGAGGAGATACCTGAATCCACAACACGAATGGTTGCCTTGCGCGCAGTTCCACCGCTGCTGCGAGGATCCCCGAGCGTGTCTCGTACGGCGTTGCTGAGAAACACAAACGCGAGCACAGTAAGGACAATGGAGAGTGCAGGCCAGAGGATCGCGAAAGGTGAAATGTATAACGCATTGAAGGAATCCTGCAGCATGCCACCCCACGTCGGGGTCTCTGGACTGCCAAGCCCAATAAACTCAAGGGCGGCCTGAATCACGAGGGCAATACCCGCGATATAGGCCATCTCGATGATGATGGGGGCGCGAACCACCACGAAAATGTGACGGCTCATGATGCGGATATCAGACAGTCCGGATACCCGCGCAGCGTCAACGTATAGTTCGTTTCGGACCGAGATTACGACATTGCGTACGAGTCGGAAGTACGCCGGAGAAATGAGAATACCGACGACGATCATGCTGACTACGGTTGACGGGCCTACAACCACGAACACGGCGATCAGGACGATCATGCCCGGAACGGCCTGGATGAGGTTAGAAAGCCACGCGCCAATCGCATCGAAGGTGCGTCCGTAATACCCGGCCATTAGCCCGATAGTCACGCCAATCGTTATTGCGACAGAAACAGCGATCACAGCACCGCCGATCGTGTTCGCAGTGGCAAACATGAGTCTACTGAGGATGTCGCGGCCAGCCCGGTCCCCACCGAGCAGGTACTCAGACTGGAACGGACCAATATTGACCAGGCCAAGTTGGGTGAAGTTCGGATTGAACGGCGCAAGAAGCGCACCGAAGAATGAGAAGAACAGCACGGTAAAGAGGATGACCGCCGATATCCATACGGTCGGCATTTTGGCGAGACGTCTGAGCGTTCCCTGCCGAATGAAGGTTGGAATGTCGGGTGTTGTCACAAGGCCGAGTTCGCCGCTCATTACTTCCTCGATTTCGGGTTTGCCCAAGCGATTGCGAGATCCACAACGAGGTTGACAATCACGACCACCACGACAAGAAAAAGTACTGTGCCCATAATGATGGGGATGTCCGATTTGAGTGCGGCCGCAATCACGAGAGATCCAACGCCGGGAATTGCAAAGACCTGTTCGATCACTACGGCGCCGCCAAGAAGCGCGACGAACTGCATGCCGAGAGTGGTAAGCCCGGGCGCGCTCGCATTCTTGAGCGCGTGCCGGATGTATACCGCGCGAAGGGGAATACCTCGGCTGCGGAGGGTGCGAATGTAGTCCTGTTTCATAACATCCAGTACGGCACCTCTCACCTGCTGCGAGGCCGACGCAATTGTCCCGACCGCGAGAGCCGTCACGGGTAGCACTAGGGACAAAGTCCATCCACTCAGTGACTTCGCTGGTGGAATATACCCGGTTGCCGGCAGCAGTTTGAGGTTGAGGGCAAAGAGAACAACGAGGCCAATAGCGATGAGAAAGTGGGGTGTTGCGAAGCCAAAGACGCCAAAGGTCCGCAGCCCTGAGTCGACCCATCCGCCCTTGTACGCACTTAAAAGCCCGATGAACACCGCGAAGATGAGAGTGACGAGAAGGGTGAATCCGACGAGGGCCAAGGTGACCGGGATCCGGGAGGTAAGAGTTTCGATGACGGGCCGGTGGTCACTGAGAGAGCGACCAAGGTCACCTTGAAGCACGTTGCCGGACCACACGAAGAACTGCACGAGCAACGGCTCGTTGAGGCCGAGCTCCTGTGCCCGCTGCACGACTGCCGCCTGGTCAGCGTCCGGCCCAAGAATGATTCGGGCTATCCGCTCGCCATCACTGTAGATCAGAGCGAAGGTAATCGCCGAGACGACCACGATGAGCACGACGCCTGCCACAATCCGCCGCGCGAGAAATACCAGCATGAGAATTCCCTAACACTTCAAGAAAGTGTGCCACGTCGCAGAGATTTTACCCCCTGCGACGTGGCTACTCCACCTCTAGTTGGCGGGCTTGATGTCCCAGATCAGGGGTTCAACTTGACCGGGGCTCAGCTCGGCTGTGATAGCCGAACCCGTTCCGTAGAGCACGTGCGGCGTGGCCCACGGTGCGTACCATGCGTTGTCGATCAGGTAGTTTCCAATGTCCTGGAAGGCGGCCTTCTGCTCCGCTCCGGTACTCGTCCGCGCAGCTTGGATGTACCCGTCGAGCTCAGCGTCCTGTGACTTGAACACGTTCCACAGGGCCGTCGGGACTACCATGCCCTTCACGTCCCGCCAGTCATCGAAGCTTGGAAGCGTGACGTACACAACCGGGTACTTCTTGGCGAAGACCTCACCGAAGTAGTCGCCTAGCTGAAACGAGTCCACGGTCAAGCGGATCCCGATTTCGCCGAGCTGCTGCTTGATAATCGGCATGATGACATCGTGGTTTCCCGTAATTGCAGGGATGCTCATATCAAAGCCGTCTGCGTACCCTGCCTCGGCCATGAGCTTCTTGGCCGCTTCAATGTCGAACGGGTAGGTGTTCTTTTCGCTCGCGATGTACGCATCGCTGCCTTCGCGGAACACCTGATTGTTCACGACCCCATAGCCCTGCAGAATGTTCTTCACGATCGCGTCGCGGTCGAAGGCCATATTGATTGCCTGGCGGACCTTCACATTCGCAAGCGCGGGCACAAGAGTTCCGTCCCGGTCAAGAAGGTGGAGTCCGGCCCAGTTCGAAATTCCGGTGTTGAGCGTGAGCCCGTTTGCCTCGATATCGGCAGCGTTGGAAGCCGGCACCGCTGCGCCGTCTACTTCACCCGCCTTCAGCGCATTCATGCGCGCTGCGACGTCTGCCATCGGGCGGAGAATGAGCTTGTCGAAGGGATAGGCTGCCGTGTCCCAGTAGTCCGAGTTGCGCACGTAAGTATACACCGATCCCGGCGTCGTGTTCGCGTCGTCAAGAACATACGGACCAGAGCCAATCGGCACCGCCGACTTGTCCTTGTCCGGGTTCTCGATGTCTGCCGGGAGGAAGACCGCACCCAGTGACGAGGCCATTGCAGGAAGGATGGCCGGGTCGGCCTGCTTCAGCGTGACAACTACTGTCGTCGCATTATTCGCCACAACGTCCTCGATGGATGATGCAGCTTGGGAGACCTCACCACCGCCCCCATCGCGGAAGGTGAGAATGTTTGTAACAACCGCATCAGCATCCAGCGGAGTACCGTCGGTGAACTTCACATCGTCACGAATGGTGAGAGTGAGCTCGGTAAGCGCGTCGTTGTATTCCCAGCTTGTCGCAAGGTTGGGCAGGACCTCCAGATCCGGCGTGATCTTGAGGAGGGTGTCATACAGAGGCATCCAGTAGCCCGCCGTCTGGTGAACTTGAGTGCCGATGTCCGTACGGACAAAACCCCACAAGCTGTCAGATGATAGAGCCAAGGTGAGCGTCTTCTCTGCTTCGACGGTCGGCTCTTCGGGGGCAGAACACCCACTGAGTGCCAGCGTGGCAACCGTGACGGCTGCAAGCGCCGCCACAATCCTCTTTCTGTGTTTTATCATGTCTTTGCCTCTTCTTATTTACGACGTTGTAAGGGCCATCCGCATTATGAATCGTTTCAAAACTGCGGTTTCTACAGACAGTATAGTAATGAGACGGGCTTGTCGAGTGCCCGTTTCGACCAAGAGGAAGCTTCCGCATTGCGGTAGTTGGGGAGCCATCAGCGGAGAATGGAAGATGTATCTAAATGCACATCAGCAAAAGTGCTGTGGGCCCAATGGCCCCGAAGCCTCGCACGCCCGGGTGCCCTCAGTGAGGGGTTTAACACCTGGAAGCGGCAGCCACGCGATCATCCAGTCAACTGTTCCTGCCGGTACGTTCCAGATGGGGGATTCGACCGGGAAAGGGAATCCTGCCGACGGTGAAGCCCCTGTGCATGACGTGTTCATCCCGGAGTTCTGTATTGACACAACCACCGTCACAAATGCATCTTTCGCTGAATTCGTCGCTGACGCTAGTTATCGAACCGACGCCGAGGTGTTCGGTTTTTCCGCAGTGTTCCATCTCGCCGTGGAGGCCGACGCTTCCCACATCATGGGGGCTGCCCAGGGAACGCCTTGGTGGGTGGGCGTACGGGGTGCGAACTGGTCGCATCCGGGAGGACCTGCCTCGAGTATTGAGGGCCTGGAAAACCATCCGGTAGTGCACGTGAGCTGGAATGACGCCAATGCCTACTGTGACTGGGCGGGGAGACGACTACCTACGGAAGCTGAGTGGGAACGTGCGAGCAGGGGCGGGCGTGATCAGGTAACTTATCCCTGGGGGAGTGACCTGCTGAGCGAAGATGGGGAATGGCAGTGCAACATCTGGCAAGGAACATTTCCGCACGTCAATACCCGTGAAGATGGATGGCTGACCACTGCACCGGTCGACACTTTCTACCCGAATGACTATGGGCTCTTTCAGACAGTGGGGAACGTCTGGGAGTGGTGCTCAGATTGGTTTTCACCGCACTACTACGAGACTTCTCCGAACAAGAATCCCCAAGGCCCGGAATCCGGCATTGGTCGAGTGATTCGCGGCGGGTCATTCCTGTGCCATGACTCCTATTGCAACAGGTATCGCAACTCTGCCCGGTCCTCAAACACCCCCAACTCATCGATGAGCAACACGGGCTTCCGCACGGTGGCAACCGCGGAATAGTTGTTTTAGCCACTGGACGTTGTGGCTACTCGATCGAGGGTCTCTGCGCGTCAGGAATTGTAGACTCCCACTCACCCCAAGGGCTTTGTGTTTGACCGATCGGGACGTTCACCTCGAAGTAATGGCCGAGGGAATCCCGGTCGATGTAGTCCCCGGCTGGGAGAAATTCGTCGCCTAGTGCTTCCAGCCAGGCATCCAGTTCGGCGTCTAATCGGCTCTGAGCGTCCTGTGCTTCCGGCTTTCCGCACAAGTTCTGCATTTGATACGGATCGTTGAGATTGTCGTAAAGCAGCCAGGGACCACTGATCGCACGCACATAAGTGAATTGAGTATCCCGCACTCCGCGGTACTCGGCAATTCCGTGAGTTCGGGCATCCCAGAATGGAACGGGCAAGTTGAGGAAGGCCGAAGTGGTCGGCAGCTCGGCTGCGATTTCCGAAGAGAAGAAGTTTGTTCCCTGGACCCCCTCGGGAATGGAAATACCGCACAGCCCAAGCAGGGTCGGCATGATGTCGGGCGAATTGATCAGAGCAGAGGAGCGCGTTCCGCCGGGCCCGAGCATGGCAGGGTAGCGGATGAGGAGCGGGACCCGGATGGACTCTTCCCACGGGTAGTGCTTTTGATTCGCGCTCAGGCCCTGTGACCCCATCATGTCGCCGTGGTCGGAGGTGAAAACGACGACCGTGTCATCAGCCGTGCCAGTCTCCTCAAGTACCTGCAGGAGTCGAGCGAAACAGTCGTCGAGAGCGGCAATGTGAGCGTAATAGCCACGGAGGTCTTCCGCGGCAGCATCCGCATCCTCCTGAGGCACATTGGGTCGAAGGTCGATCGGCTGGTCCGCGTACAGGCGCTGATATTGCTCCGGTGCGGTCTTGAGTGGGAAGTGTGGTGGCCCGAGAGAAAGCACCAGAAAGTACGGATCGTCCGCGTGGGCGTACGCTTCGATAAACCGACACGCATCCTCGGTCTGCGCGATGGCGTCATAACCTTCCCAGTACTTCTTGGTCGAATCGTCTCCTTCGTAGTAGAAGGACTGGTTGTAATCGTGAGTGCATTCGGCCACTTTCCAGTAATCGAACCCGAACCGCTTGTCCGTGGGAATGAAATCCTCCCGCCGCCCGTATCGACCGTCCGGGCTGCCGTAAAGATGCCATTTACCGATATAGCCGGTGCGATAGCCAGCTTCTCGAAACGCCTCCCCCAGGGTGACCCCCGTCGGCACCAATTCAACGTCATTGATATACACCCCGTGGTTGAGCGGGTATTGACCGGTGAGAAAGCTCGCCCGAGCGGGGCAACACACCGGATTTCCCGACACGGCTTCGCGGAAATCATGGCTTTCCGCTGCGAACCGATCGATCGCCTCGGTCCTGGCATTTGAGTCACCCGCGTATCCCAAAGCCTGGGCGCGCCACTCATCTGTCAACACGAACACGACATTGGGGCTTCGCGGAATCGCGCTCAACTTATTTCTCCTGCCATTCACCATCACGAATTACTCGCTGTCGTCCAAAAATTGGTACCCACGACGCCGTGAGCTTCGGCAGCTCCTACGACCTGAAACGATTCAGTAGTCGCATTGCTTAGAACTTTCGCCCATTGATACAACGATGTCAAGTGGGTGCGGTGTGAGCTCAATGGCCGCCATGTCGAAGACGTCGACCGTCACGTCAGAGTCTTCGGGAACGCGGAGTCCGACCGTCACGGCCTCCGGCGCGCCCGGTACGTCATTGGTAAGTCTCAGCGCACTGACAATTATGCGTTTGCGTTCAGGCTGGTCAAACGCGGTCACCCAGACGTCAGGATGCCCGAGCACCGCGGGGGGCGACAAAACCGCGAATCCAGGCCGAGCTCGTGGTTCAGCACGTGGAGGAACACGGCTTCGTGCGCCTGGCTTCCCGCGGACTCGATCAGTGCGCTCGAATAGACGGCACGCCCTGCGCCAAAGTCGTTCACGACAATGGAGGGGTGCGGGGTATCGTCCCAGGGTGGTGACGAGTGAAGATTCGCGAAGTCGCGACCAGTCAAGCTCCCATCAGACAGGTATCCGAAGGGTAGCGTGAGGCGCGCGATCACCCACGCACTTTTGGTCGCCGAGATACGTGGAAGCTGCAGCGGCGCACCGGCACCCGAAGGTCGTGGGGGCGCCGCCCGATGGCAGAAACGGCTCGGGCCTCATAGCCGCCTCAAGGCTGGGTGTTTTCGGGCGCAAATACACCATTACGCCCTCCTCGGTCGCGACCCGGATACACCCAAAAACGTCCGCAAGCGCGAAGTCATCCGAAATCGACCCGTCCGAGTGGAGAAGGAACCCGCCCTCGCTCGCGCAAAGCCGACCGCCCTCTGCCACGTACGCACGCACGGTAAAAATGTCGTCGTTGGAAAGGCGACGCGCATCCGGCAGAATGACAACAGAAAAACCCTCGAGCCGCTCGTTGTCGAGCTGAGTCTCAATGGAGAACGGAATGTGCCCGCGACGAAGCACGCGAACAGCACCGATCACTGCATCCTGATGACGCGATTCTCCACCCGGGACGGCAACCGCCAACATCTGGACGCCCCTCTGATTTCCGCTCGAGAAGCCATCGACAAACTAATTCCCTTACCCAAAGTTTCGCGGGCATTCCTAGGTGAGGCGCCGCGACCAGTTCACGGGCACTTTAGGTGAGTCTCGTCGCTGCATTGACCCCATCGTGCTCTACACCTATCATGAACCCAACGATGAAACGATTCAATCGGTAGAGCGGGCGAATGTAGTACGGGGGCAGATTGCCCTCAGAACGCTTCGTTCAACGTAGAGGGATGTCACATGAGTTCGGTTTTGACCAGCGAAACCCTGAAAACCCTGGGGGACCAGTTTCTCGAATTGCCATCGTGGGCTTTCGGAAACTCCGGAACCCGGTTCCGCGTCTTTCCTCAGCCCGGGGTGCCGCGCGACCCCTTCGAGAAGATAGCCGATGCCGCCAGAGTCAACGACGTGACTGGGCAGGCACCGATCGTCTCTCTTCACATTCCTTGGGATCTTGTCGACGACTTCTCGGAATTACGCCGATACGCCGAAGACCACGGGATGAGGCTCGGAACCATCAACACGAACACCTTTCAGGATGATGCCTTCAAACTTGGAAGCCTCACCCACAGCGACCCGAAGGTGCGCCGAAAAGCTCTCGACCATCATTTCCGGTGCATCGAGATTATGAGTGAGACCGGTTCTCGGGACCTGAAAATTTGGCTCGCCGACGGGACGAACTACCCCGGCCAGGACGACATGCTGGCGCGGCAGGACCGCCTGGCTGACTCGCTCGCGAAGATCTACCAGAGGTTGGGTAAAGACCAGCGCATGGTGTTGGAATATAAGTTTTTCGAGCCGGCTTTCTATCACACAGATGTCCCCGACTGGGGTACCGCCTACGCTCAGGTCGCAGCCCTCGGAGAGCGCGCACTCGTGTGTCTCGACACCGGGCACCATGCTCCTGGAACCAACATCGAGTTCATTGTCGCCCAGTTGTTGCGGCTCGGAAAGCTTGGGGCGTTCGACTTCAACTCCCGCTTTTACGCGGATGATGACCTCATTGTGGGCGCCGCCGATCCTTTCCAGCTGTTCCGAATTCTTGTCGAGGTCATTCGAGGCGGCGGCTACGGCAGCACGAGCGGTGTTTCGTTCATGCTCGACCAGTGCCACAACATCGAAAAGAAGATCCCTGCCCAGATCCGGTCCATACTCAACGTGCAGGAGATGACGGCGCGGGCCTTGCTGCTGGACCGAGATGCGTTGAGTGCCGCACAGGATGCGGGCGACGTGCTTGCCGCCAACGACATTCTGATGGACGCTTTCTACACAGATGTGCGGCCCGCGCTTGCCGAGTGGCGAGCCTCGCGCGGCCTGCCCTCCGATCCCATGACTGCCTACGCCGCATCCGGCTATCAGGAGAAAATCGAGACCGAACGACTTGGGGGAAAACAGGCAGGTTGGGGGGCGTAGCCCGGATCAACACACGTCGTCACTCACCGACATATGCCCAGCATTCCACTTCCATCTGCGCACCGAGGGCCAGCCCGTTGCACCCGAACGCACTCCTAGCTGGTAACCGATCCGGCGAGAAGTAGCTGAGATAGATGGCGTTAAATTCTTCCCATTTCGACATATCCTGCAGCATGACGGTGCACTTGAACACACTGGCGATGCTGGAACCCGCCGCCTCGAGAGAGGTGACGATGTTGTCCATGGTCTGCTGAGCCTGCGCGGCGAAACCCTCGGCGAGCGTGCCGTCTTCCCGCATGCCCAGCTGGCCGGAAAGGTAGAGCACGTTGTCGACGCGTACGCCGTCCGAAAACGGTCGTGCGGACGTGGACGGGATGAAATCGATCACTGTACACCCTCCGATGCTTCTGGTTGAGCGGAGACTCCGGCGCGAGAAGTCGCAAGAAAATCAGCCACAATTTCATTCCACGCCTCGGGATCTTCAAAATATGGGGAATGGCCCCGTTCACGGATCTCGACGATACTCGCGCGAGAGAGATACTGAGCGGCCTTTCGCAAGCGCTCCGGCGTCATGAGCCCGTCGAGTTCACCCGCGATCAGCAGCACCGGGATGTCCAGGTTTCTCAGCGCGATCGGGTCAAACGTGGTCGACGCCAAAATGCGGAAAAACTCGGAATCCGGCGGCCGGGAGCCGAAGGTGCCCAACGCCTGATAAAGGTAGGCACGAGCCAAGTCCACTTCCGGCAAGCGTGCACCGATAGCTGGATGAAGACCAAGCGGGAGCGTACCGTCCGGCTCGAGAGAGGGCACGGCAGTTTGCGGTCCGGGCGAGACTGGAATCCCACCTGTGGTGCACGCTAGAACAATGGACCTCACCCGCTCCGGCGCGGCGAGAGCGAGTCCGAGTGCAGCCCAGCCGCCCATGGATTGACCGACAACATCCGCTTGCTCTGCACCGATGTGATCCATGATGGCCAGGAGATCATTGACCGCGGAGTGTGGTCCGTGATTTCCGGTGGAGTTCGATGAACGCCCGAAGCCGCGCTGATCCCACGTGACCACTCGATTGTGCTCAGCGAAGTGGGGGAGCTGCTGAAACCAAACGGCGGCATTCCCGCCGAGCCCATGATTCAGAATCAGGTCGGGGCCGGCACCTGCCGTTTCGTACCAGATTCTCTCACCGTCTGCGACGGTAACGAACCCCTCAGTTCTCGGAATCATCGGCTGTCTTCCTCTCCGCTATTCCGCTCGCACCCTCGCGCAGGGTCCCACAGCGATGAGTAGCTTGTCACAATCCGTTAGTTATAACATGAACGATCACAGTGTACACACGAGAAAGGCACCCATGGCTACGAGTGGAACTCTCCGTGCACTCGAACGAAAAGCGAAACTGCTCGCCTATCTGGAGCGGGACGGCGCAGTTCAGCTCGAATCCGCGGCCGCTGAGCTTGGCGTATCGTCGATGACCGTTCGCCGCGATCTCGACGTGCTTGAATCCGAAGGCCTCCTCCACCGGGTTCGCGGGGGAGCGTTGTCGGCCGTCGGACCCCGTCCTTTCGGGGAGCGCCGCGCAGTTCGGTCCCGAGCCAAACAGGTCATTGCCGATAAAGCTCTCGCACTCCTTCCCGTAAGCGGTGCCATCGCCCTCGACGCCTCGACGACCGCCGGCACGCTGGGGGCCAGTCTCGGGCCACGCTCGGGGCTCACCGTCGCCACGAATTCTTCGGAAAACTTCGCGTCACTCGCCACATCCCGGGGTGTGACACCCATTCTGGTGGGAGGGCAGGCAGAACCCGAAACGGGAAGCTTCGTTGGGATGATTGCGTGCCAGGCCGCGGCAGCCATGCTGTACCAGCGATTCTTCACCTCTGCGAGCGCTCTTGACCCTGAGCATGGAACGTCTGAGGTATCGCTCGCCGAAAGCCAAGTGAAGCGGGCATTCTTCGGCGCCTCGCGGGAGACCATCCTGTGTGTCGATTCCTCAAAACTTGGACAACAGTCTGTCGCCCTCGGCTTCGCGCTCACGGAGGTAACGCTCCTTATCACGGAGCTCGATCCACAGGATTCCCGCCTGGATGCATACCGCAGCCAGGTCGAGCTGCTCTAATCCCGTTGCCAAGGGATGTTATTTCTTGTTATATTTCACAGATAACAACATGATTTCGTTTGTCGCTCCCAAGGAGTAAGCATGCCCACCGACGCACACCGCACCGTAAACGAACTTATCGCACGGTCAAATCGGCTCGGCGCAGACTCGCGCGTCACCAACTACGCGGGCGGAAACACATCGGCGAAAGGCACCGACATCGACCCCGTCACGGGCGCACCTGTCGAGCTCATGTGGGTGAAAGGCTCCGGCGGAGACCTGGGCACGCTCACCAAGTCCGGCCTCGCGGTTCTGCGTTTGGACCGGTTACGTACTCTCGTTGACGTCTACCCCGGCCTTGACCGCGAAGACGAGATGGTGGCCGCGTTCGACTATGCACTGCACGGAAAAGGCGGGGCGGCCCCGTCGATAGATACCGCCATGCACGCACTCGTCGACGCACCCCACGTCGATCACCTGCATCCGGATGCTGGAATCGCGTTCGCGACAGCCGCCGACGGAGCCAAGCTCACGAAGAAAGCATTCGGCGACAAAGTCGTCTGGGTGCCGTGGCGCCGCCCAGGCTTCCAGCTCGGACTCGACATCGCCAGGATCAAGGCAGAGAATCCGGCAGCGATCGGCTGCATTCTAGGTGGACACGGGATCACGGCGTGGGGGAAAACCAGCAGGGAGGCCGAGAATAACAGCCTCTGGATTATCAAAGTCGCGGAAGACTACATCGCCGCAAAGGGTCACAAAGCACCGTTTGGCAAACCGCTCGAAGGATACGCTGCGTTGCCGGACGCCGCACGGCTCAAGAAAGCGGCCGCACTCGCGCCGCACATCCGGGCACTCGTCTCGACCGACAATGCGCAGGTCGGCCATTTCACCGACGCTGCAGTGGTCACCGACTTCCTTGCGAGCACCGAGCATCCCCGTCTGGCCGCGCTGGGCACAAGCTGCCCCGACCACTTTCTTCGCACCAAAGTTAGGCCACTTCTGCTCGATTTGCCTGCGAACGCGAGCATCGCTGATTCGATCGCGCGGCTGGGTGAATTGCATGCCGCATACCGAGAGGACTACGCGACGTACTACGAAACCCATGCGACTGCAGATTCGCCCACGATGCGCGGTGCAGACCCCGCCATCGTGCTCATTCCCGGTGTAGGCTTGTTCAGCTACGGCTCAAACAAACAGACTGCTCGCGTTGCCGGAGAGTTCTACGTCAATGCCATCAACGTCATGCGTGGCGCTGAAGCGATCTCCAGGTACACGCCCATTACCGATGCCGAAAAGTTCCGGATCGAGTATTGGGCGCTCGAAGACGCAAAACTGCAGCGGATGCCGAGGCCAAAGCCTCTCGCGACACGCATCGCGCTTGTGACCGGGGCGGCATCCGGTATCGGCAAAGCCATCGCCACTCGGCTCACCGCGGAGGGCGCCTGCGTTGTGATCGTAGACCTTGACCTGAAGAAGGCTCAGGTTGCGGCCGCTGGTCTGGGCAATTCGGATGTCGCGATCGGCATCCGCGCGGATGTCACCGACGAACACCAGGTGCAGTCGGCGATCGACGCCACAGTTCTCGCGTTTGGTGGCCTCGATATTGTTGTCAACAATGCGGGCCTATCGTTGTCTAAGTCACTATTGGAGACGACGGTTATGGACTGGGATCTTCAGCACGACGTCATGGCGAAGGGTTCCTTCCTCGTCTCGCGTGCCGCCGCGAAGGTGCTTATCGACCAAAAGCTTGGGGGCGATATCGTGTACATTTCCTCCAAAAACTCGGTGTTCGCCGGCCCCAACAACATTGCGTACTCGGCGACGAAAGCTGACCAGGCCCACCAGGTGCGGCTGCTTGCCGCGGAGCTCGGCGAGTACGGTGTGAAGGTGAACGGAATCAACCCAGACGGCGTCGTGCGCGGCAGCGGGATTTTTGCCGACGGTTGGGGCGCCAAGCGTGCGGCGGTGTACGGCGTACCGCAGGAGAAGCTCGGTGAGTATTACGCGCAACGGACCCTGCTGGGTCGTGAAGTGCTTCCGGAAAATGTTGCGAACGCCGTTTTCGTGTTGTGCACCAGCGATCTCAGCCACACTACCGGGCTGCACATTCCGGTCGACGCCGGCGTCGCAGCCGCCTTCCTGAGGTAGCCGTGGAAAGCGCGATTGCCGCCGTGGATCTCGGTGCCACGAGCGGACGAGTCATGCTCGGCCAGGTCGGGCCGAACACACTTAGCCTCACACCGTACGCGCGGTTCCCCAACACTCCGACCACCGTCGCCGACGGGTTGCATTGGGATATCCGGGAACTCTACCGCAACACACTCGAAGGGCTGGCCAGCGTCATCCGTGACGAGCCAGACCTGAAAAGCATCGCCGTTGACTCGTGGGCAGTCGATTACGCGCTTGTGCGCTGCGGTCGGATGATGGGCACGCCTTTCCACTACCGCGACACCCGCAACCAGGCCGCCTCCGATGCCGTGCACCGCGTTGTACCGCCGGCCGAACTCTATCGCTCGAACGGGTTGCAGTTCCTTTCCTTTAACACGCTTTACCAGCTTTGGGCGGAGCGGGAGAGCGGCACACTTGATGGGGCAGACTCTTTCTTGCTCATCCCCGACCTTCTCAATTTCTGGCTCACCGGGCGGCAGGTTGCCGAGCGCACAAATGCCTCAACGACCGGGCTGTTGAATGTCACCACGCGCGACTGGGACGATGTGCTCATCGACCGGCTCGGACTGCCCCGCCATATCTTCCCCGATCTCATGGATGCCGGGGACACGATCGGCCCTCTGCTTCCAGAGGTCGCCACACAACTGGGCGCCGCAGCCAATCTCGTCGTGACCGCCGCAGGATCCCACGACACAGCATCGGCGATTGTCGCCATTCCCGCCACAACCGAAGATTTCGCCTACATTTCGTGCGGGACCTGGGGACTGGTTGGTGTCGAGTTGAGTTCCCCGGTGCTGACCGAAGAGAGCCGCCTCGCAAACTTCACGAACGAGGGTGGAGTTGATGGGCGCGTGCGGTTCCTGCACAACGTGATGGGGTTGTGGTTGCTCAGTGAATCCATCCGCGAGTGGGAGCAAGACGGGCAGACCATCGACCTGCCAACCCTTCTGGATCAAGCGGCGTCAGTGCAACATCCGGTGCCCGTATTCGACGCGAGCGACGCCCGTTTCATGTCACCGGGTGACATGCCAGCCCGCATCGCTTCCATCCTCGCGGAGCACGGACAGGCGGCACCGGTAGGTCGACCGCAACTCGTCCGTAGTATTCTCGAGAGCCTCGCCGCATCGTTTGCGGATGCCGTCGACACAGCCTGTGCGCTTTCCGGGGCTACAGCGTCTGTCGTGCACATCGTCGGGGGTGGGTCCCACAACGAACTGCTCTGCCAGCTCACCGCGGACCGCCTCGGCCGCCCCGTACTGGCTGGTCCGGTCGAGGCGACCGCCATCGGCAATGTGCTCGTGCAAGCCAGAACGCTGGGTCTGATCACGGGGAGCCTCGAATCTTTGCGTACGCTCGTATCCCGGACCCTTCCACCACGCAGGTACCTCCCTCGCCGTTCATGAGACCACAGCGACACAACCTCATCCTCTGGAACGGCGAGATAACACGAGCGTGCAATGCGCAACTAGTGCCGGTCGAGAATCGCGGTGAGGTTCGCTCCGCTCGGCAGTGACCCCCACATTGCAGCGCGGTCATCACCGAGTCTGGCCGCGATGAACGTCTCCGCTGCCGCGTGTGGGGCAAACCGGATCATGAGCGAAGCTTGCAGGGTGAGCGCCAGTCTTTCCGTGAGCCTGCGCGCCTTGGCGGCATCCGGAGCGCCCATCAGCAGGCTTCGCGTGTCGGCAAGGTACGCATCGAACACCGGATGCGCGCCACGAGCGAGCGACACTTCGGCGAGGAAGGCCTCGACGGTTTCTGGTTCACGGGAAATCGCGCGCAGCACGTCGAGCGCGATCACGTTTCCGGATCCCTCCCAAATGGCTAGGACGGGCTGTTCGCGGTAGCGGCGTGCGAGCGGAAAGTCTTCGATGTACCCGTTGCCGCCAAGACACTCCATGGCTTCGAACGCGTGATCGGGCCCGCGTTTGCACACCCAGTACTTTGATACCGCGGTGGCGAGTCGGCGGAATGCGCGCTCCTGATCGTCTGCATCGGCGTCATGCGCTCGCGCTAGTCGGAGCCCTGTGAGCGTCGCGGCCTCCGATTCGAGAGCGAGGTCGGCGACAACTGCCGTCATCGCAGGCTGGTCGATGAGTTTCGCGCCGAACGCGCTGCGGTGTCGCACCAACCAGAGTGCCTCGGCAACAGATTGGCGCATGCCCGCCGCGGTTCCCAAGACGCAGTCCAGGCGCGTGCGCGCCACCATTTCGATGATCGTTGCGACGCCTCTCCCTTCCTCGCCCACGAGATGCGCGACCGTGCCATCGAATTCGACTTCGCTTGACGCGTTAGAACGGTTCCCCAGCTTGCCCTTGAGCCGCTGTATGGCAAAAACATTTCGCGTCCCGTCGTCAAGAACTCGCGGCAAGAGGAAGCAACTGATGCCCGCTGGCGTTTGCGCGAGCGCGAGAAAGGCATCCGACATGGGCGCGCTGCAGAACCATTTGTGACCCGTGAGTCGGTAGCTTCCATCTCCCGCGGCGATCGCCGTCGTCGTGTTCGCGCGCACGTCGGAGCCGCCCTGCTTCTCCGTCATCGCCATCCCAAACAAGGCCGAGGATTTGTTCGCCGAAAGCTCGCCGTCATACTTGCGGCTGAGAATGCGCGGCAACCAGGCCGCGGTCAACGACTCCGATGCCGCGAGCGCCGGCACCGCCGCGTGCGTCATCGAGATCGGGCACGCGTGTCCAGGTTCCACTTGCGCGAAAAGCATGAACGCAGCTGCCCTCGCCACATTCGCTCCAGGCCTCGGATCTGCCCATGCGCTCGTGTGGGCGCCGCTCGCTACCGCGGCCGAAATAATGCGGTGGTACGACTCGTCGTATTCCACTTCGTCGATGCGGCTACCGTACTTGTCGTGACTGTGCAAAACGGGCTCACGCGTGTTCGCTTTCTCGGCATCGCGCTGAAATGCGCCGCTTCCTACGCGTCGCCCGATGGTGCGCAAATCGCCGAGCGCCCACTCCGCCTCGAACTTTGCAACGCCGTCGACAAGCGGCCGGTTGGTGCCGAACTCGTCGACATCGATGCGCGGTGGCGCCTGATTGATCACCTCGTGCGTAGCCATACCCCCACGCTAGCCCTGAGGCAACGCAGCTGCCAGAGGTGATATCTCCGGCGCGGTGCGTTAGCGGCGAAGCTCCAACGTGCAGCACTTGACGCCGCCGCCACCGAGCAGAAGCTCGGAGAGGTCAACACCGATGGGGTTGTAGCCGCGGTCGCGCAGCTGCTGTTCGAATCCCTTCGCACGAGACGCGATCACGACGTTGTAGCCATCCGAGTACGAGTTGAGGCCGAGCACTGAGGCGGGGTTATCGGCAAGAACGTGTGGATGGAATCTCGATCTAGCCGCGTGATCATGCGGTAAAACAGGGACCGTCATGCTCGGCCAACCTTAACTGTGCCGAAATCATCAAACACGACCCGCTGTCTGCTATGCGATTCCACGCTCGTGAAGAACGGAAGAACAGCTGCCGGAACCCAACGTTGGCTCTGCCCAACCTGCAAAGCTTCCTCGGTCCGCAGACGCGACGATGTCACCCGCAAACACCAGCTCCAACAGTTCCTGACTTGGCTGCTCGGGAAACTCTCCCAAGCAGAAACCGATTGCCTCACCGGCCGTTCATTCCGTCACCAAACTGCCTGGTGTTGGCGCGTCACCCCACGCCTGCCCGCCGTCACAATTCCACCAAAATATGTGATGATCGACGGCACCTACATCGGCGACTGGTGCTTGCTCATCGCCACTGATGAGCACCACACCCCACTGGCCTGGCAATGGTGCTCGACGGAGTCACAAGCCGCATGGGAAGCACTCCTGCGTCAGATTCCTGCCCCGCTCGTGGTGATCTGTGACGGCGGCACCGGAGTACGTGCCGCGCTCCGTGAACAGTGGCCAGACACCCTCGTACAACGCTGCATCTTCCATGTCTGGATGAACATGCGCACCCACCTCACGTTGCGGCCTCGCACCCCGGCAGGTCAGGCGCTACTTGAACTTGGGAAACGATTGCGACGCATCAAGGATGCAGACCAAGCACTGGTCTGGTTGCAGCAGCTCAACGACTGGCACACCGTGTATGGGCATCTCACCACTGAACGATCCTATGCGAAACGTAGGCTCCGGAACGGGCTTTGGGACTCACCCACCGGCAAGAAATGGTGGTACACCCACGACCGGCTCCGCAAGGCCTACAACCTCCTTGCCGAACTCCAACGTCGCGAACACCTCTTCACCTACTTACGCGCGGGCGGCCCCAAGACCACATCCAGACTCGAGGGTGGCATCAACGCAATGATCAAGCAGGCGCTGCGCCTGCACCGAGGCATGACCGTTGAGCATCAGAAGCGGGCCGCGGAATGGGTACTGATTGAACGCGCCGGCCTCATCGACACCGCAGGCACCATGCCCGTCGCCAAGGAGATCACACCGCAGAAGCGGCGGCCACGGTTCACGGAACCAGACCCAGGGCCGGTGGTCTACGACACCGGCCTCGACGCTACTGAAGGGCTCTGGCTACGCAGAGGCTGGGGCGGCAGAGGGTGAACACGCCCGGCACTATCCACACGTTTTTGCCGATAACCCCACTATCCACACGTTTTTGCCGATAACCCCATAACCCGGGACTCTAGATATCCGACTGGGTAAAGAACAGAAAACCCCCGACTCCGTTGATTTCTCAACGATGTCGGGGGTTTTGTTCTGGTGGCGGATGAGGGATTCGAACCCTGCCGGGGTCCGCACGGTGGCGTGAGCGCACACAACTTCGTTGTTTATACGCGCGTTTTCGATTTACTGGCCAATATTCAATCGGGCTTAATTTCGATGAAGTGTTGTCAGAATGTTGTCATGAATGTGCGGGATAGATGCGGGCATGGTGTCTACTGTGGTCTCACCGGTGACACCGTCTCTTCAAATGCCGAGCACAATTGCAGAGCCTGAACTGTCTGCCACAATGTAATTGTGCTTTATGCTTTCGTCGATGAGTCAGAACGTAACGAGTCTTTTTATTTTCTTAGCGCTATCGTCTGTACCGAAGATCAAGCTCACGCACTCTCCATGAAACTGCATCGCATCATGCACAAACATGCCAAAAGTAGCCAGCATTTGGCCCCTCGCGAGGAGTTTCACGCTAGCGCAATGATGCGCGCCGAAGACTCTCCTTGGCGTCGCGTCCCCCTCCGTCTGCGCCTCAGAGTCTATAGCGAAGCGCTCGAAGCAATTAGAGACAGTGGTTGCCGCGTCTATATCGAAGGCGTCGATATAGGAGCACAGAAGGCGCGTGGCTATTCAAACCTCACCCCGGCCAGGGAACTCGCATTCGGGCACCTTCTTGAGCGGGTCAACGATTGCGGCAAAGAGGCCTTGGGTGAGCCAGTACGTGTAGTAGCAGACGAACATCACACCTCAGAGATCAGCCGAAGCAACTTCAACAGCTACAGAGATTTCGGTACGCCAGGCTATCGGAGTAGCAGGTTACCTCACATTGAGTCTCCGTTGCTCTTTGCAGCATCACACACAAACAGGTTGCTGCAAGCAGCCGATCTAGTGACTTACATTTACAACAGACGCATGACAATCCGAACCGGTGATCCGCGTATGCTCAAGGCTCAGAGTAACCTCTGGCAGACGATCGCGCCGGCAGCTCAATGGCCTCGAGGTCGTGCGAGAACCTGGCCGTAATGCACGAATACCCCGCACGAGGCGGGGTATCGGCAAGGCGGGAAGTAGAAACTTCCTGCAAGATAAATGTAACACGGAGGACCGACAAACATAAGGTCTGTTCTCTGACAGGAAACCCAAAAGGCGGGGTGCTCTAGCTCGTAAGCCAAGGCATCCAATCAGACCACGGCGTAACCAATCGATTACGTTTTCGACATCTGTTTCATAAACCCGAGTAACGGGTGTCAATATTCATTTATGAAACGCATCCTCGCTACCACCGCTGTCACCCTCTTCCTCCTCGCAGGCTGCACAAGCTCACCAGCCACAAACGCACCTGCATCAGAAGAGCTCGCAGCTCCCGCAATCGATCCTGGCCCGGTCGAGCTCACCGACGAGGAAGCCGCAGATCGCTACCTGGCGATCGTCTGCCAGCCCAACATCGCCAGCGGTACTCTTGTCGCCGCGTTCGATGCTGGGGAGCCAGAGTTCCTCAACGGTGGATCACCTTCGGTTGAAGCGGTCGTAGCCGCCGCGAATGAACGAATGCGTGTCACCCGCCAAGCGATCGAGCTACTTGATGACACCTATTACACATGGCCCAAGTCCGTATCCGAACCTTTGACCCACATTCGTTCGTCATACATGACCGAGATGGCCACGTTTTCGCAGATGATCAACGCTGCAACGTTCGAGGACGCATACTATGCACCATTCCCGCCAGCAACTCCAGAGCAACAGTCAGCAGGCCAAGAGATCCGTTACCAGCTCAAGCTTGATGCTGACACCACCGCAACATGTGAGGGGAAGGACGCTGCACAGGATGAAGCCCATGCCGAGATGACTGAACGAAACGAGCTCTTGGCAAAGCAGGAGTAATCCCAGAAACAGGATTAGCGGGGTGCTCCAGCCCGTAAGCCAGAACACCCCGCACACTCACGTCAGAACTTCGCGTTCACAATCCGGTTCCGACGCGCCTCATCCATAGTTGTCACATACCCCGGCTCACGCCGGTACGGCAGACCCACCGGATGCTCCTCACGGATCTCGAGAAGGAACTTCAACGCGTTCCGGTCCGCTGGTGTCGCACCGAGCTTTGCTTCACGCATACGGATCTCGTTCGCGAACTCCCAACGACCATTCTTCCAGTACTGGTGGTGCAGGAGTGCAGTGTCGAGGAGATACCGCCAGTCGACGTCTGTAGCCATCGCCGCGGCCTGTGGAGAACGCCGCCATGCCTCCCACCACTCACGGGTCTGAGGGTGCCATTCCTCCCCTTTCGGCAGCACTCCCTCCGGTAGGTCAAACCCACCAATCTTTCCGTCAGCACGCAACGTCTGCCGAGGCTCCGGCAATGCTGAAATACGTCGATTCAATCCACTCATTTCTAAGTCCTTTCAAACCAATGGTTCGCCATTCGCAATCCGACATTCCAGATGCGCGATAAAACAGTTCACGAGCTCATGCCGACCACCCTCAATGAGTGGAGTGAAGTGTGCGAGCGACGCAGCTCAAGGTTCCGTAACAAGTACGTCCCTCTCAATAGGTTCGGCACACCAACCACATACCCAGCCGTCACGGTCACCTACCTCACTCAATGTGAAGATCTGAATCGGTGCAGGCAGTGAGTCTGGCGCCTCCCGCGAACCTTGGGGTAGCGGCGCCTCGGCTAGATGTGCCAGGTCGACAGGTGCCGGCACCACCTCAGACCGCCAGACACCCCGCACGGTTTTGAAGCTGCGCTCAAATGCACGATCATCAAGCCGCTTCGCCTCCGCACGACACGCAGATTCTGTGCACACAGTCGAGTCCGCTCGAGCAGGCTGGAACGGCTCCCCGCACACCCTGCATGGGCGTGTCGTACGCGGATCATCCGGCGACCCATACCGTTCCACCCGATACCGATGCACCCGGCACCACTCCCCCGAAAACGACTCTGCATAACGGCTACACGCAGGTGCAGCACACGGTTTCGTTACTGAACGACGCATATCTCCTCCTTCTACGGTAGTTTGCGCACACCTTGGGGCAACCTCATTCAGCCCGGAGTGCAGAACGCTGGCGGGCGGGGAGGGAAGGGCGGGGAGGTGCTCCCCACCCCCGGGTATCTGCAGAGGTACGCGCTCGGGCGTGGGCTGGGGTGTCGCGGCGGCCGGGCCGCGCCTGGCCGGGGCTTGGCCGCCGCGGGTCTGTGGTGTGGCTGCGGGCTTCGTGGTGTGTGCTGGACTAGGCCAGAGCAGGGGGCAGGGGGTCTGGTCTCGGCTCGACCACCTCGAGGCGTGGCGGGGTGGTCGAGCCTCACTCCCTGGTGGTGCCTGCAGTGGGTGGGGCGGGCGAGACCCAAGGAGGAGTGTCGAGCCCGCCCCGGCTTTAGCGTCGGCCCTCGAGGCGGCGCTTGGCTTCGTCCTTCGCTCTGGGCTCTGCGAGTTCGCGTAGGCGCTGCCGCTCGGTCTCGAGCTCGGCCGCGGTGGGCGCCCAGAGCTGGAGGTCTCGGTCGGCGATCTCTCGGAGGAGTGCGTCGCTCGTGGCCCAGGGCGTGCTGGTGCCTCGGGTGGCGCTGTTGTTGGAGTCGTACCGGACGAGGGAATGGTGGAAGTCGGGCCAGGCAAGTTCGAGCTTCGCCAGGATATCTGCATCAGCGAAATTGACTGTGTGCGCGTTGACACCGAGTTTGATGATTCCGAAATAATGTGAGTGGAAGCTGCGCCAGCTGTCGAACTCGCTGATGATTTCGGTGTACCGGGAAAACGCGTGTGCTGCGTCTGGGCGGCCAACGAGGTCTGCGGCTGTGGTGACATCTCTGAGCTGTGGCAGGAGCTTCTGGGCTTCTGTTTTGATGCGGTTGAGTTCTCGCAGCAAGCCGGCCTGCATCTCACGCTCGTGGATGCGTGCGAAATCTTCGACTTTCTGATCGTGCTTTGTTCTTGCTGAGTTGAGGATGTATCCCGAGGCGTCGGAGAAGTCATTCCAGGCTCGGTTGGTGGTGGCGTATTCATTTGCCAGTTCGGTTAGGTTTTCACCTGCGAGAAGTCGGTCCGCCGTCGCGAATTGGTCTGGTTTCACAGGCGGTTCAGCGATCTGTGTGCAGCGCTGTGCTGAGGTGCGGATCTCTTCAAAGCCGTCAATCTGGCTCAAGATGTGGAGCGTTTTAGGGTTATTGAACTTCGCGACCAGGTCGGTACGGGAGAAGAGGATCCGGGTGTCTGTGGTGGTCATAGTGTTTCCTTTGGTTGAAACTTTGAGAGGGTACGGTTGTACGCTTCCGGGTCGACGTGGACGATGCCGAAGCTCCAGGGCAGTGGTTTGCCGTTGCGGTCGGTGCGCAGTCGTTGCGGCTGCTGTGGCGGTGCTGTTGCGCCGAGCACGTTGCCGAGGTTGAATGTTGGTGTTGGTTCGGCAGGTTGCGCCGGTTTCGTGAGGTCGGTGATCTCCCGTGTGGCTTGCCGCTGCATATCGGCAAGGCGTTCGCGAGTCAGAGGGTCAGCCTCACTCATTGTCACGAGGCTTAGGGTGCTGCTCGGTGGGGTCGCCGCGGAGGATCGCGCCGAGGTCGAACTTCGCGGGGGCGGGCTGCTCTGCAGTTGCGGGCGGGGTGAGGCGTGCGGCGAGGCGTGCGACTCGTTCCCGGTCGAACTGTCCAGCCTTCAGGAAGTTTGATGGGCCCAGGTCGTCGACGAGCTCGGCAATCTGTTCGTCTCCCCACTCGCGGAGGTGTCGAGCAAACTCTGCGTGAACGAGTGCGGGCATGTGCTCGCGGAGGGCCTCAGCGCGGGCCTCGCGGCGTGCTGCTTCGAGCGGATCTCGGTTGTCGAGGATTGCTGGGGTCGGATGTTTGGTGTTCATCGGTTTCTCCATCGTTCGTTTTGTTGAGTTTTGTCGCGGTCGTTGAGGTTCCAAACTGTGTGCCCAAAAGCTTGCACGCGGGTGATAAGTCCGCGCTTATGGAGGTCTGCCGCGAGATCCTGTGTGTTGGGTGCGGATCCTCGCGGCTTGGGCGGGGGCTTTCTGTGTGATTTCGAGCGGCCCATCACGTTGTTCCTTTCTTTGAGATAGTCACGAGTGTGTGGGTGCCGAGTGAAGCAATCTCGACACACCAGCCGAGCGTTGCCAACAGGCTGAGCTCTGCTTGGTCTGCTGCGGTGAGTGCAGTAGGGCGAGCGGCATACACAGTGCGTCCGTCTATTCGATGGACGGTGCGACTCTGGGCCCAGACTGGGCGCCAACCCTCGGGCTTGCCTGTACGTTGGCGAAGCGCCACATACGGGGTCAGAGGCGGGGTCACGCGGCAACCCCTGCCCAGAAGCCTCCGCGTGGCTTGTCGAGTTTCTGGTACGCCGAACACAACCGGAAGAGCGGACAAGCGGCGCAGATCTCGCGCATGTCGCCAACATCCTCGGAGTCAAGTTCGGTGCGGTCGGCGACGAACCGAGGATCACCTGCACAATTCGGCTCGGATCGTTCGAGCGAGCGCTGCAACCGCTGCCACGCGGGAACGGCTGCAGACTTCATGTGAGATTTCATGCGGTTACCATCCTGTCGACGTACGCCTCAAGATCGTGCGCTTCGCGGTAGAGCTGCTCGAGACGAACGATCAGATCGGGAACTTCTGCGAGGTCGATCGCCAACGTTTTAGTTCCTCCGAAGAGTCGAATTAAGTTGGACTCTGTACCGTCTGCGTTTCGCCAGATTGTGATTCTCGCTTCAACCTTGAACGGCTTGCGACTGGTTCGTGTCATGCTGCTTCTTTCCCTTCTTCTGGAATGTCGAGCGTGGGGTCTTCTGTCGTAGGTGGCAGCGAAGGTGGCGAAGGTGGCTGTATATCGAACCCGGCCACCTTCGCCACCTTGGTGCCACCTTGGGTGTCCTCGGGACTGCTTTGAGGATCGTCGATCTCAACTTCAACGCCCCATACCCAACCTGCGCCGAACCCTGATTTACGTGATGCAACCTTTGGATCTCGACACCGGCGACGTGCGTCTTTCATCTCACTGTCGTTGAACCCGGCAGCACGTCCGGCCTTGAGCACGTCCCCTGCTGCGGCTTCAAGTCCGGGCGAACCTTGGAGGTGCTCGAGGATGAACTGCTGAGCCGCGTTCCTGTCAGCGTTCACCTGTTCCTCACCTGAGTGCCTCGCGTGCAACTCGGCGACGGTGACATCGGATGCTCCAAGGCATTCGGCTCGCGCGACGGTGCTGGTCTGCCCGTTCGCAAGCGAGATCTCGACCGAGGTCAACCGGTACGCAAGGTTCAGGCCCTCAGCGGTTGAGTAACTCGACTTGTCCACGGCGAGCACGATCGTTTCGTCTTCGTCGTTCTTCGCCACAGCGAGAACGGAACGTGCCGCGTCGGTGATCGCTGTTGATCCAGACACCATGTGGCGAACCTGCCCGGTGCCTTTCCTGTTGTGTGCGATGAGGATGATGCCGAGCTGGTATTCCTTCGCTACTTCTGCTGCAAGCCGATCGAACGATGCGCGGACATCTTCCCGCTTGTCGAGGTTCCCCGCTATAAGTGACGCGATTGGGTCGATCATGATCGCGGCTGCACCAGTTTGTTTGACTGCTTCAACGAGAAGAGGAATATCGTTTGGGAACTGAATGTAGGTGTCAATCTCGCCGTTGGCGGTGCGCCTGCTCGCGCTCATGAAGTGCACCCGTTCGAGGTCGGCTCCTGCTGCTTCAAGGCGCGGCCTGGTGATCGCTGCTTCATCGTCCTCCGGCGAGAGAATGATCACCGATTGAGGTTTGCCGAAGTAGAAGCCCTCGAGCTCCCCTCGGGTGAGTTGGGCAAGGTAGTTGAGAGCGATCGTTGTTTTTCCAACACCGGAATTTCCGGAGAGCACGGTGAGGGTTCCTAGCGGGATGAGGTCGGTGGCGAGGAAGTTCACTTTCCGTGCGCGAATGTCTGCAGCGCGTGTGAGCTTAAGCCGCTTTTCTGGTTCGGGGGTTTCCGGGTTCATTTGTTACTCCATCTGCCAGCGCGTTGCTGGTCCGTGCCGAGTGTTTTGACGTGTCGCTATTAAGTTGTGTTCCCGCCATTTCGTGCAGGTCGGCTTCTAGCTGATCCCACTGCTCGGGGGATGCGGTGGTGAGACCGTGGTTGAGGCGAGCGAGTAGCATGTCGCGCCGCTCGCCGGGGGTATGGAACGCGAGATATCCGAGGCGTTGAACTTCGCGTTCGAAGTCATCGATTTCTGTTTGCCGTGACGCACGCCCACAGGCTTCGCCTGCGTGAAACCATGCGGATACAGCAAGGGGGAGGTCCTGGATAAGAACCTCCCCCTGCATCAGCCCGTTCAGCCAGGCGTTTAGCGTGCGCTCGGCGGCCTCAGTTATCCGCTGCCGGGTCATCGTGATGCTCGGCACGCTCGGCGCATTCCTCAGCAAACCGGCGATTCATGACGGCTACCGATTCGTAATGACTCGCGAGAGCGAGATCCCGGTTGCCGTCATATCGGGGGTAGTAACTCGACGTGAGCCCATGACCCTCAAAATGTTCGACCACTGGGGAACCGTCGTCGTAGCTGTAGCCTTTATCTGAAATACGTTGGATTGTCATCAGCCCGATGGTTTCGGTCTTGACCGTCAGATGTTCACCGATCGCGTCATACTGCGATTTCGTGACAGCGTCGAGGAATTCCAGAAGGTCCTCACTGACGTTGTTGCCGAAGTCTCCGGAGAGCCGGTCAGTCGCGTATTCGAGTGCACTGATGTTCCGCAAAACGAGCGCTTTCAGCGTATCGAGGGGGCTGCTGGTAGGTGTGGTGGGGTTGATGTCGCTCATTTTGATTCTCCGTTCTTGTTGAGTTTCTCGCAATGCTCTTGTGTAGCCCGGAAGTCCGCGAGAAGGACCTCGAGCGCGAGCACCCCGTCCGCGCCGTCCGGCACGTTGTTAACATCGGCCCATGCGGCCCAATGGTTATCACCGATTCCTCGCGCGCCGTGCACGGTGTAACCGTGTTCTGGCCTGTCGATGCGGCTCGCGACACAGTCCTCGTCAACCCCGCCGTCACGCCAGGGATGAACAGCAAGCAGGCACCCGTCGACGGCGCAGGGTCGGAGGTCTTCCTCCACTGCAACAGTCGTTTGTGCATCAGGATCGAGGCTCCGGGCGAACTCGTCAACCTCAAAATCGAGCCTCGACAGTAGGTTCCTGAGCTCCCGGAGTTCGGCACGTACCTCGCTAGGCTTCATGACCCAATCGGCCCAGTCCGGAATCCAGTTCAGAATCGTTTCTGCTGCATTCTCGGAGTCGGCCTCGGTGTGCTCGAGCACGATTCCGAATCCCATGTGTTTGCGATACGTGCCGGGGTGTTCGTCAGCGTGCCTGTGGCTCTCGCACCCCGGAATGTTACGGGGGCAGGGTCTCATCTCGGGCACCTGCTGTTCAGCTACTCGTTCCCGAAGCTGGTCGGCTCGTAGCGCTTCCAGAGCCGCTTTCAGCATCACTGCAGATTCCATGACTGAGGCGACGGCTGCGTTGCTGAGGTTCCCGCCGGGTGTTTCCTTCCACGGGGTGCCGCTGATGGCTGCTTCAAGCTTCAAACGCTCACGGAGCGCAACCGGATCGAGTGTCGGCTCCAGCTCCACAACTGCGCGATCAAGGTCGGCGGCAGAAATCCCGTCGTTACTCATTAGATGCCTTCCTCGAAACTTGGGTTCCCGGGTTCGGTGTTTCTACGGATCTCGCGTGGCTGCTGCTCGAGTAGGTCGATCGCAACCGCTTGGATCGCTGCCGCAACCTGTAGAGCCTCGGCCGCAGTGACAAGTAGCGGCCCGTCCGACCCGTCGATTCTGATCAAAGCGTTGTCACTAAGGGCGACGGCATTCCGCACGTTGCAACGTGCCAAATATTCATGTTCGGCCTCAACGAAGATATGGCCGAGCTCGGCGTTGATCACGAACCGAGAGTTGAACGGGTTGGTGTTCTCGCGTTCCTGCGAGACAATGGGACTAGACATTTAAAATGCTCCTTCTACTTGGTGTGTTTTTGTGTGACCCTCGTAGCTGCCAGGTTTGGCGATTTGATCAGCTACGGGGGTGTTTTTTGTTTCAGGGCGAGTTGGGAAGAGCCAGAGCAGGCCGCGCCTCATCTTCCCCGCTCTGTTTTTCTTCGGGCGAGAAACCTTCGCTGTCATCCCGAGAAGCATGTAGTCAAGCGATTCACGGTTGACCATGACGTGGAACCCGTTCATCGCGGTTATCGTGAATGGGCCGCCACCATTGAGTAGGTTCTTCATGGCAGCGTCGCCCGTAGGGTCGCTGTACGTTAGCGGGTTCATCCCCGGGTGGTCCGCGGGGGCGGTGGCTGCTTGTAACAGCGGCGGGGCCACTAGTTGGCCTCCGCTGTGCCTGTGCGAGCGGTGGACTCGAGCCACGTGATCAGGTCATCTTCCGCGTAGACCACGGTTTTGGGGGTTGGTTTATAGTAGCGGGGCCCAGAAGCAGTAAATCGTAATTGCGATAACTTGGCGATGGTTAGCCCCGGAATGGATTCAGCCGCTTCTTTGGGGCTTAAGTACTTGCGAGCTTTTATGCTCACGCTCGGATTTGTAACGGACATTTTCAGAACCTTTCAATTTGCGTAGCTGCGACATGTTCAAGCATCACTCTTTTGCGTGCCTGTGTCAACTATAAGCACTACTTCGGCGTGTCACGCCCACGCAATCACGAGTTACGATTGGGGAATGACCCTCATCTACGACCCTGAGTCGAACTTCGGACCGATAACCGGGACCGGAAATATTACTAACGGTGTGAGCATCTCGCGCCGGGTAAGCGGGCCGATTGAGTTCAGTGCCACATTCGATATAGAAGCCGAGAACCCCTACCCTGCTGGGATTGATCTCACATGCGAGTGGAACCATGAGGCGCAAAGCTACGAAGTAAAGCGACTCACCCTCACGCGCCGCTCCGTCGGAGGAGCAATCAACGGGAAACTGCTACGACGAATTCCAGTTGACGAAGCCACAAAGCTTTTCGTTCGTCATGCAATCTCGCAATTTGGTTACATCCGATCAAGTGTCTTCACAGGACACCTAAATGACATGCTAAAGAAGCTGGATCGCGAACTTCCCTCACTGAAAGAGATGAGCTTGCAGGGGAAAAAACTCGAGTGGGTTTCCCTTCTGTATGAGGTTGAGTCCATCCTCGGCATCGCCCCGACTCAATCGATTTCAAATTTGTTCAACGTGAGCCTCCGCACGGCAACGAACTGGGTTCGCGAGGCCAAGGACCAGCACTTACTAGACAGTCAGCCAAATGGGTAGCATCCACGCATATTCGAACGCGAAGGGCGAAAAGCTCTACCGCATCGCTTACCGCCGCCCAGACAACAAGCAGACTAACGAGCGTGGGTTTAAGCGCAAGCGTGACGCAGAGCAGCGCCTTGCAGAAGTTGAGGTGTCTAAGAACCGTGGCGAGTACATCTCCCCAACCGACGGCCAAGCGCTCATTGAAGACCTCGGCACTGAGTGGTTGGCATCCAAGAAGGGCGTACTGAAGCCAACAAGCTACGCACCGCTCGATGCGTCATGGCGCAACTACGTCAAAAAGAAGTGGGGAGCCCGCTCCGTCTCGAGCATTCGCCACTCTGAAGTGCAAACCTGGGTTTCAAGTATCAAGATGAGCCCCACCGTTGTGATCCGCGCCTACGGCATCTTGGCGAGCATCCTCGACGCCGCTGTCCGCGATCGCCGCGTCTCCAGGAACGTGGCCCGCGACATCACACTCCCCCGCAAGGTTTCCAAGAAAGCCCGCCGCTACCTCACCCACAATGAGCTGTGGCGCGTTGCAGAGGCGTCAGGCAGCTACAAGACGATGATCCTCACGCTCGGCTACTGCGGTCTGCGCTGGGGCGAGATGGTCGCACTCAGAGTGTCCGACATTGATCTTGAGAAGCGGCGCATCAGCGTCACGAAGAGCGTCTCTCAAATCGGGAAAGACTTCCATGAGGGCACGCCTAAAACTTACGAGAACCGCATTGTCCCGCTCCCGAAGGAAGTCGCGAAGCTCATCAAGGAGCTCTGCAAGGACAAGAAGCCCGGTGAACTTGTTTTTGATGACGGTTATGGCGGCTACCAGCGCCGTGTGCACGCGAGCGAGAACGAACGCACCTGGTGGGTAGCAGCGATGAAGAAAGCGAAAGTGGAGCGGATGGTGCTTCACGACCTGCGGCACACGGCAGCGAGTCTCGCGGTGAGTGCCGGCGCGAACGTGAAAGCGGTGCAAAGAATGCTCGGTCATGCCTCTGCAGCGATGACTCTGGATGTGTACGCGGATCTCTTCGATGACGATCTTGAGGCGGTTTCAGAGCGCCTCGATTTAGCCATCGCTTCCAGAAGTGTTGTCAAAGTGTTGTCACGCGACGCAGCATAGAAACAAAAAGACCCCGACATCGTTGAAAAATCAACAGTGTCGAGGTCTTTATTCTGGTGGCGGATGAGGGATTCGAACCCCCGTAGACGTTGTCAGCTGATTTACAGTCAGCTCCCTTTTGGCCGCTCGGGTAATCCGCCAGAAGGTGTGTCACATAAAGTGACACGGCCAGAAATCAACAATACAGGCATCGGCCGTTGTTGTGAAATCCTGAAACGAAAGGGGCTAACCCCGCCCCTGCAGCTCCGCGATCCAGCCGCCGATGCCCGAGGGCAGTAGCGCGAGCCCGTGGCGGTGCCCCGCAATAGAGACCGCCTGCTCGCGCACGAACGCCAGCAGTTCAACGGGGCCAGCCATCGTCACTGGTTCAGCCCAGAGCGTCACTTCATCGAGCCCGCCGAGCCACTCCGCGGTACGGGTACGATTGCCGCCGATCAGGCGGATCCTCGACGAAGCAAGCTCTTCATCACCCGGCCCGTTCACGGAAATACGCTCAAGCCAATCATTGTCTCGCTCGAGCGCAATGGAGACGCCCTGCGACGACAGGAAATCAACGATCTCGGGTGGCAACACGATCCCCGTAGAAACCGTCATCGACGCCCTCGCCACGAGACCCGCAGCAAGTACGCGCACCAGATCACCTAACGCTGCGCCCTCCGCCACACGCACGTGCGTGCCAACTGGCCAGTGTCTGAGCAGGTTGCGTTCGATGCCGAGCCCGCTCACGTCATACGCGCGCCCGAATGAGGTGCGCCATGAGAGCGCGTCACTGAGCGCCGCTCGCCGAACCCGATCAAAACTCTGGTAGTCGAGCGATGACTGGGCAAGTTCAATGAGCAAGCGCACCTCTGGCGTGAGCCCCCTCAGGTGCAGCGTCGAGCTCGCGGTGCCCTCGCGTAGTTCCCAAGACCCAAGCGACTGCAAACGGTGCGGGCCCCCCGCCAATGCGGGCGAACCCATTCCCGCAGCGCGCCACCCACCCGACGGTTGGCGTTCGATGCGCCCACCAGTTGTCGCACGACCCACAACCAGCCTCGAAGCGCGCGCCCGTTCCAGCCACGGCAGAGTCTCGGCCGGGTCGCCTGCATGCAACCCTGCGACCCCGCCCCCACCGAGCGAATTGGTCAACGAAATCATCTCGTCGACTGTGTGCGCGTGCATGACACCCATAACCGGCATTCCTACGGCATCACTCCAGAATCTTGAGCTACGCACCAGCCCTGTGCGCACGCCGGGCTTCCACAGCAGCCCCTCTTCATCGAGGCGCTCGGGCTTCACCAGCCATTCCTCACCCGCGTCCAGGGTGGTGAGCGCTCGTAGCCCGGCCTCTCCTGGCAACTCGGGCAACGGACCAAGCTCGAAGCTCAGTGGGTCCGAGCCGCCGGGCCTCGCGGTGTCGCCAACACGCAGAGAACTCACAGCGTCCACGAGAGCACTTCGAAGTCGCTCTGAGCGCGCCGCAGGCCCGAGCAGCACAAGGGCTTTCGCGCTGGTCGAGTCTGCGTGCATCGCGCCGAACGCCGATGCTACCGCGTGCTGCACCGCAAGCGCCGGATCCGCGCTCGGCGCAACCGCCACCACACCCAACGCGCGAAAACGGCCCTCAATTCGCAGGTCTGGGCGACGCCGCATGAGCGCCTTCGCGGTGCTGCGGTGTCCGAGCACGAGCGCGCGATCAACTCGCGGGTCGACTACGAAACCTGTGGCAAGTTCAAAATGGGCATTTCGAGGATCGTCACTCACCGCTGGCACGGCGAGTGACACCGCATCCGTCGGAAGCCCTGCGGCACACCATTCTTCAATCAGCACCGCGGTCGAGCGCGCCACACTCGGGTGCGCAACAACCACTACTGCGGAGCCCGCGGCGAGCGCCGCAAGCACGGACTCGGCTCGCTCACCCAGGGGCACTCCTGCTTCGACCACCACGAGCGCTAGACGATCAGGGTGAAACTGCGCTCCTCGCACCGCACCGAGTGCGCCTGCAAGCTGCCCGAGATACCTTGCCGCGTCAATGACATTGTTTACTTCGGAATCAATCACGGGCACGGGTGCGCCGGACTCGGCGGCGAGCACCTCGACCAGGCGATCCCGTGCCGCTGCAACCCCGAGCGCAAGCCTCGAGATGCGAATGCCGCGCTCTCCGGCGCGTAGCTCTCGCCAGGACGCGCCGGCGAGGAATGCAGTATTTACGAGAGCCGCCGGACTCTCGCCGCGCTCTTCCGCATCGCGCATCGCCTGAATGCCAATATCGCTGCTGCCGGATCGTGCGAGCAGTCCGCGCACCCACTCACGGTTATCGAATCGGCTTCCATCTGTGGCGGGTTCGTTCGCGAAGCCCGATTCAGAAATGACCGGGATGCGCAGCGGTGCCCCGGCGACCTAGCAATACGCAACCGAACCAGTAGAGACTAT
>JAUCCH010000108.1:0-12701 GCA_034676385.1 Leucobacter sp.
CTCCGGGTCGTTTGTTTTTCCCAACGAACCATAAGGACATCGCAACGTGAATCTGAACGCTACCCTGATCGCTCAGCTCGTGGTGTTCTTCATTCTGGTCGTCTTCACGATGAAATTCGTGTGGCCGCCCATTGTGAAGGCGCTCGACGAACGGGCACAGAAGGTCGCGGACGGGCTGGCGGCTGCGGACAAAGCGAAGGCCGATCTGGCCCACGCCGAGAAGAAGGTTGTCGAGGAAATGCGCAAAGCGCGCGAATCCGCCGGCGACGTGCGTACGTCTGCTGAAAAGCAGGCCGCCGCTCTGATCGACGAGGCCCGTGCCGAAGCTGGCCGCATCATCACCGCCGCACGTGAAGCCGCAGAGGGCGAAGCCGCCGCTGCCGCACAACGTGCCAAGGAAGCCCTGCGTGATCAAATTGCCATCCTGGCCCTCTCCGGTGCAGAGAAGATCCTGCGCAAGGAAGTGGATGCCAAGGTCCACGCCGAACTGCTGGCAAACCTGAAACAGGAACTGCAATAAGTCATGGCCGAGAACGTCACCATCGCGCGCCCCCTACGCTGAAGCCGCATTCAAGCTGGCTGAAGGGGCTGGTGCGCTGGGGCCCTCGAAGAACTTGATGAGTACATTGGTGAGATCAATAATCGGCCCCGGAAGGTTCTTGGTTGGGCGACCCCTGCGGAGGTGTTTCAAGAGTTATGCTCGGGGTGACTCACTGGGTGTTGCACTCCGAACTAGAACCCGGGCAGATTCGACTGAATGAAGCGTGCATCTATGTCTGAGATTGAGCGGGCGTCCGTGAGCGCCATTGTCAGATCAAATTCAGCTCAGCCTCTCAGCCCGCTGCATGAGGCCGTCTACAAGACCCTCATCCGTGCTCCAATACAGCTGCACCCAACGAGACGCATTTCCCACCTCCGCAGCGCACGCTTCCAGAGCGCCACTCCCCTGATTCGAGAAGACGTATGGCACCAACGCCACCCGACACGTAGGCCTACACCTAAGACGATCACACTCGTTCGACAGCGCGCTCCAATCCCAGGAACCGAGTCGATACGACTGGCCGACGACCAAACACACCCGAGCGATAGATAAAGCTCTGGCGTTCACGCCCAGATCCATGGGTGAAAGGAACGGTGTTCGGCATTGAATCCTCCGCAAGTTTGGCCGTAGTGCCGCCGGCTTGGTACAGGCGGCACAGCCCGGTCAAGACATAGGGGCCACACATTTGGAGGACTTCTACATAGAAATTCGGACAACTGCCAGAGTTATTTGGAGAAGTGTCCAGCGAATGGATCTTGGGTACGACCGACTGCGACCATCGTGCGCATGTCACCGTTGACCACCATCGCCCTGCCAGTGGCCCTTGGCATCATCATGCTCGGCCTCGGACTAAGCCTCACTTTGGGCGACTTCACCCGCGTGCTGAAGCACCCGAAGGCAGTGTTCATTGCGCTGTTCTGTCAGCTCATTCTCTTGCCTGCGTTGTGCTTTGGGCTTGTGTTGCTATTCGACTTGCCACCCGTACTTGCGGTTGGCATGATGATGCTGGCAGCTTCTCCAGGTGGCAGCACCGCAAACCTGTACAGCCACCTCTTCCGCGGTGATGTGGCGCTCAACATCTCGCTTACGGCGGTGAACTCAGTCATTGCCGTAATTACCCTGCCGATCATCACTAATCTCTCGATTGCGCACTTTCGACCGTTCGATGACCAGCTCGGTCTGCAGTGGTCGAAAGCCCTCGAAGTGTTTGCGATCGTCCTGCTCCCCGTGATCCTCGGGATGCTCATTCGCAAGTGGAATGCTGGGTTTGCGAAGAAAATGGACAAACCCGTACGCATAGCTTCGGTGCTGATCCTCGTCATAGTCATCACCGGAGCCGTCGCTCAAAACTGGACACTTCTGGTCGAAAACTTTGCGACGCTCGCACTCATTACCGTGCTGTTCTGTCTGCTTAGTCTCACTGTCGGTTACTTTGTTCCACGCATCGCAAAGGTAGAGCGGGACCAATCAATCGCGGCTTCGTTCGAAATCGGCATACACAATGCGACCCTCACCATCGTGATCGCGCAGAGTGTGCTCGGTTCTGTAGAGCTGAGCTTGCCGGCTGCCGTGTACGGCGTGCTTATGTTCTTCGTCGCGTTCGGGTTCGGGTTCCTCATCCGCGAACGCAACGTTGCAATCCCGCAGTACGCTTAGCAGGAGCGGCGCGGTTTCAAAGTGCAAGTAACAAGCAGCGGCTTCTAGCAGTATCGCAGTTTCACGGGCTCATCTCGCCAGGGCTCCACCGCGGCACGACCCTCAGGGGTCAGGCGTATTGGTTGAAGCGTGACTCCATCTACGACCGCAGCAACAGTTATCGCGCGTGCTACAACGACCCGCTCTTCGATTGATCCATCGAGGATTTCGTAGTGGATCTCAATACTCGACCCTCCAAGCTTGCCAACCCAGAGCTCGACCGTGATTGGAAAGTCGGAGTACTCGAGCACACGTAAGAACTCAATGTGCTGGCTCACGACCAGCATCTTTAACCCGTCAGGGGTGTCTCCTCGAAAGTGATTCTCCATCCCGGTCCGCTCGCGAGCCGTGCCTCGCCAGAAGGTACGCACGCGCGCTTCTTCGAGGAACCGGGCATAGGACACATTGTTAATGTGACCATACGCATCTTGCTCTCCCCAGCGAAGCTGCAGATCAACGTGAACCCTGGCCAAGCGGGACCCCTTCCCCATCGAGTTTGCTTCCCGAGCACGGTGTCGCACTCGGGAAGCATTAGCGTAGCGCGATGCGCAGCGCCAAATGACTAGTCTCGAGTCAACTTTCGGTAGGTCACCCTCGAGGGCTTTGCAGCTTCCGGACCTAAGCGCTCAATCTTGTTGGCTTCGTATGCCTCAAAGTTGCCCTCGAACCAGTACCAGTTCGCCGGGTTCTCATCTGTGCCTTCGTACGAGAGGATGTGCGTGGCGATACGGTCGAGGAACCAGCGATCGTGCGTGATGACCACCGCGCAACCTGGGAACTCAAGCAGTGCGTTCTCAAGCGACTGCAGTGTCTCAACATCAAGGTCGTTCGTTGGCTCATCGAGGAGCAGCAGGTTGCCGCCCTGTTTGAGCGTGAGAGCCAGGTTCAGGCGGTTGCGCTCACCACCGGAGAGCACACCGGCCTTCTTCTGCTGATCCGGGCCCTTGAACCCAAACTTTGAGACGTACGCGCGCGACGGGATCTCGGTCTTTCCAACCGTGATGATGTCGAGACCGTCAGAAACGACTTCCCAGAGGTTCTTCTCTGGGTCGATGTTTGAACGGTTCTGGTCAACGTAGCTAATCTTCACAGTTTCGCCGACTTTGAGCTCACCACTATCGATTGGCTCGAGACCGACAATCGTCTTAAACAGCGTCGTCTTACCGACACCGTTCGGCCCGATGACGCCAACGATGCCGTTTGGCGGCAGGCTAAAGGAAAGATTCTCGATGAGCGTGCGTCCGTCGAAACCCTTGCCGACGTTTTTCGCCTCGATAACGATATTGCCGAGTCGCGGACCAACAGGAATCTGAATCTCTTCGAAATCAAGTTTCCTGGTACGTTCTGCCTCGGTCGCCATCTCCTCGTAGCGAGCGAGACGCGCCTTAGACTTCGTCTGACGGCCCTTGGCGCTCGAACGGACCCACTCGAGCTCGTCCTTCAGGCGCTTCGCGAGCTTCTGATCCTTCTTACCCTGCACATCAAGGCGTTCGGCCTTCTTCTCGAGATAGGTCGTGTAATTGCCCTCGTAGGGGTAGAGGCGGCCTCGGTCGACCTCAGCGATCCACTCAGCAACGTTGTCGAGGAAGTACCTATCGTGCGTCACTGCAATAACCGCACCAGGGTACTTCTGCAGATGCTGCTCAAGCCACAGCACACTTTCAGCGTCGAGGTGGTTAGTTGGCTCATCGAGCAGCAATAGGTCTGGCTTCTGAAGAAGGAGTCGAGCAAGTGCGACGCGACGCTTCTCACCGCCCGAGAGCGGGCCAACCTGGGCGTCTCCGGGTGGCGTGCGCAACGCATCCATCGCTTGTTCGAGCTGATTGTCAAGATCCCAGCCGTCGGCCGCGTCAATCTCCTCTTGCAGCGTGCCCATCTCGGCAAGCAGCGTATCGAAGTCAGCATCAGGTTCAGCCATCAGCGCAGAGATCTCATTGAAGCGGTCAAGCTTCGCCTTGATCGCGACGCCTTCTTCGATGTTCTGAAGTACCGTCTTCGACTCGTCAAGCACGGGCTCCTGCATCAGGATTCCGACTGTGTAACCGGAGGCCAGTACGGCCTCACCATTGGACGGGGTATCAAGCCCCGCCATGATTTTCAAGATCGTCGATTTACCCGCACCGTTGGGACCAACCATGCCAATCTTGGCACCGGGGAGGAACGCCATAGTGACGTCATCGAGGATGAGCTTTTCGCCGACCGCTTTGCGGGCGCGAACCATCTGGTAAATGTATTCTGCCATATGACCAAAGTGTAGTCCCCGACACCGTGGAAGAGTTCCCAATGCTCTTTCTGGGCGGCAAAGCAACATTTATGGAGCAACACCAACGCCCTGGATTGCGGTCGAACGCTGCGGCCGGAAAGTCATAGGTCCGATTTACCGGGCGCTTCGCACCACGCGACCAGCTCAAGAGTCTGCAACTGTTGGCAACGGGTTACACCTCAGTTGTCGTGAAGTACGACTTCATGCGGCTCGATAAAGCGATTCCAAACGCGCAGAAATTACCGAGACATCGAACCCCAGCATCGAATGTCGCGCAAACTCGCGCTTCAAGCGCTTCGGCCAAAGGACTTCAACGTTTTGCACCGCAAACGCGCCACCCAAGAGCGGCCAATCTGCATCAACGAAGCACAGTATGCCTCGTACGGGGATCTCATCTTCGAGGCTGTTTCGCACACCGGCTAACTGTCGATCCATTGACTCAAGCAACTTGTCACGCTTACGACCTCCGACTTTCAGGCTTTCAACCCTTCCCGAACCGAACATTCCACCCTCGACATAGCGCTCCGGCCGCTTGCCAACATACCGTTTGGTATCAACCACCCAGACACCCGCACCTGTCACAACCAAGTGATCGATATTGGCTCTGCTGCCTGGAATCTTCCGGTCATGTAGCACGTGGAAACCTTCACTGCTAAGCCCATCAAGATATCGGCCCACTACAGTCTCACCAAAAGCGCCTTGCTCCCAAACTTTGGTGCTCAAGCGCTCTCTGGAATCAACCGCAAGGTGCGCAACGACCTTCCCAAATCGGCCGCCACCAAATTCCGCCTGAACCCGTTGCCTTTTCATCTCGATAGCGGCTGCATCAGCTGCACACCGACGCTCATATTCCCTATATGCCGACGCGCCTGGCTTGCCCTGACTTGCACTCATGAAACGAGCATGCCACAAACAGGTCAACCAATCACGGAGAGTTCAAGGGCGGCTATGCAGGTCAGAGCGACGCTTGCACTAATGATAATTACCAGTCTATGGTGCGGGTCGTTCCCATCAAGCACATCGATTTATCTGGCCCAACAGCTGGGGCTTCCTCGGCAACAAATGAGCGGTCGGATACGACAATCTGCCCGATGAGGCAGTCTTGCCCGAATAGCACGGATACGAAAATGTTGTCAGCAACCAAGTTGGTCTTGCTCTCGTCAAAGCTCACTTGCATCTTGGTTTTGTCGAAACCCGCTGTGACGAGGTGATCAACTACCGGCACACCCTGAACTGGTAACTCCCCTAGCCCAAACTGGCGCAGAGTTTCATGAAAGTACGGGAGATTATCGGCCGCGGTGCCATCCGCGTGAAATTCCGGAGGTGCCACCGGCTCTTGAAAATTCTCTTCCTTAGTCGGCCGCTCAATCGGCTCTGGTGCCGCCGCACATCCGCCAAGGGCCAGTGTTGCTGCTGCAAGCATCGCAGCGATCGGCAGTGGGAAACGCAAACGTGGCATATCGGTAAGTGTATCTGCCGCAAGCTGCGTGATTGATAGGTACACACCAGCTTCACTCGTCGCTCACAGAAAGCCTGATCGCCTAGTTATCAACAATTTCTTCGATCTGGTAAGAATCACTTTCATACTGACCACAAGCTGGATGGACGGAGTCTTCTCAGACAGACATCCAACTTTTCAAGGAAGCAAAGGACACACCATGACCACCACAGTCAGCGTAATCGGCACAATCGCAACTGATCCGAAGCTCATCAACCCAGCTTCGGGGCACAACTCTATGTTCATTTCGGCTCGCAAGTGATGAGCGCAGGTACGACAAAGACAAGCAGGAATGGATCGATGGTGATATATATGTTAAAATAAAGTAGTCTCAAAGAGGAGTTGCACTTATGCCATCGACAGCATTGATTTACGCTCGTCTCTCTCAGGCAGAGAGGCCAGACAAACAAGGCGATGTAACTTCACTTGAATCTCAGATTGCACAGTGCCAGAATCTCGCAAAACATGAAGGCTACTCAGTCGTAGAAGCCCCCTTTGTTGATGACGGCATTTCGGCTTGGAAGGGCAAGCTTCGACCCAGCTTCGTTGCACTTGTTGAGCGTGTTGAACGCGGCGGAGTGGATGTGATCCTCGCCGTGGAAGACTCTCGGCTCACACGCTCGACCGAAGAGAGTCTCCTGCTCCAGGGCGCATGCGCTCGCATGGGGACGCGGTGGCACACCGTGGCCAGGGGGATACACCAATCCCGCAGATGCTGACGGGAAGCTTTTTGCGACGATTAAAGCAAGCCTGGATGAATATGAGTCCTCTGTGAAGGCGATCCGCATTCGTCGATCCGTTGAACGTCGACTCAATGACGGCAAAGATATCGGCGGGCCTCGGCCCTTTGGTTGGGAAGTAGATCGACGTACGATCCGGAAGCCAGAGGCTACCGCCCTACTACGCCGAGCTTATGATGCGATCCTCAAGGAGAATCCATTTACCACGTCACCCGTCACATCTTTGAGAAAAGTGACCTTCGCCCTGTGCGAGCTAAGAATCGTATGTGGCGGACTCAGACTTACCGTTCGGCAGATGCTACTCCAGCTTCCGGCATAAGGGACATCTCATCGTAAAAGGTATTGACTATGGCAAGGTCACTGAAGGGATCGTAGATTCAGAAGGCTGCGTCCCTTTCCGTGGTGGAAAATCACTTCACCGATGCGGAGGGTCAGTGCTGTTCAGTTTAAGCGGGCCTCGAGCCCTGCTAGCACCACCCCCTCAACGGACGCTTGCGGGTGATGAGCCTCATCGAGTTCTCACTGAAATACCTCCTGTCGGCAGCATCCCATTCATCGTGCTGCTCAAATCAACCACTGCCGGTCAACCGCAGCAGCGCTTCAGGGTTCGGGAACGTGCCGACGACATTCGTGCGCCGCTTGATTTCTGAAATAAGTCGTTAGAGCGGGTTCGTCGACCAGATCTGCTGCCAATGCTGTGGCGGGAACTCGGTAAACGCGAGCAGGTCATCCTTGGCCGCATCAAGAAGCTCAGCCGCAGCCGAGTGACTTCTGGTGAGCATCGTCACCACCTCACCGAACTGAGCATGCACGAGCTCTCGTTCCCGCACAGCACAGAAATTGTTCGGATAATCGCGGCGACCATTTGGGTGGCGACTTTCGGAAGCCGGGCGAGCACGTTACGCATGAAGTGCACCCGGCAACGTTGCCACGCAGCACCCTGGAACGACACCTCGATGGCACGCACGAGGCCAGCATGTGCATCACTGATGACGAGTTGCACCCCGCCCAGGCCGCGCGCCGTTTCAGGTCTCGGAAGAACTCGGTCCAAAACAGTTCCAGACTTCGGTATCACCGACTTGGAACCCCCGAGCACCTGCGCTGCCCGTCAGCTGCAACCCCCACAGCGATCACGATCGCTTAAAATCTCGCCCTGCGACCGACCCTTGCTTTGCAGTAGGTTGCGTCGACGAACACGTACGGGTAGGTGGTGTCGTCGAGGCGGCGCTCACGAAACTCAGCGACGTCCTCGTCAAGCTCCTGGCAGATGCGTGACACTTCAGACTTTAAAATGCCGCTCTCAGCGCCGAGCGCTTTCACGAGATCATCAACCTTCCTGGTTGATACGCCGTGCACATAGGCTTCCATGACGACGGCGAACAATGCTTGATCGACTCTGCGTCGTCGCTCGAGCAACGACGGGAAAAACGATCCCTCGCGCAGCTTGGGATGCGCAGATCGAGATCGCCCGCGGTCGTTGACAAGGTTGGGGGTCGGGTGCCGTTGCGCTGCGTGGTCCGACCGTCAGAACGCTGATACAGGGGCGGCGCCGATCACCGTTTCGGCTTCTGCGTTGATCAGTTCCTGGAATGCGCGCTGAGTGAGCAGGCGGATACGTTCGGTGGTGTCGGTGAGTTCGAGTTCCTTCAGGAGCTCGATCAGGGCAAGCTGGTTGAGAGCCATCGTGTGGTGTGTCCTTTCGTGAGATGGGTGCCGAGAGTTCTTACTGACCATCGCACGATGGCTCGCTCGTCACCGTGGTGACACACAAGGCTCCAGGAATTACACCACCCACGGGACGCAGCCATTCAGAAACATCGGGATCAGGTCACATCTCTGCTTTCGTCCCCCGCTCGTAATATGAAGCGTGGAGCAAAAGATCAATACTTCGTAGGCATCGCTCGCTGTGGCGCCTGTGGTACGCAGAATGGCAGCTGCTTCGAATTCAGACACTTCGGTGCCGAAGAGAAGGTGATCGAAACGCAGTCGGAACCCACTGTTGGATTAAGCAACGCGTGTTGGAGGAAGTGATCTTAAATGCAATGTCTTCAGCATTCCTCTTTGGCCATTCAAGCGATTTTGATGTAAAAACAGGTGCCGCATCAGAACCTTAGCCCGGATTCACCGATGTGGCTGCAAAGCAGCTCGTTTCCCGGGTGAAGTGACGTTACCGATTTCTGGGCGCGTTTGAGCCTCAGGCCTCTGTTGTCCTGCATGTTCCACTACGGTCAATAGTTGCGCCCGGTCGGGCTGGATGGTCACGGAATCGAGATGCCGGGCGGTGACGTGGAGTGTGTGAGCAGAGCCGCCCATTCTGTTGGCCCAGGGCCAATGTTCGGGTGAATGCAGGGGGAGCTTTCTCGCTGAACGGGCCATGCGTGCGGGTACGTTGATCAGGGTGCGCCGGATGGTTGCCGTGACTGCACGTCGTAGTTTCCCGCCCGGGACTGCGATCACTGCGGCAGCGCGGGTGAGGTTCAACGCGATCACGGCGAGCACCAGCCAGGCCGCGTTCGCCGCATACTTTCCCGACGGGAGGTGCGCGAGCGCGCTCGCTTTCAGATCAGCATTCACCTGCTCAATCACCGCATGGCGCCGGTGCGTCTGGTCGACGGTGATCGTGTCGAGTTCGTCAGCTGCAACGGTGGTGAAGAACGCGTGGAACCGCCATGTATCAAACAAGGTGGGCTGTTCCCGGAGCGCTTTGGGGCCGAGCTCGGGGATACGCCTCACGACGAGCCGTCCCGTGATCTGTTGCCCCTTCTTTGAAGTGAACGCGGTGTAGGGGATCTCCGCGACCTCAGCCCGGGAGATGAGCCGGCCAGTTTCCTCATCGCGCGTGGACCCCGGGTACTCGATCGGGGCCCACGCAGCATCTTGGATTGACGCGATCGCCTGTTTGATCGATGGGTTCATGCGAACGGTGACCGACACGTCAGCACCAGCGTGGCGGGCAGCGGACACAACCGCGTGGGAGTAGTACGCCGAATCCGCGCGCAGTAACACTTGGCGAGGCCCTGTGGCAGGCAGACGTTTGAGCACGGCCAATGCGTCCGACACCACTCGTTTCGCACCCCGGGCAGAACTCGTTGACCCTTTCCGAAGGCGCTGCGTGAGTATTACCGGGGCGGACACGGAGTCGATGCGATCGCGAGGACCGCGTTCAACCCGCGCACCCCGGAATACCCAAACGATGCACCCTGCTTCAGATATCCCTCGACCTCGATGATCGTGTCGTCAATATCCACACACGTGTACCCGACGCCAGCGGGCAGCAGATCAGGGCTCACCGCAGTGAGGCCGGTGAGGAACCTAGCAGCGACCGCGTCGAGTTGGCGCACATGCCCAAACTCGAACGAGCGGAGAAACGAGCCCAGCGTGGAAGGCGCGTACACGCGATCAAACAAGCGACGCATCCCGCCATGCCTGAGGAGGCGCATGTCCTCGATCGAGTCCGCTCCGGCGAGCATGCCCGCCACCAGTGACATGATCTTTGCTCCCGCGTTTGCGCCCTTATCGGTGGGGACGGTGAGGTGCTTCTGCGTGAGTGCGGAAAGTCCCGCGCGCTCGGCCAGACGCATCACAGGCACCACGCCTGCAGCCGACACGAGATTACTGTCATCGAAAGCGGCTGACAACGCGGAGGTGGTGTGGTTGAATTGCATTTGAGAGATGCCTTCCTGGCTGGGTGTGAATTGCAGTGTGGTAACTACTATTCTCCCAGGTCAGAGAGGCATTTCCGTTATCTCAGGGCATTGATTTCGGATCGTTCATCGGTGAATCCGGGCTTAGCTACAGTGCTGTCAGACGAGACGCTGAAATTGCTCCCCGCGAGCAAGGCTTCTAGTGCGGCCCGATGTTTTTCGTACGCGGTGCGACCTTGCTTGGTGATTCGAAATGTGGTCGTGCCGCCTCGCCCGCGGCCCGCCTTGGCGACCGTGATGTAGCTGGCCTCAGTCAGAGCAGTGGCCTGCTTGGAGAGGTCGGAATCGCTGACCCCCAATGCATCGCGCACAAACCCGAAATCTGCGTCTTGAGCGTGGGCAAGCAGTGCCATAAGCGCGAGCCGTTTGGGCGCGTGAATGACCGGGTCGAGGTCGGAAATCATGCCAGTCGAACCCGTACACGATCGGCAGCCCGCTCGTAGGCGATGCCGAACCAGGTCAGCCCACCCAGGCATGCCACGAAACTTACCGGAATGCTTACCCAGAGTGAACTCGTGACGGCCAGCGCGAAGACGCCTGCTATGAGTATGATCGTGCCGAGTAAGTACCAGTTGAAAACTCGGCGGATTTCTTGGGAGCCTTGCCCTTTGGGGTGACGCCGCGGCTGCCCGCTCGGCCTCGCGGAGCTGTTGTTGAATCTCATTACTTTCCATGTTGGAAAGATTTAGCTATCACTTTCCAGTCTGTCAAGTGATCGATTCTGTGGATCACTTCCTGCCTGCGCGCGAGTCTGCGGCGGATTTCAAGATCTACGGGTGAGGCGTCTCTCGGAGTACCCGGTATCGAATGCAAATGAAATCGCGATTGCGAGCGTGGTCAATGATTTCGAGTTGCAGATTTCGCGGAAGGAGAGGCTGGCCGGAACCAAGTGTTACCGGCGCGAACTGTACCCAGACTTCGTCGAGTAGCTCAGCATCTGCGAACTGGCCAGCAAGGTCGCCACCGCCCACCACCCAAATATCTTTTCCCTGCGCAGCTAGGACGGCCTCTGCGTGAGCCTGCGTCACTGAACCCTGAACAAAGCGGATATCTGCGCCTTCTGGAACGGGCAGGTCGCGATGAGTGAATACCCAGACCGGCTGCTCGTAGCCCCACTCATCTTGGTTGCTCAGTAGCCACTCATACGTGGAAGCACCCATGAAGAGAGCGCCAATTCCTTTCACGAACTCTGGGTATGCCATGGGGCCTTCGAAATCGAAGTCCTGCTTGAACAGCCACTCAAGGGAATGCTCGGGGGTGGCGATGAACCCGTCGAGGCTTGAAGCAGTATAGAAGTGGGTGGTCATGGGAGCGCACCCTTCTTGCGATGTTCTGGAAATCAGGGTCAGAGTTCTGCATCATTGAGCGCAAGCCGCAAGTTATATGGATTCCTCGTCCCTTCGATGCCAGGCAAACCAGGCGACCACACAGAAGGCTGCGAGCATGACGAGGTCAGCGATGAACGCAACTGGGACAGATCGAGATATCCGCGCAACCGGGAACGCAGCCGCCGCAAATACCAACAACACAGCGCTCCAGCGGGGCGTGAGCCCGGTCCACCAATGCATTGCGCCCAAGGACAAAAGCGCGACCGGAAAGAGCGGTCCGGCCAGAATCAGCACAATAGCCACCGGGAGTGGGTAGATGTCGAAAGTAGCTAGCGAGCGAAACTCGGTGATACCGAACACACTCTCAAACACGCCTTGCAGCCCGAACGCGACGGTGCCGAACATGCCGATCAGCACCAGAAGCATCCATAGCCCCGACAGAAGGGGAAACCGGGCGGAGGGCGTTGTATTCCCCAATGAGTCCGTACACCCAGGGCACGGCGGCTATGGCAATGAGAAGCCCGCCGGTCACTCCATAGTGTCCGTCGATCCAGAAGAGCGGTGACAGGGCGAACAGCAAGGGTCCGATAATCAGACCAAGGCTTTCCAAACGGCGTACCACCATGCCCAAAGAGTAACACTGCCAAAGCTCTGGCGCTTAGCCGTTATTGAGTGCCGCAGAAGCCGGCCCCTGCAGCGGAACTGCTGGTGCGACGGCTTTTCCTTGCTGGAGCCAAGGATGCTCGTTGGTACGATTGCACGATGAGAATCCAGCCGATTGATCTCGTGGATGTCCTCGTCTACGTCGTGGTTCTGGGCGCGTTCACCCAGCTGTTCCCAGAGGTGATTTCCGAATTTTTTCTCCTCGCCCTTTGACCGCGATCCTCCTCAAAGCCGTTCTTGAAATCGTGCTGGGGGTGAAGAGCAAAGTC
>JAUCCH010000109.1:0-7708 GCA_034676385.1 Leucobacter sp.
TCGTGCGGCCCTGACCAGGGGCGTGGCCCTAAACGTTCGGCAGCGGCCCGACGGCCGTTGGGAGTGGGCGCACCACTTCGCTCACATGGAGAGCCAACCGATGCAGAGCCTCGGCGAAGGATCCCCCTTCGCCCCGATTTGGGCAGCAATCGAAGCGGTGTACGCCGGTGGGACGAATGTGGCGCTAATTCGAGGATCCGAGGGTCTCGTCGACGACGCCCAGGTGGCCGAGTGGCATGAGCGACTCCCAAGATCCGAAGTCGTCACCATTGCCGGGCCACACAACCTCCACGAGGCGTCACCCGCGAAACTCGCAAAATCACTCAACTGTCTTGATTATTCCTAATGTAACAAGACGTTAACAAGCCGTTCAGAGTAGCGACATTTTCCCGAAAGCGGCGTACTCTCGGCAATTGACGCACGAGCATTGCCGCCCGCCGTCTATATCAATCTGCGCGCGGCATCGGGCCGCGCTGGACCCAAGGAGTCTTTCGTGACCAAGTCGAACACGAGCGCCAAGACAAATGCGCCCGAGTACCGCAAGCGTGGCCGCTCAAAGAAGCCATTGTTCATTGTCCTTGCGATTCTCGCGATCGCAGCAATTGTCGCGGCTTTTACCCTCTGGCTCAACCGAGACCAGGCAAATGCACCGGGTGGTGACGCAGGGTCCGGTAGTGATGCCAACAGTGAACTCGTTGTGGGTCTGCAACTGGAGCCCAGCAATCTCGACATCCGCACGACCGGTGGTGTCGCGCTCGACCAGATCCTGATCGACAACGTGTACCAGGGCCTGATCGGCCTGAAATCGGGCACTGTCGACGAGTTCGTGCCCGTCCTGGCAGAAGACCTACCAGAGCAGAGCGAAGACGGCCTCACATTCACCTTCACTCTGCGAGGCGGAGTCACCTTTGCTTCGGGCAGCGAGCTTACGGCCGCAGATGTGGTTGACTCACTCAGCGCGGCCGAGGGCCCTGCATCGCTCAGCGCAACGCTTGGCGCACCGGTCACGGTGACTTCCCCCGACGAGAAGACGATCGTGATCGAGCTTTCGGCACCGAATAGTCAGCTCATGTGGCAGCTCGCAAACCGCCCGGGCCTCGTCTTCGAGACTGCCTACACCGGCGACCTTGCGAGCACCAGCAACGGCACCGGCCCCTACGCTCTCGAGAACTGGAAGCAGGGCGACAGCATCACCTTCGCCGCAAACCCGAACTACTGGGGCGAGAAGCCGTCTGTAGGCACCGTGGTGTGGCGCTACATTCCGGACGCAAACGCGGCAGTGAACGCGGCTCTTGAGGGCGACCTCGATGTACTTGCACCGGTGGTCTCAAACATGGTGTCGCAGTTCGAAGGCACTGACTTCACGATTGAACACGCGAGCAGCACCGACGTATTTACGCTCGGATTCAATTCGAAGAAGGCTCCGCTCGACGACGTTCGCGTGCGCACTGCACTGTCGATGGCTATTGACGGCGACTCCATCGTTGCGGCGTTCTACGGCGATGGCAAGACGCTGGGTGGCCCGATCACCGATATCGAACCAGCATTCGAGGATCTCACCTCGATCAACGCCTACGATCCCGAAGCTGCCAAGGCTCTATTGGCCGAAGCCGGAGTCGAAAACCTTGAGCTCACGGTCACTATTCCGAGCTTCTACGCGAGCGACGCCATCAACCAAGTAGTCACACAGTTCGCTGAGATCGGCGTGAAGCTCACGGTGAACCCAGTCGAGTTCGGCACCTGGTTGAGCGATGTGTACTCTGCGCCTGAAGACGGCACCCCTCGCACGTTTGACCTGAGCTACGTCAACCACGCCGAAGCGAACGACTTCTCGAACTACACGAACCCCGGTTACTACTTTGGGTATGACAACCCCGAGGTGCAGGCACTCTACGCACAATCGATCGCAACCACTGACCAGGGCGAGGCTATCGACCTGGTGAAGCAGGCGGCCCGGCTTGTTGCCGAGGATGCTCCTGCGAAGTGGCTCATCAACTACACTCCTGCAAACGCCATCGCAAAGCACGTGCAGGGGTTCCCGAACAGCAACACTAACTCACGCATCAACCTCGAGGGCGTGACCCTCTAGGGGCACCCGTTTTCGGGTACTTCACGCAGACACCACAGGTGTTCGGCTGAGACCGCACAAGTCATGCAGGGCCCGGCTCCAACGCGAGCGGGGCCCTGCATCGTACCCAAGTGAAAATGATGAATCGAATGCCAAGTAAGATCGAGGGATGAGCCGCTTCCTCGCTGTCAGGGCACTGACGCTTGTCGCGGGGCTATTTTTAGCGAGCCTCATCATCTTTGTCTCGTTGCGGTTGTTGCCCGGCGACGTCGCGCAGGTGATCGGTGGCACCTCGGCCTCCCCTGAGCAGGTCGCAGCGATTCGTGAGCGCCTCGGGCTCAACGAGCCCCTGCCAATTCAGTTCTTCGACTGGATCGGCGGTATTTTTTCTGGGCAGCTTGGAAATTCGATCGTTTCTGGCACCCCGATTGCAGCTGAACTGGCACAAAAGGCGCAGGTCACTGTTCCGCTCACCCTGTATTCTCTTGGCATCGCGCTACTTGTGGCGCTCCCCCTCGGCGTGCTTGCAGCGTATCGTCGTCTCGCACTGCCGAGCCGTCTGCTGTCTGTCTTCGGCGTGGTCGCTGCGGCGATACCCGCAGTCTGGGCGGGTTTGCTCGGCATCGTAGTCTTCTCCACCTGGCTCGGGTGGCTCCCCTCCCAGGGGTTCCCGCGCAGTGGATGGGATGATCCCTTCGCTGCCATGCGTTCACTCACGCTGCCCGCACTCACGATCGGACTCATCGAAGCGGCAATCCTCTTTCGATTCGTAAAGAGTGCGACCCTGAGTGCACTCGGTGCTGAGCACGTGCGCACGGCTATGGCGCGCGGGCATACCCGGTTCGGGGCACTCGTGAGACACGGCCTTCCCGGCGTCGGCCTCTCGGTGGTCTCGATGCTCGGCCTGCAGGTCGCCGGGCTGCTCGTTGGCGCGGTCGTGATCGAGCAGCTATTTAGCTTGCCCGGGCTTGGGCGCATGCTTGTCTTCGACGTGGGGCAGCGCGACCTGATTAAGGTGCAGAGCACACTGTTCGTGCTCACCGCCGTGATTCTCGTACTCGGCGCGCTCGTCGACGTTGCGCACCGAATCATCGATCCGAGGCTCCGGGTGGACGAGCAATGAGCGCAAAATTGAGGGGCGAGGATCGCACCCAACGCCAACACGCCAACACTTTCGTGCTGCTGCTGCGCTCCCCACGCGGCGCGTTCGCGCTTGCTGTCCTTGCGCTTGTGGGGGCAGTGGCCCTGCTCTCACTTTTCTGGATGCCGGGTGACCCCAACTATTCAAATGTCTACCAGGCGTGGCTTCCGCCATCGGCGGAGCACTGGCTCGGCACCGACGGCAGCGGTCGCGACCTCGCCTCTCGGCTCATGGCCGGCACCCGGGTTACAGTGCTCGTGGTACTCGGTGCCGCAATTGTGTCCGGAACAATCGGCCTCATTCTTGCCATCATCGCCGGCCTTGGGCCAAGGATGTTGCGCGAGCCCCTCATCATCTTGATCGACGTGCTCATTGCGTTCCCGACGCTGCTGCTCGCCATCATGCTTGCTGCGGTCTTCGGTAGTGGCATCCCCGTAGTGATCGTTGCGGTCGGTGTGGGTTACGGCGTGCAGATTGGTCGAGTGGTGCGGGCTGAGCTGCGGCAGATCAACGCCGAAGATTTCGTGCTCGCCGCACGTGCCGCGGGCCTCTCTCGCTGGGCGATCCTGCGCACCCATTTGCTCCCGAACACGGCACCCGTGTTTACCGTGCAGCTCTCACTATCTATGGGCCTCGCGATTCTCGCCGAAGCTGGTCTGAGCTACCTCGGTTTTGGCGCGCCACCGAGCACCCCCTCGTGGGGCCTCATGCTCGAAGAAACGCAGGCGTACATCGCCATCCACCCGCTCGTAGTGATGTGGCCCGGTCTCGCCATCACGATCACTGTGCTCGCCTTCTACCTGCTCGGCGATGCGCTGCGTGAAACGATGGAGCCTCAACTGCGTTTCGGACGTGTGGGAACAGTGCCAACTCACCACATTCCGGGCGACGATACTCGCCTAGGCACGGCAACCGGCATCCTGCCAGGGCTACCGGTTGATCCGCTCCCGTTCACCGAGAGGGGGCGCAGACGATGAGTTCTTCAGAACAGGAATTGGCTCCCGCGCTCACGGTGAAGGGTTTGACAGTCGCTATTGGCGGTAACGAGCTGCTGCACGAGATCTCGTTCTCGCTCGCCCCAGGCGAGCGGCTCGGCTTTATCGGTGGCTCGGGATCTGGCAAGACACTGACGGCGCTCGCTGTCGGCGGGCTTCTCCCCGAAGAAGCCGAGGTGCACGGGTCGATCCGCCTCGGCGATACCGAGCTGGTCGGCCTCCCCGAGCGAGAGCTCGCCGCCCTGCGCGGAGATCAAATCGCTATGGTGTTTCAGGAGCCAAAGACTGCTCTCAACCCGCTCCATCGCCTAGGCAGGCAGATGACCGAAGCCCTCGCCCTCCACTACTCCCTCTCGCGATCCGAGCGACGCGAAGCCGCTCTGCGCCTCGCATCGCGGGTGGGCCTCCGCGACCCTGAACGCATGGTGCGCGCATACCCACACGAGGTGAGCGGTGGCCAGCGTCAGCGAGCTGCCATTGCTGCGGCGATTTCGGCCAGGCCGGGGCTGTTACTTGCTGACGAGCCCACGACAGCACTCGACGTGACGGTGCAGCGTGGTGTGCTAGAGCTCTTCCGCGAACTCACCGAGGGTAACGACACCTCCCTGGTGTTCATTACGCACGACCTCGCGGTCATGGCCGAGGTCGCCGAGCGCGTGCTCGTGTTCGATGCTGGCCGTGTGGTTGAGGACGGCAACGTCGCACAGATCCTCGCATCGCCCGTGCACCCGATAACGCGTGCGCTCATCAATGCGGCTGGGGGCTACGCGTGAGAGAGAAGCTGATTTCAGAAGCACCGTTGATCGAAGGTGTGGGGTTGTCGAAGCGCTACCGTGCCCGAACAAGCAACATGTTTGGTCGGAAAAGTAGTACTTGGGGCATCGGCAACGCAAACGGTGGCACGATCGATTTCGCAGTAGAGCGCGGGGAGAGCGTCGCAATTGTCGGAGAATCAGGCTCGGGAAAATCAACGCTACTTGGCATGATGCTTGGTCTTGGCACACCGAGTTCGGGCGAAGTACGTTTCGACGGTAGTCAGGTGTTTCCGAGGCGCCGCAACGACCGCATGCTGTGGCTGCGCCGCCGCACCGGCATCGTCTTCCAAGACCCTTACTCGTCATTCAACCCTCGCCGTACCATCGGCCAGACCGTGGCGGAGCCGCTGTACGCCACGAATGCGCCCGGAGACCATCGCGCGATGGTGCGAGCGATCCTCGACCGGATGGAGCTCCCTGCCGGATCCGCAGAACGCTACCCACACGAGTTCTCTGGTGGCCAACGTCAACGCATTGCGCTCGCCCGGGCGCTGGTACACGGCCCCGATTTGCTGGTGGCCGACGAACCGGTCAGCGCCCTCGACGTACTGGTGCGCGGTCGCCTGCTCGACCTGCTCTCTGGTCTGCGCGAAGAAATGGGCCTGACGCTGATCACTGTCACCCACGACCTGTCAGTCGTGCCCCGCCTGGCCGAACGCATTGCCGTCATGCGCGAAGGCATGATTGTGGAACAAGGCACCGTAGACGATATTTTCGAACGCCCCCGCGAGGAATACACCCGGGAACTGATCGAGTCACTCCCCCGGCTGCCCTAACCCAGTAACGCGGTTCCTAGCCAGCCGCGGTCAAGTCGGCGGTAAGCCACTCAGTCGTACACAGCTCAGCCGTGCGCGTCTCAGTGCAGATCGCGCATTGAAGCGACGATGGTCTCGCGCAGCGAGGCCGGTGCCGGCCCCTCACACGCGCGCCGCACGGCCACTGTGAGGTTCTCAAATACTTGCTGCTCATCACGGCACTCAGTGCAATTCTCGAGATGCTCCCTGATCGGGCCGCAATCTGAAGCCTGCAGCTCGCCACGAATGAGTTCCTCGAGGTTGGCGCGAGCATGTTCGCATCCGCATCCGCTCATTACTTTGCCCCTTCCTCTGATGTCTGATTTTGCTGTTTGGCAGCAGAGCCGCCGATGCCCTGTTCTCGCGCGTAGTCGCCGAGAACCTGGCGCAGTTTCGCGCGCCCTCGGTGGAGCCGGCTCATCACCGTACCTATGGGGCGCTCGACGATATCCGCAATCTCCTGGTAACTGAAGCCCTCAACGTCGGCGAGATAGACAACCATACGAAAGTCTTCAGGAAGCGCATTGAGCGCTTCGGTCACCACTCCTGACGGGGTGCGGTCAATTGCTTCCGCTTCTGCCGAGCGTGAAGACATCGCTGTCGTTGATTCAGCGCCACCAAGCTGCCAATCTTCGAGCTCTTCAACCGCGCCGAGAAAGGGCTCACGCTGCTTCTTGCGATAGATGTTGATGTAGCTGTTTGTCATGATGCGATACAGCCAGGCCTTGAGATTTGTACCTTCGGCAAACGTACCGAATGACGCAAACGCCTTCGCGAATGTTTCTTGCACAAGGTCTTGTGCGTCCTGTGGGTTGCGCGTCATCTTCATCGCAGCGCCGTAGAGCTGGTCAAGAAATGGCAGCGCATCGCGCGTGAATCGCTGCTCAAGTTCGAAGCGATCGGTTACGCTCTGCTTTGTCGTCACAGTGCTCAAGCCTACGCGAGATTCAGGGTCGAGGATCGAGACCGAAATTGCACGATCCAGAGTTGGCGCATGTGTCGCTGTGGCGGTCATATGCGGCCTTCCCCTCTGCTCGATCTGGCTCTCAGGGCGCCGGTCAGTAACGCCCGATAGAATCAAGAACAGTCAAAGTCGCACTTGTATTCCGCCGGAGGCCGCAAAAAATGCTTGTTGGAAAGATGAATCCTGGTAGAGACGACGAAGATCCGGCGGGCCAAAGCGACGACCCCACCGCACAACCCGAGTGGCCAGCACCGCACTCAGCTCGAGCGCTCAGCGCAATCGTGCCTCTCCCCGGCTCAAAATCTTTGACGGGGCGCGAGCTCATTCTCGCTGCGCTTGCCGATGGCCCCGGTGTGCTGCACGCACCGCTCCACTCAAGAGATACCTGGCTCATGGCCGAAGCGTTGCGAGCGCTCGGCGTCGCGATCGAAGAGGTCCCGTCTTCCGGAAACATCTACGGCCCTGATCTGCGGATCACGCCGGTGGCCGAGCTCATTGGCTCAACAAGCATTGCCTGCGGACTCGCAGGCACAGTCATGCGGTTCATGCCTGCCGTTGCCGCGCTCGCACTCGGCCCCGTCTCGTTCGATGGTGATCTCTACGCTCGCAAACGGCCAATGCGCCCGGTGCTCGATGCCCTACGCGCGCTCGGTGCTGACATCTCAGACGATGGCCGCGGAGCGCTCCCCTTCACCGTGCACGGTGGCGGCTCGCTGCGAGGCGGGCGCGTCGAGGTCGACGCATCCCTGTCGAGCCAGTTCGCCTCTGGACTCCTCCTCGCAGCACCTCGTTTCATCGAGGGTGTGCACGTCGTACACACCGGTGAGCGCCTACCAAGTGTGCCCCACATCGAGATGACCCTTGAGGCACTTCGCCAGCGCGGAGTGGTCGCAGAAACGCTCGCGCCGAACGAGTGGCGGGTACAGCCCGG
>JAUCCH010000110.1:0-6359 GCA_034676385.1 Leucobacter sp.
CGGGGGTGGCATCTAATCTGATGACATGACCAATTTCGATCCTCTTCAGCAACAGGTGCTCGCGTTTGACCCCGCAGAACATGCGCGGGTACTTGGCGCACCTGGTACAGGAAAGACTGTGCTTTTGATCGAAGCATTTGCTCAAATTTCTGAGCTACCGGAGTTTGATCGAAACGAAACGCTCGTTCTCGCGCCGAATCGGCTCGTCGCGGCTGAACTGCGGGGTCGCATCGAACGGCGTGTTGAACGGCCACTTGGAGGCACATTTGTTCGCACTGCTTCCTCTCTCGCCTTTGCGATCTTGCAGCGTGACTCTGCTCTGAAGGGCGTACCAGCCCCACGGCTGCTCACCGGCACAGCCCACGACGAAGTCGTTGAGATGGTGGTCAATAGCGTGCTTGAGGGGGAACCAGCGGAAAGGGGCACACCCTTCTTCGCTCCTGAAGTTCTGCGGAGCGATGCGTTTCGGGCAGAGCTGCGCGAACTCGACCGAGTGCTGAACGACTTTGCGCTTCGACCGGTAGATCTTCTTGCGACGCTAGATCTCGCACGCAGCCCAGGTGTGGGCGCTGCAGGTGATGGTTCTGTACCGACTGACTTGAGCGAGCAATGGGTTGCCGCTTTGAGGCTACTTGAACGGGTACGGGCGTTGCTTGCGAAGAGCCGTCCAGATGAATTGTCATCAAGTGCGATGCAGCGTGCCGCTTGCGAGATCATTCGTGTGAACGAAGAGATTGCCGTGCCAAAACTTGTGCTGGTTGATGATGCGGCAGAACTCGGAGAAGGCACGCTTGCGATGCTCGCGGCACTCATCGAACGCGGCACGAAACTGTGGGTGTTCGGTGACCCCGATATTGCGACGGGCGCATTTCACGGCGAGCGCACGCGGGTCATTTCAGGGCTTGCCGCGGAGCTGGAACGTAAACAGCAGCGCGGGCCGAGACAGGCTGAACAACTCGTCGTGTTGGATACGGTGTACCGGCACGGCACTGAAGTGCGAGAACTCGTCACAGCACTCACCGAACGGATCGGTGCCGCGGGCGCAGGGCAACAGCGTAAAGCTGTCGCAGCACCCGAGCGAGAGAGCGGTTCCGAACCGGTCGTGTTCGCGACGGTTGCCACAGCGGCTGAACAGGTTGGCGCAGTCGCCCACCGCCTCCGCGCCGCACACCTAGGTCTCGCGGGTTTCACTCCGATGCCATGGTCGGAAATGGCAGTGATCTGCCGGAGCCGGAGTGAGGCGAAGCGGGTGTCACGACTGCTGGGGAGCCAGCAAGTTCCGAGCAGCGTCACCGCCGGAGGTGTCGTGCTTCGTGAGCATCAGCTCGTACGAGAACTGATTCGCCTGCTTCAGCATGCTCTCGGGTTCGCGCCGTTGAGTGCGGGTGAGGTTCTAGAGCTGCTCAGTGGCTCGATAGGGGGGCTAGACCCCATCTCGTTGCGTCGACTTCGTGGAGCCTTGCGGTTGACAGAGGTGCGGGCAGCTGAATCAGATGCTCGGCAAGCGGTGGGCGCAGACGCACTCGTGCTCGAGCTCTTCGAGCTTCCGGGTGAGCAGCCCGCGCTTGATATGCGCGGTGCGCGACGTCTGCACCGCCTAGGCAAGTTTGCGGCGTCTGCCGCATCCGTGCACCTGGCCGGTGGAACCCCGCGTGAGGTGCTCTGGCAAATCTGGCAGGGGAGTGGCCTTGCCGAGGGATTGCAGAATCAGGCACTAGATACTCGGGGAGTACGCGCTGATGAGGCGCACAGGGCGCTGGACGCGGTCGTTGGTCTGTTTTTCGAGCTGCAGCGTCACGAAGAACAAGATAGCGAGCGGCCAATTGAAACGGTGCTCGAAGATCTATTACTCAGCACAGTTCCCACCGATTCGCTTGCTGCTGGAAGTGAGAGGGAAATGGTGACGGTAACTACTCCCCAGGGCGTCGTTGGTCGGGAATTCGACCTGGTTTGTGTGCTCGGAGTACAGGACGGCGCTTGGCCAAACCTGCGAGCACGAGGCTCGTTGCTCGGGGTGACCGCGCTTGAGCGTTGGTTGCGAGGCGATGAAGCCTCCAGGCCCTCTCGACGCGACACTATGCATGATGAGCTTCGACTGTTCGCACACTCGGTAGCGCGTGCAAAGGAGGAGATACTTGTTGTTTCGATTTCTAACGAGGATCAGCACCCCCGGCACCTTCTTCTCACTGGGGGAGAAGTACAGGGTCGAGCGGACGCTGCCAAGCAGCAGGCTGACTCTTCGAGGCATGGTTGCTGAAATGAGGCGCCGCCTCACAACGGATCCGGCAGACACGGAAGCGCGCGACGCACTCGTTGCGCTTGCTTGCGATGGTGTCGCGGGGGCGCACCCAGATGAATGGTACGGCGTGATGCCGCCAAGCTCGGTGGCATCACTTGTTGACATCGAGCATAATTCGGACGCAAGGGTGTCGGTAAGCCCATCACAAATGGAACAGGCCGAGGCTTGCCCGCTCGATTGGATCGTTTCAAAGCTTGGGGGCAGCACCTCGAACTACCGCGCCAACATAGGCACTCTGCTACACCAGGCAATGGAAACCGCGGCTCCGGGGGTCACTGCTGACGATCTATTGAATAGGGTGAAACAAGACTGGGGCAGTCTCAAGTTTGAAGCTGAATGGCAGGAACAGCGTGCGCTCGCGGAGACAACATTGATGGCAGAGGCGCTCGCGACTTATCTTGCCGGTTTTGAACGTTCAGAGCAGTGGTTGCTTGCGAATGAGGCTTCGTTTGTGCTGCCCATTGAATTTGCGAACCTCAGGGGCAACGCTGATCGAATCGAGGCGATGCCTCTCGCAGAGGGCGGCTTTGAAATTACCGTGGTTGACCTGAAGACAGGTAGGAAAGTTCCCAGTGCGGCGGAGCTGAAGCAGCATGCGCAACTGCAGGCCTATCAACTGGGCGTGCTGAGGGGCGCCTTTGTGGACGCTGAAGGGCACAGCATTGAAGCAGTCGCTGCGAGTCAGGCAAGATTGCTCTTTGTCCACCCAGATACGCTCAGCAAGACCCGCGCTCGTCAGGGCGAGAAGTACACGGAGATTGTGCAAAATGAACTCAGTGAGAGCCAACAGCAAGAACTTGAGCAGCGTGTGCGAGAGGTCGGGCGTGTTATGGCGGGGGCTAATTTCACAGCAAGGCTTGAGCACCACTGCGAAGATCAGTACGCGGCGAGCCGCGCCTGCAGCATCCACATCATTCCGGCGGTGAGCCACTCATGAGTATGCGTCGCGCCGTATTTTCAGCAGCCCGTATCGCCGAGCTGATGGCTGAATCACCAGAACAGGCGATATTGCCAACCCCAGAGCAAACTGAGGTGATTCAACAGCCACTTGGTGGCAGTGTTTTGGTTGTTGCTGGGGCCGGAAGCGGCAAGACCGAAACCATGGCGAATCGGGTGGTGTGGCTCGTTGCGAATGGTTTGGCTGCACCCTCTCAGATTCTTGGCCTCACTTTTCACCAGAAAGGCAGCGGGGGAGCTCGGAGAGCGAGTGACCGAGCGCCTCATTCGCTTCTCAGAAATGCTCGACAAAGCTGCGCAGGCAGGGTTTCTGAATGCTGCAGAAGCTGAACGCTCTGCGGCCCTCACTGCAGTCATGAGCGAGGGGCTCGACCTGCCAGAGGTAAGTACGTACAACGCCTTTGCTCGGCAATCGTGCAGGAATTTGGTGCGATCGCGGGGGTATCAGCTGGGGCTACGGTAATTGATGGGCCGTGGGCATGGGGTATTGCCCGGGAAGTCGTGTGTCGCAGCGAAGAGCCTGGCCTCGCGGAGAGCGGTGACTCTATTGGGGTCATCGTGAAGCAGATCATGTCCCTTGATCATGCGGTCTCCGATAACCTCACGAGTTTTGACTCCGTGAAACAGCACATACAAGAGCTCTCGATGCTCGGCGAACTTCCCTACAACGAGAAGAAGCGCGAGGGTCGCTACGCGAAGATCGACACGGTTCTTGGCAACATGGAAGCAACCGGGCTTGCCATACGTCTCGCAGATCAGTTCTCCCAAGAGAAACGCAGGCTTGGGCTCATCGAATTCTCTGACCAGCTTGCACTCGCGGTCGCAACACTACGGTGCTCACCAGACGCCATCAAGACTTTGCGTGCCCGTACTCCGGTGGTACTGCTTGACGAAGTGCAAGATACATCCGTGGGGCAGACGACGATGCTTTCCACACTCTTCCAAGGGTGCTCGGTGATGGCGGTGGGTGATCCTCACCAATCGATCTATGGGTTCCGTGGAGCCTCAGCCAGCAACTTACAAACCTTTCATCGTGACTTTCGGAGTACCGGCAGTTCTCTTGATGCCGACACTACGCTCAGCCTTTCGACAAGCTGGCGCAATCCAAGCTCTATTTTGGCGGCAGCAAACACCGTGAGTGCGCCCTTGGCGGCGAAACTCGACGCTGAAACTACCGGTATTTCTGTCAAACCGCTGACCTCGCGAGCACAATATCTTGGGATAACAGAGGTTGAATCCCAAGTAGGGCTCGAAGTTCGTTCCGGAGAAACGCTTGAGGAGGAGTTTGAGGCGCTCGCGCTTTGGATGAGGGATGCGCGAAACGTACATCTTGAGCGGAAGTCCGAACCAGCTACGGCTGCGGTCGTATTTCGGAGCCGACGTCACATGGGGGCCGTGTCTGAGTCGCTTTGGGCGGCAGGCGTACCTAACCGCATTGTGGGTCTTGGTGGGCTGCTCACCACACCGGAAGTCACCGACCTGGTAAGTGCGCTTCGATGCATTTGGTTTGCAGACGCAGGGAGTGAGCTCATCCGCCTCCTTGCGGGCCCACGGTTCCGCCTCGGTGTGGCCGACCTCAACGGCCTGGATCGGGCTGCACGGTGGTTCTCAGTACGAGACCATACGAAGCAGAAGATCAGTGATGCTGATATTCAGGCCACACCTTCACTCACTGATCCAGAACGAAGCTTTACGCTGCTCGACGCGCTCGACGAAATCGCCATGATGCCTCAGCTCGACCACTATGCACTTTCTCAGGTCACCAAGGTTGGGCGCGAGAGACTGCAAGAGGCAGGTCAGATACTACGGGAACTGCGGCGGGAAGTGGGCGGTGACCTTCCCGCGCTCATCCGCTCGGTAATCGCGGCGCTGCGGCTCGACATCGAACTCGACGCGGCAGAACACACCGGATACGACGGATCGGCGGTTGCTCGGGCCAACCTTGACACATTCACTGAGATGGTTGAAAGCTTCCTCGCAACGGATGAACAGGGCACGCTCTCATCGGTGCTCGCATGGCTCGAACGTGCGACGGATGACGATGAAGTAGCCGAACACTCACCTGAGCCTGAGCCCGGTGTGGTGCAGCTCATCACCGTGCACGGTTCCAAGGGTCTTGAATGGGACCTGGTTGCGATCCCACGTCTCGTGGGTGATGAATTCCCTGGGAGTTCTCGGGAGGGTATGGGCTGGTTGCGGCCGGGGCAGCTCCCTGATGCGCTCCGCGGTGATGCGCCAGCCAGACCTAGGCTTGACTTCTCGATAACTGGGACACAAAAAGAAGCCATTGACGCCATCACGGTGTATCAAGATGCACTTAAGGACCGGCATTCGGCAAAGAAGAGCGGCGTCTTGCCTATGTAGCGATCACCCGTGCGGCATCTCGGTTGCTACTCACGTACTCATTTTGGGGAGGCCAAACCAAAGCGCGAGGCCCGGCGGTCTTTCTGCAGGAGCTTGCAGACGCTGGCCTTATCGGCGAACTCCAGCGAGAAAGCGCTCACGAGAATGACCCATCTGCTTTCGAAGTTCGCACAGCCCAGTGGCCGCTCGACCCACTGGGGCGTCGACGAACCGCTGTGCACGAGGCAGCAAACTCGGTGCGTAGCGGGCTTGAGTCCAACCTGGAGGCAGCAACTCTCCATCCGGTCGTACAGTTGTTGCTCGCCGAACGTGCCGCAGAGGCTGCTGCGCCGGAATTTTCTCAAGCAGTGGATTCTGCGACAGGCTTGCGGCCGGCAGAGTCGTCTGTCGCAACCGAGAGTCTATCTGCTGGCACCTTCACAACGTGCCAGCAGACTGACAGCATCGACGTTCCAGGAGTTCATTGAGAATCCAGTGGAAGCTGGGAACGGCGCAGGCTTCGGCCCATGCCGATCCGACCATATCGACGAACTCGAACAGGCAACCTGTTCCATGAGTGGGTTGAGCGTCGCGCGAGCACCGCACGGGGCACGTCGCTGTTTCTCTCGGGGCTTGATCCGGAAGACCTGGGTTTCGACCCTGAAGACGCAGTGTTTGACTCCAATGGCCAAGCGCTTGCGCAACCACAGGAAGACTTGCAAGTCTCTCATCGCTCAGTTTGAGCAATCACGCTGGGCAA
>JAUCCH010000111.1:0-11479 GCA_034676385.1 Leucobacter sp.
GTTCGACACTGATACCTGGCTCATCATGCGAGAAGATCCCGCTCGTCCGCGAGCCGTAGTCAAACGCATCACGGATCGAGAGCAGTGTGAGAAGTACCTTCTCCTCACTTGGAACCCAGACCCCTCCAAATGGCGGTTACACGGCCTCTACGAGACCCTGGAAGCGGCAGACTTCATCGTGACATGGAACAACCCTGTGCCGGCTGCGTCCCTTTGAGTGGTGGAAAATCACTTCACCAATACGAAGGTCAGTGCTGTTAGTTTAAGCGGCCTCGAGCCCTGCTAGCACCACCCCCTCAACGGGTTGGGTGATGAGCTTCATCGAGTTCTCACTGAAATACCTCCTGTCGGCAGCATCCCATTCATCGTGCTGCTCAATCAACACATGCCCGGTCAACCGCAGCAGCGCTTCAGGGTTCGGGAACGTGCCGACGACATTCGTGCGCCGCTTGATCTCTTTGTTGAGTCGTTCGAGCGGGTTCGTGGACCAGATCTGCTGCCAATGCTGTGGCGGGAACTCGGTAAACGCGAGCAGGTCATCCTTGGCCGCATCAAGAAGCTCAGCCGCAGCAGGATGACTTCTGGTGAGCATCGTCACCACCTCACCGAACTGAGCATGCACGAGCTCTCGTTTCCCGCGCGGCACGAAAATTGTTCGGATAATCGCGGCGACCATTTGGGTGGCGACTTTCGGAACCCGGGCGAGCACGTTACGCATGAAGTGCACCCGGCAACGTTGCCACGCAGCACCCTGGAACGACACCTCGATGGCACGCACGAGGCCAGCATGTGCATCACTGATGACGAGTTGCACCCCGCCCAGGCCGCGCCGTTTCAGGTCTCGGAAGAACTCGGTCCAAAACGGTTCAGACTCGGTATCACCGACTTGGAACCCCAGCACCTGCCGCTGCCCGTCAGCTGCAACCCCCACAGCGATCACGATCGCTTGGGATACCACCCTGCGACCGACCCTTGCTTTGCAGTAGGTTGCGTCAACGAACACGTACGGGTAGGTGGTGTCGTCGAGGCGGCGCTCACGAAACTCAGCGACGTCCTCGTCAAGCTCCTGGCAGATGCGTGACACTTCAGACTTTGAAATCCCGCTCTCAGCGCCGAGCGCTTTCACGAGATCATCAACCTTCCTGGTTGATACGCCGTGCACATAGGCTTCCATGACGACGGCGAACAATGCTTGATCGACTCTGCGTCGTCGCTCGAGCAACGACGGGAAAAACGATCCCTCGCGCAGCTTTGGGATGCGCAGATCGAGATCGCCCGCGGTCGTTGACAAGGTTCGAGGTCGGGTGCCGTTGCGCTGCGTGGTCCGACCGTCAGAACGCTCATACGGGGCGGCGCCGATCACCGTTTCGGCTTCTGCGTTGATCAGTTCCTGGAATGCGCGCTGAGTGAGCAGGCGGATACGTTCGGTGGTGTCGGTGAGTTCGAGTTCCTTCAGGAGCTCGATCAGGGCAGACTGGTTGAGAGCCATCGTGTGGTGTGTCCTTTCGTGAGATCAGTAGAGAGTTCTTACTGACCATCGCACGATGGCTCGCTCGTCACCGTGGTGACACACAAGCTTCAGGAATTACACCACCCCACGGGACGCAGCCCCCTGTGCCTGTAGTTCCTGGCCAGCCTGAGCCTCCTAGAAAGCCATAGGGGCCGAGTTCTCAGGCGGGGTTGAGGAGATCAGGTCCGTCGCCCTGTAGTGGCCTCACAGCGTGCTCTGTGAGGGTCTCCGAGTACGGTACGGCTAGTGCTGCTACTGCGTCTACCAGGCTCTGATCTCCGACAGTCTCAGGATCTAGCCAGTCTTGGATCATCGAGTCATCTACAAAGACAGGCATCCTGTGGTGGAGCGGCTTCATCACTCCCGCAGACTCTCTTGTGAGGATCGTTGCCGAGAGTTTCCATTCCCCTTCCGGAGACCTCCACCAGGCGTAGAGACCTGCGAGTGGCAGAATCTTCTTTTTACCGAATATTGCGTGCGGGATGCGTTTGTCCTTAGGGCCTGTCCATTCGTAGAAGCCACTTACTGGGATGATGCAGCGCTGGGCTTTCAGGCTAGGAGAGAAGGAGCGCTTTTCTGAGAGCGTCTCTACTTTCGCATTGAAGGTTGGGTACCTCCAGTTAGGTTCAAACGTCTTTGCGAAGGCAGGGGTCAGCCACCAACGCGCGAGTTCCAGGTGTTTCTCTCCAGTCTTTGGGGAAGTGAGGGCAATTGGGATCTCCTTGGTGGGTGGAAGGTTCCAGGAAGATGATGCACCTTCTGGAGCTTCCCGCACCCAATCGGATAGCTCAGTATCGCTTGCCACCGGCAGGATCTCTTCCCAGGCAACAATGATTCGCCCACACATACCCAAAGACTAGATCCGGGTGAACCATAAATCGAGAATTATCTATGCGGCGAGCGCCAAATCATCAACTGTTTAGGGGGCAATAGTCGCAACTGCGGTACGTACGTATTTCATGAAATGTGAATACGGCTAGTGGTGATTCTGCCCACAGATTGCCTCCCCATGCTCCCGCCCAAAAGATCTGCAACTGGAGTCACTCAAATCTCGGCGATTGTCTCGGCTGCCCTGCCTTTCGATGACGTGCTTTCTCTTTTGAAGGAGGCACTTGTTCGGAGAGCTTCTCGGGGTGCTTTAGGTAGTAAATTCCTCGATCTATGGTGCTCGTAGAGCACTTGAATTGGTCTGCGATCTCTTTGATGGTGTCTCCGTCCTGAAGAAGCTTCTCAAGCTTCTGCCGATTTTCCGGATCATGCCAGATCCCAGTTCGTTTTGAAGCTTGCCCGCCTCGTCGCCCACGTTCCCGCTGCTCGTCAATGTACTCAGGGTTCCAATACTCCAGCGTTTCCTCAATTGCATATGCAGCCGCACGCGTGACCGCGTCCTCGCTCAGCTTGGACCACTTAACGAAGGAGGAAGGAGAGGGCTCACCATATTGCTCATAGAACATTAGATGATCAAGGTCATCCAGGGCATACCCAAGCAGAGCAGCCTGAAGCACGGTCGGCTCTGGAAGCCCCTCAACACCATTCGAACGAACCAAATCATTCAGAAGGTTGTATATAAGCTTGCGGAAGTGCCACTGAACATGCGCCCATGGGCTAGTAACTTTTCGCCCACAGCGACTCATCTGGAAGTCATCGGAGCTGCCTGCTTGAGGGAGTTGGATTTCTTTACGCCTCACACCGCCCTTCCGGGCGTTCTCAAGCGGCACCTTTAATGCTTCCGCGCGCTCCCAATCCTCATCATGAATATCTTCGAAGCGCTGAGGAAGCTCGATGCCCCTGGGATAGTTATAGGTTATTTGGGGTTTTGAAGTCTGCTTAAGTGAGGTGCTGCCCTCTTGCTTAAATGAGGTGTTGTTAGCTACGTTCTCAGGCTGCTTCGATGGCAGTTCGGAGATCCCGTGCGCACCTAAGGGAATGAAACCGGGAATCACTGCCCGGCGCACTTCCCTCCCGTTGTAAAGTTCTTTCCTCAGAACTACCCGGGATAACTCAAATACGGATGGTCGAAGGGTGCAAGAAGTGCGCATAGTGGCTCCAAGTGATCGAGATTGACTTACGCATCACAATTGGAATGGATTTACCGCTTGCGCCCCGTTTGAAGACTATGCTCCAAGCGCATCAAGTAACTGGATTGCACTGATGCAGCGTTTGCATCTATCTTAACACTCCCCCTTCTCTGGGAATACGTGTATCACCCCTGGGATGGTCTAGTTATTCCGCACACTTTCTCGGCACCTACTAGTTATTCAGCACTCATCGGCAGCGACAAAAACCCCGCCTGCCGTGAAGCAAGCGGGGTAGGTTCTCGATCAAAAGAGCCACCCTTATTTTATCAGAAATAGCAGATCAGAGCGACTTTTAGGATTGTGCAACGACAGAGGCTGTTCAGGTTTTGATGTCCCACACGACAACAGCATCCGAGCATCGAGCAACAAAGACTAAACATGTCATTTTGATATGTTTGTACCCATAATGACCACGGCATACTCTGCGGTGACCGCACCACGGTCATCTCGCAGCCGCGCAAACTTTTGAACACCTAGAGAAATCTTCGCCCTCATGATTTGATCCTTTCTTCGTGTCGACCACCTTCTCAGGTGCTCCGATGCTCCTTGTTTGGTGCCTCAGTGTTGCGCAAGTAGGCCCCTCGAAATCAGCGTTTTCCGAGATAGTGAGGATTCTGTGGGTAAGTGCTGAACTGGGCGCAGTGTGAGCGACAAACTAGGCAATCGGGCCAATCGATCCCATCACCGCAAAGAGAACTGGTAACACACCGAGCACAATAAAAGACGGAAGCACGCAGACTCCGATGGGCAGCAGCACTCTCACCGCGAGCCGTTCCGCCTCACGCTCGAGCTCGGTGAGTGTGCGAACCCTGGCGGCATTCCCCTCGGACAACAGCATTGGCCCAGCAGGCGTACCGTGTGCGGTCGCGACCCGCAATACCCCGCCCACGTTCCCGTCATTTCCCAAAGTCGAGAACTTCACCCAGCCCACACCGAACCGATCTACGACATCGACCACTCTGCGCAATGAATCCTGTTGGGAAGCTCCACCGGAAAGCGCGATCCAGCAGAGCTCACACTCGAGGCCCGACACCCACTCCGCGGAAGCAAGACGATCAGTCAAGGCTTTCGCCCAGCGCACACCACAGATAAGTAGCACCCCACCAGTAACCGCCAGTACGGCCCCAGCGGGGCTCAGCAGTACCACAAGCGGGTCGAACCCGAGAAGTGCACCCATCAACAGCGCAACTATCGGCAGCGCGCCCACAAGTCGAATTGTGGCTCGCGGCCCCGCAAGCAGCACCGAGCGCCGCTCCCTCAGACGCTCCAGGGAAATGAGCGCGTCCGCAATACGCTCGAGCATAAGCGCAATCGGGGCACCGCTTTGCTGTGCCAGTGCCCAAGCGGCAGCTAGCACTCTCCATTCCGGCTCCTGGCAACTCGCGAGGGCAAATGAATTCTCGTACCCCTCCGAGACCCGCTCGGCAATCGCCACGAGCTGTGGCGGCGCACCAGGCTCTTCCCCGAGCACCCGCCACACCTTCCCCGCGGGCACCCCACCGCGCAACAGGGCCGCTGCCCGCAGCGCGGATACCGCGGCGACGGAGCGCGTTCGATCGACCGCCCGCTCTCGTGAATCTGAGACCGGGCCCGATCGTTTCCGTGAAAACGAAAGGTCTCGCAGCCGCGAACGCAACGGGAACGAACGAGAACTAGAGTTACCCATCACAACTCCTCAACCGTCAATACATCGCCCCGAAGCTGAAACCGGCCGAGCGCAGCAATCCTGTGCCGGCCCTCCGCAGAGCGCTCAAGGTGCACCACCAGGTGCAGAGCTGCACACACCTGTCTTGCGAGCGCAGCAGGCGAGAGGCCGCCTAGCGCACCGAGTGCCTCCAGCCGAGCTGGGACATCTGCCAGAGAGCTTGCGTGCAGGGTGCCAGCACCACCGTCATGCCCAGTGTTGAGAGCCGCCAGCAGTGTCAACAGCTCAGCACCCCGGCACTCGCCCAGCACAATTCGATCCGGGCGCATTCGGAGAGCCTCACGCAGCAACTTATCGAGCGGAATCGCGCCGACTCCCTCACTATTCGATTGCCGGGCCTCGAGTGCTACCCAGTGGCGGTGTGTCAGCCTCAGCTCTGCGACGTCTTCAATCGTGATGACACGCTCACTCGGTGGCACCAGATCGATGAGCGCGGCGAGCACAGTGGTTTTCCCACTACCCGTGCTCCCCGTAACGAGCAGGTTGAGCCGAGTGGCCACGGCAAGTCGAAGGTGTTCGAGCACCTTTGGCGAGCAGAAGCCCTTGACCGCGATCTCCGCAAACCCGAGTGGGGCGATCCTCGGTACTCGAATCGAAACCGCTGCCCCCGCTACGCTCGCCGGCGGCAGCATCGCGTGTACCCGGATGCCGTCACCGAGCCGCACGTCAGCGCATGGATTCAGTTCGTCGATGTGCCGTCCACCCGCCGCGATCAGCGATACCGCGAGCGAGCGAACAGCGTCTGGGGACGCAGACCATCCGGTTAACTCCTGCATGATTCCGCCGAGGTCAATCCAGAGCCGACCGGTTCCATGCACCACTTGGATAAGCACGTCTCGAAGGTCGGCCCAGTCAAGAAGCGGCAGCAGCTCACCAAAGGCTCGCCTCGCTTCGATACTCAGCGCCTCGGTGCGTGATAGAGGGACCAGGTGTCGGTGAGCCGAAAACACAGCTTGCATACACGCCAGCCAACACTGAGTATCCGCACAAACTAACGGGATCTAGCAATCTGTGGAGAACTCATACCAAAAGAGCAAATCCCGAAATTGTGAGCGACGAATTGATCGGCACCTGCGAAATATGCTGCAACCTCGCGCATCAAAAGTTGCCCCCACGGAGAATATATTTTACGCTTGCAACAGGTGCCCCTGCCAAAAAGCACCAAGGTACGCGATGCAACGAACAAACCGGATGGGGCGCACGCGTAGATGCTCCGCACATACGACGTGAGTGACATGACTGACCACGGCACGATTGAGAGTTACTCGCTTGAGGTAGAGACCTATCCACCGAGCGCAGAATTCACGGCCCAAGCAAATCTCAATGATCCCGCGGTCTATTGGAAAGCTGCCGAAGATCCCGAAGCGTACTGGGCGGGGCGCGCCCGCGAGCTCCACTGGAGCAAGCCTTTCACGGAGGTGCTCGACTGGTCTAACCCGCCGTTCGCCAAATGGTTTCAAGACGGCGAGATCAACGTCTCCGTAAACTGCCTCGACCGCCACGTCACCGCTGGAAATGGCGACCGCGTTGCCTTTTACTTCGAAGGCGAGCCCGGCGACACTCGTACCATCACCTACGGTGAGCTCACCCACGAGGTCAAGCGTGCCGCAAACATGTTGACCGCACTCGGCGTCGAGCAAGGCGACCGCGTCGCCATCTACATGCCGATGATCCCAGAGGCCGTCATCGCAATGCTCGCCTGCGCCCGCCTCGGCGCTGCGCACTCGGTGATCTTCGGCGGATTCAGCGCGGAAAGCCTGCGCTCACGCATCGATGATGTCGAGGCAGAACTTGTCATTACCGCCGATGGTGGTCACCGCAAGGGCCGCGTCTCAGCGCTCAAGCCCACCGTTGACGACGCGCTCCGCGCTCGACGATGCCGACGGCAAGCCAGGCTGACCGTAAAGAAGGTGCTCGTGGTGAAGCGAGGTGGCAACGAAGTCGATATGCAGGCCGGCCGTGACATTTGGTGGCACGACGAGATCTCGGCGTACGACGGTGAGCACACCGCAAAGGCGTTCCCGGCCGAGAACCCCCTCTTCATCCTCTACACGAGCGGCACCACTGGTAAGCCGAAGGGCATCCTGCACACTTCGGGTGGCTACCTGACCCAGAGCGGCTGCCACCCACCGAGATGTCTTCGACCTCAAGCCAGAATCCGATGTCTTCTGGTGCACGGCAGACGTGGGCTGGGTCACCGGGCACAGCTACATTGTTTACGGCCCACTCGCCAACGGCGCCACCCAGGTCATTTACGAGGGTACCCCTGACACCCCAGACTGGAGCCGCTGGTGGCAGCTCATCGAGAAGTACAAGGTCTCGATCCTCTACACCGCGCCCACGGCGATTCGTGCCTGCATGAAAATCGGTCGCCAGGTGCCCGAACAGCACGATCTGTCAAGCATTCGCCTCCTCGGATCGGTGGGCGAACCGATCAACCCCGAGGCTTGGCGCTGGTACCACGAGGTCATCGGTGCAGGTAAGGCCCCCATCGTTGACACCTGGTGGCAGACCGAAACCGGCGCCATCATGGTCGCACCGCTCCCCGGACTCACCTCCCTCAAGCCTGGCAGCGCCCAGGCCGCGACAGCCCGGGATCGATGTCAACGTGGTCGATGGAACGAGGAAACCGGGTCGACCCCGGCCAAGGTGGGCTTCTGCGCGATCCGGCGCCCGTGGCCCGCGATGGTGCGCACAATTTGGGGCGACGACCAGCGCTTCGTTGACACCTACTGGGAGAAGTTTGGTGACCAGTACTTTGCCGGCGACGGTGCGAGGGTTGACGAAGATGGAGATATCTGGCTGCTTGGTCGAGTCGATGACGTGATGAACGTGTCGGGTCACCGACTTTCGACTACCGAGATCGAGTCGGCACTCGTCGAGCACACCGCAGTTGCCGAGGCTGCCGTTGTGGGCGCGGACGACGAGACCACGGGGCAGGCGGTCGTGGCCTTCGTAATCTTGAAATCGCAGCAGCACCTGCTTTCCGAAGGCGATGCCGAAGCCGAGCTCAAGCGCACGTCGCTGCGCACATCGGAGCAATCGCGCGCCCACGCCAGGTGTTTATCGTGAGCGAACTGCCCAAGACACGCTCGGGCAAGATCATGCGCCGCCTGCTCAAGCAGGCCGCAGAGGGCAAGGAGATCGGCGACACCACGACTCTCGCTGACACCGCGGTGATGCAGACCATTTCACAGCGAGTCCGGGATGAGCTCGCCACGAAATAGATAGTTCACACAATGAAAACGAGGGGCGAGGCTCACAAAGCGTGATCCTCGCCCCTAGTTGCATGTAGGTAACCGCTAGTCGGCAACCTCAAAAATAAACTCAATTTCAACTGCACAAGGCTGCTGGCAAAATGGAGGCCATTTCTGGCCTCCGTGCAGCTCGCTTGCCGAAGCCGTCCTGGCTTCGGCAGAGTTACCTACTCAGACACCTCAAATACGAATTCGATCTCAACTGGACAAGGCCCCTCAAAACGAGAGCCATTTCTGGCTCTCGGCGGCCTCTTCTGAGCCCGTCCCGGGCTCAGCCCAGCCGTCTACTCCGGAGACCTCAAATACAAACTCGATCTCAACCGGCGCATCAAGCGGAAGCACTGAGACACCCACTGCCGAACGCACGTGAATGCCCATGTCACCAAAGACCTTGCCAAGGAACATCGAAGCCCCGTTCGCCACTCCTGGCTGGCCGGTAAACGACGGGTCGGAGGCAACAAACGCGGTCACTTTCAAAACCTGGGTAATCTTGTCAAGCGAACCCAACACGCCGCGCGCCGCTGCGAGCCCGTTGAGAGCACATAGGCGGGCGAGATCCTCCGCGCGCTTCAGGCGAAACCTCAGCACCAACCTTGCCGGTTGCGGGCAGGGTCCCGTCAACAAAGGGCAGCTGGCCCCTCGTGTAGACAAGGTTGCCGCGACGCAATGCAGGCACATAGGCAGCGACGGGTGCTGCCACCTGTGGAACTTCATACCCGAGCTCGCGCAGGCGATCCTCAATTACTGACATTTCAGGCCTTCTTTCTCTTCAAATATGCAACGTTGCCGCCAGCGGGGCCCTCGATAATCTGTACGAGTTCCCACCCTTGGGCACCCCAGTTGTTCAGAATTGCTGCCTCATTGTGCAACAAAAGCGGGGTCACGAAATACTCCCAATTGGACTGTTCAGCGGCACCAGTGTTCTCGGCTGGTTCACTCATCAGGTGCTCCTTCTTTTCAGGCAATGCGACGTGACGAAAGCCCCACCCCCGCGCACCGATTTATGGCGCGGAAGGGCGCAGTTCACTGCGCGGGCGTGCGAAATTCTCAGCCACGTCGCATACGCTTTATCTTATGGCTTCACCTCGTCTTCAAAGTCGGGTGCCCGCGGCGCCAACGTGCGAACCGCCAAGCCCCGCACCCCTGGCGGCGCTATTGGCGGCTTCATCGGGGCGATCATCATGAGCCTGGTCGCTGGTGTGCTCGTGACCGTCGCCGTAACCCCTGTGGTTGCGATAAGCGGCTATGCAGCGAGCTCAGCGATCAGCGTCTTCGAGAACTTGCCAGGGCATCTTAACCCGGGGGAGCTTGCGGAGCCGTCTTCTACTCTCGCCTGAATTCTGCAGGCGAGACCATAAAGCTTGCTGACTTCTTCGCCCAAAACCGGGAGATGGTCAATTGGAACCAGATTTCGCAGTACGTGAAAGACGCAACGGTTTCCACCGAGGATCCCCGCTTCTTCACGCACCACGGCATCGATGTGCTCGGCCTCGGTCGCGCAGTCCTCGGGCAGGTCAAGGGCGGCGATGCCGGCGGTGCCTCGACCATCACCATGCAGTATGTCCGTAACGTGCTTGTTCAACGTGCCGAGGCAATGATCGATGAGGAAGAGCGGGACGCGGCCTACGAAGATGCTGTGGAGCAGACCCCGCAGCGTAAGCTGCAAGAGATCCGCTCGCCATAAGCATCGAGAAGAAGTACTCCAAGGATGAGATCCTTCTCGGTTACCTCAATATCGCCCTATTCGGCAAGAACATTTACGGTATCGAGTCGGCCGCGCACTACTACTACGGCAAGTCTGCAAATGATCTCACGCTCAGCGAGGCTGCGAGCCTCATTGCGATCGTGCAGTTCCCGTCTGACCTCAACCTGAGCGACCCCGAGAACATCCCTGACAACCAGGATCGTCGCGATTACGTGCTGCAGCGCATGCTCGACGCAAAACGCATTACTCAGGAACAGCACGATGCGGCAGTGGCGACGGATGTAGTGCCAAATATCACCCCCCGCCAGTCGGGCTGTGTCGTTGCAGAAAGCAACTACGGACTTGGTCACTTCTGCGATTACGTACAGCGCTACATTGAGCTTGATCCCGCGTTTGGCAATACTGCTGAAGAGCGTCACTTCAACTTCTTGCGTGGTGGCTACCAGATCATGACGACGATCAACCTCGACATGCAGGCGCAGACGCTTGATGCGATTCGTTCTGAGATTCCTCAGGTCATGGAGGGCATCGATATTGGCTCGGCCGCATCCAGTGTGCAGACTGGCACCGGCCGGGTGCTCATGATGGCGCAGAACCGACCGTTTAGTGCGGATCAAGATTTCCTTGACGCGAACCCGGGTTACACAAGCATTAACTACAACACCGATAACGAATACGGTGGATCCAACGGCTTCCAGGTGGGCTCGACGATGAAGGTGTTTACCCTCGCCGAGTGGCTACGAGCCGGTAACTCGCTTTTTGACAGTGTGAACGGCAACGGTCGAACCGTGAATATGAACACCTTGAGAGAGCGAGTTGCCTGGGTGGCGTCTACGGTGGAGGCAACTGGACTTTCAAGAACGATGCTGGCGAGGCGCCCGGCAGTGTTTCGGTGATGAGCGCGACTGCACAGTCACTTAACGGCGCATTCGTGTCAATGCAGCAGCGCCTAGATCTGATGCAATACGGGTGACAGGGTAGGCGAGTTGTTGGTGTGCACCGCGCGTCAGATATGCCACTCGAAGGCCTGTCTAAAACACGGGCACCCGTAATCTGACGATCACCCCGTCGCTGGCTTTCGCAGGTACTGACGAGATCGCTCCGCTGACGATGGCCGCCGCAAACGCCGCTTTCGCAAACGCAGAGAGTCTTCTGCACTCCCGTGCCGATCTAAAGACTCGATCACCGACGCAAACAGGTGAAGCCGTGAACTTCACGAAGAGA
>JAUCCH010000112.1:0-19731 GCA_034676385.1 Leucobacter sp.
GAGCTCAGCGAAAAGCACAAAGCAGAGCGCGAAGCTGCGAAGCAGCAGGCCGCTGAGCAGCGCGAAGTGATCGTTGCAGAGGCCGAGCGCCTCGCGGCGCAGCCGGAAACCTCGATCCGCTGGAAGGAGACTGGCCAGGCGTTCGAACAGTTGTTTGAGGAATGGCAGGCTGCACAGCGCAGCGGCCCTCAGCTTTCGAAGTCGGTCGCGGATGCATGTGGAAGCGCTTCCGCTCAGCCCGACAGATTTTCGACACCGCCAGGCGCGCACATTTTGCGCAGATCGATGCAACGAACAAAGACGTGAAGCACCGCAAGGAGCGCCTCATCTCGCAGGCAGAAGCACTCGCTCCTCGCGGCATCGACGGCATTCAGTTGTATCGTGGCCTGCTTGATGAGTGGAAGGGTGCGGGGCGCGCGAGCCGCAAGCTCGACGACCAGCTCTGGGCACGCTTCAAGGCCGCAGGTGACGTGCTCTACCAGGCTAAGGCTGAAGAGGCCGCACAGACGAACGAGGAGTACGCTGAAAACCTCACTGCGAAGCAGGCACTTCTCGAAGAGTACGCAGATCAGATTCTCGCAATCACCGACCGTGTCGCTGCTCGAAAGCGCCTCACTGAACTGCAGCTGAAGTGGGACGAGATCGGTCGCATCCCTCGTGAATCAATTCGCGAGGTTGAGGGCCGCATTCGCAAGGTCGAGGATCATGTGAAGTCGCTTGAAGAGGATCACTGGCGTAAGTCGAACCCCGAGACCAAGGCTCGGAGCGAAGGTCTTCGTGGCCAGCTAGAAGCATCGATTGCTGAACTGAAGGTTGAAATTGAGAGCGCGAAGAACGCAAAGTCGAAGTATGAAGCTGAGCAGAAACTAGCAACCCAGGAGTCCTGGCTCGCCGCTCTCGGAGACTAAACCGCGCCAGCTGATCCACAAAATCGCTGAAACCGGTGAGCGGCCACGCGAATTGTGGAATTATGAGCTACATGCATGCCCCTCTTCCTCCCCGATACGACCTGTGGCCGCTGCCAGTTCAGCACGCAATGCGGCTTCGAGGTGCGCTCATTCCGTGCGGCCCAGGCATGCGCGGTGCGGCATGGCCGGACAGCCCCAAAGTGCGGCTCGCTACGATTGGGGCACACCTCACGGCGACCTCATAGCCGCCTACCTCACTGCTGCGTGGGTATGGGAAGCATGCCCACATCCGGGTAGCCCACTCAGCGTTGCCGCGCTCGCCGGGAGTGCACGCAGACCTGTGAGTCCTGAAACCCATCGGTACGGAGCTTAGGCTTGCACCCGAGGACAGAGTGACCCTCGGAGAATTTGGGGTAACAAGCCCCCGTCGAACATTTCTCGACCCACTGCACCGTCCAAATCATTTTGGTGAAATAGATCGCGAAGCCTGTCGTAACTTACTCAAGTTACTCTCACCCACAGTTGAGCACCTGACTAACGAGGTTGCAGGTACTCGGCGCCCCCATGCGAAGCTTGCCGAGAACTCGCCTCCGCGAGTTACTTGAGCATCGAGAACCCCGACTCCCCTAGACTCAGATTTGAGAGTCTCCAAAGGAGTGGACACATGGCTTCACACACCGCATCTGAATCACACGAACAGGCAGACGTAATTATCGTCGGTGCCGGGCTGTCTGGTCTTGTCGCAGCCGCCGAAGCACTCGATGCTGGGCGTACAGTGTTGATCGTCGACCAAGAGAACGAAGCAAACCTTGGCGCTCAGGCCTGGTGGTCGTTTGGTGGGCTGTTCCTGATCGACTCTCCAGAGCAGCGCCGGCTAGGCATTCGCGACAGTGTCGAACTTGCAAGGTCCGACTGGTTTGCGAGTGCCGGTTTCGATCGCGAAAGTGACTTCTGGGGCCGTCAGTGGGCTGAGGCATACCTCGATTTCGCGTCGGGAGAGAAGCGGGCATGGCTCCGCGAGCGCGGTGTTGGGTTTTTCCCGGTTGTTGGTTGGGCGGAGAGAGGCGGTGCAACCGCTTCAGGCCACGGTAACAGCGTGCCTCGGTTCCACATCACCTGGGGCACCGGCCCAGGGCTCGTGCACCCCTTTGCGACTCGGCTACGGCAGGGTATTGCCGAGGGCACCGCCAAGTATCGGCCACGACATCGAGTCACTCGATTGATTTCACATGATGGGCGCGTTGAGGGCGTTCATGGAGAAGTACTTGCGCCCGACGATGCCGACCGCGGTGAGCAGTCAACCCGCGACGTCATTGGAGAGTTCGAATTCGCTTCTGGAGCGGTTATTGTTTCGAGCGGTGGAATTGGCGGTAACCATGAGCTCGTCAGGCAGCACTGGCCAGCGCACCTCCCCGCAGCACCAGAGCACATGCTGAGTGGCGTGCCCGCACACGTTGACGGGCTCATGCTTGGGATCACCGAGCAGGCAGGCGCCGCGCTCGTCAACGGCGACCGCATGTGGCACTATACGGAGGGAATTACGAACTACGCGCCCGTGTGGCCAAACCACGGTATCCGGTATCTTGCCTGGCCCTTCTTCTCTCTGGCTCGATGCAACGGGCAAGAGAATGCCACCCCCAGCCCTGCCGGGATTCGATACGCTCGGAACACTTGAGGAGATTCTCAAGACTGGCTTCGACCACAGCTGGTTTGTGGTCACTCAGAGCATCATCGAAAAGGAGTTCGCACTCTCCGGAAGCGAACAGAACCCCGACCTCACTGGAAAGTCGATTAGGCAGCTCATCAAGCAGCGGCTCGGCAAGGGGGCCCCTGGCCCAGTTCAAGCATTCATTGATCAGGGGGTTGATTTCGTGCACGCCACCAATCTCGACGATCTGATTGGCAAGATGCAAGCATTGACCTCTGCCCCGCTCGACAGCAACGCAGTACGCACTGCAGTGAGGGAGCGGGACCTCGCATATGACAATAAGTTCACGAAAGACCTGCAGCTCGCCGCGATCCGGGACGCCCGACACTATGTAGGTGACAAGCTGATTCGCGTTGCTCCCCCGCACAAGCTACTTGATCCGAAGCACGGCCCACTTTATGCGGTCAAATTGCACGTGCTGACAAGGAAAAGCCTCGGAGGTATTCAAACCAATCTGCAGGGCCAGGTAATTGGAGTAAACGGCTCGCCCATCGAGGGACTCTTCGCCGCGGGAGAAGCCACGGGCTTCGGCGGGGGTGGCATGCACGGCTATCGGGCACTCGAGGGCACCTTCGTCGGTGGCTGTATCTTTAGCGGTCGCGCCGCCGGCCGTGGCGCCGCTGCTGCGACCGCATAAACGCAATAAAGCTACTCAGCCAGAATTCACCCGGTAGGTATCGTAGACGCCCTCGATACGTCTCACTGCGTTTAAGACGTGCTCCAAGTGCGTGGTATTTGCCATCTCGAACACGAAGCGGCTAATTGCCAGCCGAGAGCTCGACGTATGCACGGAAGCGGAAAGAATATTTACGTGGTGCTCGGAAAGCGCGCGGGTAACATCTGAGAGTAGCCCCGACCGGTCGAGGGCCTCAACCTGAATCTGGACGAGAAACACACTCTTGGAAGTGGGTGCCCATGAGACATCGACCAGGCGATCACCCTGTTCAGCGAGCGCTACGAAGTTCGGGCACTCGGTACGGTGCACCGAAATCCCCTGTCCCTTCGTGATGTAGCCGCGGATTTCATCGCCGGGAACCGGTGTGCAACATTTGGCGAGTTTCACCAAAACATCGCCGGCACCCTCGACTTCGACGCCCGAATCCGCTTCCCTCTTACGGAGTTTCATCGGTTGCATAGAGATCACAGCAGCCGCAGCTTCAGCTGTCACCTCTTCGCGATCAATGATCGCAGTGATCTTTTCAATCACTGACTGGGCAGACACGTGCCCCTCACCGATACCGGCGAACAACCCGGCCACGTCGACGTACCGAAGCTGCGCCGATACTTCCCTGATCGCCTCAGAGTTCATGAGCTGGTGAAGCGGCAAGTTCTGCTTGCGCATCGCCTTACTCAGCTCATTCTTGCCTGTTTCAACCGCTTCTTCGCGGCGCTCCTTCGTGAACCACTGGCGAATTTTCGAGTGAGCCCGCTTGCTCTTGACGAAATTCAGCCAACCCTGATTAGGCCCAGCATTTGGATCACGCGAGGTGAACACCTCGACGACATCACCATTGTGCAATGCCGTTTCGAGCGGCACCAAGCGGCCGTTGACCCGCGCACCCATGGTGCGATGGCCCACCTCTGTGTGCACTGCATATGCAAAGTCAACAGGGGTGCCGTCTTCAGGTAGGCCAATGACTCGGCCCTTCGGGGTGAAGACGTACACTTCCTTTGCGCCGATCTCAAAACGCAAGGCGTCAAGAAACTCGCTCGGATCCTCGGTCTCAGCTTGCCAGTCACTGATGTGGGCAAGCCAAGCCATGTCGTTGGAAGCCGTGTTTCGGCTGGCACCTTGCTTATACTTCCAGTGCGCCGCAACGCCATACTCAGCGCGCTGATGCATCTCAAAAGTGCGGATCTGAATTTCGACTGTGCGACCGTCGGGCCCCAGAACGGTCGTGTGTAACGACTGGTAAAGGTTGAACTTTGGCGTCGCAATGTAGTCTTTGAAACGCCCAGGAATCGGGGTCCACCGCGCATGTACCGCCCCGAGAACCGCGTAACAGTCACGGATCGAGTTCACGAGTACTCGAATTCCCACAAGGTCATAGATATCGTCGAAATCGCGACCTCGAACTACCATTTTCTGGTAAATCGAATAGAGCTCTTTCGGCCGTCCCGTGACCTCCCCACGAACTTTTGCTTCGCGCAGGTCAGACTCGATTGAGCCAATGACTTGCCCGACCAGCTCTTCACGCATCGGATTGCGCTGAGACACAAGGTTCTCAATCTCTGCGTAGAGCTTTGGTTTCAGTACCGCGAAGGAGAGATCTTCCAATTCAGTCTTCATCGACTGAATGCCGAGCCGATGCGCGAGAGGCGCATAGATCTCGATCGTTTCCTGAGCCTTCTTCTTCGCGGAGTCTGCCGCGACAAACCCCCAAGTCCGGGCGTTGTGCAGGCGATCGGCAAGCTTAATCATGAGTACGCGAATATCTTTAGACATCGCGACGACCATCTTACGAACGGTCTCAGCCTGAGCGGAGGCACCGTACTTCACCTTGTCAAGCTTGGTGACGCCGTCAACAAGCATGGCGATCTCTTCGCCAAACTCCTGGGTAAGTTGGTCAAGTGAGTAGTCCGTGTCTTCCACGGTGTCGTGCAGCAGTGCGGCCGCAATCGCTACAGGCGCTACGCCGAGCTCTGCCAGGATCTGCGCAACCGCAATGGGGTGCGAAATGTACGGCTCACCACTGCGGCGTTTCTGGCTTCTGTGCGCCCGCTCTGCAACGGTGTAAGCGCGTTCGATGACAGAAAGATCCGCTTTTGGCCAGCTACTGCGTACCGTGCGGATCAGGTGCTCCACGGCGCCGGGCACGCCGCTTCGCGAGAAAATGCGGGGAACGAGCCTCATGAGCGAATTGCCGCTCGGCGCTCCTGTGCCATTGCTAGACATGCCCCACCTCCTCGCCACCGGTGATTGAACGTTACACCCCAGCGTCATCTAGGGCAAAACGAAGCGTGCCGCACCCAGTAAATGAATGCGGCACGTATGTTACGCCCCTATTGGAGCCGACTCGTTCTGATCGCTCTCCGTACTCGTATTTTCACGTGCACGGGCCTTCATAACGCGAGCAGCCTGCTTCTTGAGCTCAGGCTCATTCTCACGCAGCTGCGCGTACACAGGAGCGGCAATAAAGATTGTTGAGTATGCACCAACAAGAATGCCGATGAACAGAGCCAACGCAATGTCGCGTAGTGTACCTGCACCCAGAATGAACGCCCCGATGAAGAGGATCGATGCAACAGGGAGTAGCGCAACTACCGAGGTATTGATGGAGCGCACCAAGGTCTGATTCACCGCAAGGTTGACAGCCTCAGCAAAAGTGCGTCGGTCATTGAGTTCACCCGGCATGGTGTTCTCACGAATCTTGTCGAACACCACGACCGTGTCGTAGAGCGAGTAGCCCAGAATCGTGAGGAATCCGATCACCGCTGCAGGTGTGATCTCAAAACCTGAAATGCCATAGATTCCAGCTGTGATGATGAGGTCATGGAACAGAGCGATGATCGCCGCCAGCGACATCTTCCAGGTTCGGAAATACAGCGCCATCACCACGGCTGCGAAAAGAATGAAGACCCCGAGTGCGATCAACGCTTGACGCGTGATGTCCTTACCCCAGAGCGCCCCGATGTAGGAGGCAGTGACTTCTTCTTCACCGACCCCATAGGCCTCAGCAAGGGCTGTATGCAAGGCTCGGGCCTGATCATCTTCAAGCTGCTCAGTCTGCACACGAATGTCTGTCTGACCGATCACCGACACGCGGGGCGCTGAACCGGGCAGAATCTCTTCGACGGTCGTGGCCGCGAGTGTCTGGTCTCGAGTCCCATCAACTACGTGAATCTGGAACTGGCTTCCACCGGTGAACTCAATTCCAAAAGTGAATCCACCGCGGAGGAACGGGCCAACAATCGCGATGAGTAGCAGAACGCTGGCAACCAGGTACCAGGTCTTTCGCCGACCGATGAAATCGATTGACTTCTCGCCGGTGTAGAGATCGTTTCCGAAATCGGAGAATGTGCGACGAGCCATGGTCAGCTCTCCTTTCCGGTGGATACAGCGCCAGCAGATTCTGCCGCCTTGCGTTCCGCGATCGTCTGACGTTTGGCCGCTTCCTTCTGAGCACCGAGCGACTTCTTGCCAGCGCCTCGGCTTGCGACAACCGGTTCACGGAACTGTGCCCGTCCACGGTAGACCGCACCAAGCTGTTTCGGGTCGAGCCCCGAGAAGCGGTGCCCTTCGGAGTAGAAACGTGTTCTTGAAAGCAGCGTCATCATTGGATGCGTAAACAAGCTCACAACCAAGACGTCCACGAGAGTAGTGAGGCCAAGGGTGAAGGCGAATCCCCGCACGCTACCAACGGCAAGCAGGAAGAGGATCGCTGCCGCAAGGAAGTTGATACCGTCTGATGCCAAGATGGTGCGGATTGCACGCTTCCATCCGTGCTCAACCGCTCGATCGATCGTGAAACCATCTCGAAGTGCATCTCGAATGCGTTCGAAGTACACGATGAACGAGTCTGCGGTAATACCCACAGCCACAATTACACCCGCGACGCCCGCGAGTGACAGTCGATAGCCCTGGCGCCAGGAGAGGAAGGTGAGCAGTAGGTATGTGATCACACCTGCGATCACAAGTGATGCAATAGTCAAGCTGCCAAGTACTCGGTACTGGAACAGAGAGTAAATCACGACGAGCAGCAGACCAATCAGGCCCGCAAGCAGACCGGCCTGCAGCTGGTTCGACCCGAGTGTTGCCGAGATATCTTCCTGGCTCTGCACAGTGAAGCCGATAGGAAGTGCGCCAAACTTGAGCTGGTTCGCAAGAACCTGGGCGCTCTCTTGCGTGAAGTTTCCACTGATTGAGGGCTTGCCATCGAGAATGAGGCCGTTCATAGTCGGCGCTGAGATCACTTGGCTATCAAGCACGAAGGCAAACATGTTCGCCGGTTCAGGCTGACCGTACATACGGGTACTGATTTCGCCGAATGTCTTCGCACCCTCTTTATTGAGCGTGATCTGCACGACCCACTGGCCCGTACTCGCCCCAGATGAAGTGGCGCCCACCTGAGCGACAGCGTCAGTGATTGTCTCGCCACCCATTTCGACCGGCCCAAGAATGTACTTGTACACGCCGGTCTCATCGCAGGTAACAAGCGGGCGGTCGATTGGGGCCTCGCTCAGCCCGAGCGTCTCTTCAGCCGTGCACGTAAAGTCGCTGAACTGCTGCACCAGCGCCTCGGTAAGCCACGCCTGATCGTAGGCGGTCTTGGGAAGCGGGCTTGGGTCGACACTACCGGGCTCTGACGGCGCGTCCGAGGCTACATCAGTGCCCTCAGCTGCAGCTGCATCTCCTTCAGTCGTTGCAGCGTCACCCTCTGTTGGTGCTGTTCCATCGCCTTCGGGTGGGGTAGCGGCTTCGCCCTCGGCAGTCGCCTGCTCATCGTTGGCAGCCTGTTCAATCGCACCCGTGTTCGCGCCCATAAGCAGCACCGGACGGAAATCGAGTTTCGCCGAGGCCTCAATACGCTGCAACGTGGCGTCGTCAGCCTTACCCGGGATTGACACAGAGATGTTCTGGCTGCCCTGGGTCGTAATTTCAGCTTCGGAGACGCCGGAAGCATCAACTCGCTGCCTGATGATCTCAACAGCCTGAGTTAACTGCTCACCCGACACTGATTGCCCGTCAGCAAGCTTCGGAGCAAGCAAGATTTGCGTGCCACCTTGCAAGTCAAGCGCAAGTTTCGGCGTCCAGGTGGCGTCGCTCCGCCACACACCGAGAGCAATCACGCCGACCAGCGCAACGATGATAATCAGTAACGTGGTGAGAGAGCGCTGAGCTCGCTTCACTGCGGGTGACTGCGCCACGTATCAACTTCTTTCTATTTCATGCGCGCTGCGCGCATGATTGTTCAATAACTACCGGCAACCTCAAGTGCTCCGGCGATGGGCAAACCTAAGCCTTCGGGGCTTCGCCCTCGGCGCCGTTGTCATCGGTTGCGCTGGGATCGGTATCTTCAGCTGCAGCCTCCGCGTCCTTTGCCGCGTCGTTCACACGCTCACCGAACTCGGGATCGTCATCGGGTGCGAGAGACGAAGTCTCGACCGGGGCTTCCGAAGGAGTGACGATCTGGCCAATCGCGTTGCGATGCACCACAAAGCTGGAGTCTCCGCTGCGCACCGTGACGCGGTTTTCCTCTTCGTCGATCGACTCAATAGTGGCGAAGATGCCGGACTGCAGCATGACCTGAGCGCCGGGGCGCACGTTGTCCTGCATCTCCCGCTGTGCCGCCTGTCGTTTCTTGCCATTACGGAACATGAAGAAGATGAGCACGGCGATGAGGCCAAACATTACAAGTGAAAGCGGGTCCACGGATGTCCTTTCGAAGGCACGGTTAGAGCGGCGCTGCTCACGCCAAACCATCCAAGTCTATAGGACTTCGGGCAGGGGAATGCCTGTGTGTTCCCATCCCCGCCGAGTAGCAACCCGACCGCGGGGTGTCCGACTGAGCAGGCCAGCACGTACAAGGAACGGCTCAACCACAGCCTCGATAGTCTCGGCTTCCTCACCGACAGACACAGCGAGGGTTGAGAGACCAACTGGTCCCCCACCAAAACGCTCAACAACGGCGTGCAGAACTTCCCTATCCAAGCGATCCAATCCGTGCGCATCAATGTCGTACAGCGCGAGTGCTGCCTGAACCGCCTCAAGGTTGCCAGGAGTTTCGTGCACCAAGCTATAGTCGCGCACGCGTCGGAGTAGCCGATTCGCGATCCTCGGAGTACCCCGTGAACGGCTTGCGATCTCGTCTACCCCTCGGCTCTCGATATCAAAGCCAAGCAAGCCCGCGGCCCTCCTGACAACAGAAGAAAGCTCCTCTTCGGCATAAAACTCCAGGTGTGCAGTGAAGCCGAATCTGTCGCGCAGGGGGTTCGGCAACAAGCCTGAGCGTGTCGTTGCGCCCACAAGCGTGAATGGAGCGAGTTCAAGAGGGATCGAAGTGGCACCCGCGCCCTTACCGACCATAATGTCGATCTTGAAGTCTTCCATCGCAAGATAGAGCATCTCTTCAGCGCTGCGAGCCATGCGATGAATTTCGTCGATGAACAAGACCTCACCAGGAGTGAGCGCAGAAAGTACGGCCGCGAGGTCACCCGCGTGTTGAATCGCAGGGCCCGAAGTCTGGTGTAATGGCTTATCAAGTTCCGTGGCGACGATCATCGAAAGCGTCGTCTTACCTAAACCTGGTGGGCCCGCAAGAAGAATATGATCTGGTGTGCGCTGCTGGATGAGAGCCGCATCGAGCAATAAGCGAAGCTGCCCTCTCGCCTTTGCTTGCCCGACGAACTCATTGAGCGACTCAGGGCGAAGTGCGCCCTCGAAAACAATCTCATTCGACGTGACTTGTGCCGAGAGTTCGCTGGTCATTGCCCACTCTCGTTTCGTGGTCCGGAGCGGCTGCCTGCCCGCGGTGATTGAAGAAGCAGAAGTGCCGCGCGAAGCAGTCCAGCTTCATCAGCCGGCGCGCCCGACTCGGCCGCATCGCGCACCGCCGCGTGCGCCTGGGACTCCGGATACCCGAGCCCCAAGAGCCCTTGCTCGACATTGGCAGCAACCCGCGCAGCGCCCGCGGTGTGACCTTCGGGCATCTGAGCAGCGTCCGAGCCACCGCTGCTCAGCAGAATATGCTGCAGTTTGCCCGCGAGCTGCACCGCAATCAGCTTCGCCGTCTTTGGGCCAATCCCTGAGACCTTTCGGAACGGCTTCTCGTCTTCCTGGGCTACTGCCTGCGCGATCTCCGAGGGAGTGAGTACGCTCAGCACCCCGAGCGCGCTCCGTGGACCAACACCCGAGACGCCTAGGAGAAATCCGAATACGTCTAGCTCTTCAGCATTTGAGAAACCAAACAGCGTGAGAGAGTCTTCCCTGACTACCAGCTGGGTATGCAGATCTACATAGTCTCCGACGTGCGCACCAGGTACTCGCGCCGGAACCTCGACCCGAAAGCCCAGACCGCCGACGGCAACGACTACCCAACCAGCTCCGGCGGAAAGCACCTCACCGCGAATAGAAAAAATCACGTTCTCACACTATTGCTCGCCCGCATCGGCGCACAGCACGCCACGCCGTTTATTCGAACAAAGATACGAATGGATGGCTCGCGCGCCACCCACTCGCATCCCAAAAGCCCGAAAACTAACTGCGCGCCTCAACCGCTGCGAACAGTTCGTTACCCTCAGCTGACCGCACCGCTCGGTTGACCGAGGACACGATCGCTTTCAGAGTGGCCCGAGTAGTATCTGGGTCGATCCCCACTCCCCACAGGCGTTGACCGTCGACCTCAAGATCTACATAGGCCGCAGCCACCGCGTCTCCCCCGCCGCTCATGGCGTGCTCGACATAGTCGTACAGTTTTACGGTGTGGCCCGAGTCGTTCAGTCCACTAATAAACGCATCAATCGGCCCGTTACCAGTCGAGGTGAGCTGAGCCGTCTCGTCAGCAATTCGGTAGTCAACTGTAAGTTCCGTCACGCCGTCGCCGGCGCTCGTAGCCGAAGTACGGAACAACTCGTAACGACCCCAGCGCTCAAACGAGGTATCTGTCATGGGCAGGTACTCGTCCTGGAAAATGCGCCAGATCTCGTCGCTGGAAACCTCGCCACCTTCCGAGTCAGTCAGCGCCTGTACAACAGCACTAAATTCAATCTGCAGTCGACGAGGCAGGTCAAGTGCGTGGTCCGCCTTCAACAAGTAAGAAACACCGCCCTTACCCGATTGAGAGTTCACTCGAATCACAGCCTCGTATGACCGGCCCAGATCCTTCGGGTCAATAGGCAGGTACGGAACCGCCCACTCAAGATCATCGACAGAGACGCCAGCAGCTTCGGCATCAGACGCCATCCGCTCGAAGCCCTTCTTGATCGCGTCCTGATGCGATCCAGAGAACGCAGTGTAAACCAGGTCACCCGCCCAAGGGCTGCGCTCATGTACACGCAGTTGGTTGCAGTACTCCGCGGTGCGACGAACCTCATCCAGGCGTGAAAAGTCAATCTGGGGGTCAACACCCTGGGTGAACATATTGATTCCCAGCGCAATCAGATCAACGTTTCCGGTCCGCTCGCCATTGCCGAAGAGGCAGCCTTCAATACGATCCGCACCAGCCATGTAGCCCAGTTCGGCCGCAGCGATTGCGGTACCACGATCGTTGTGCGGGTGCAGCGAGATGATCACGTTCTCGCGATGATTCAGGTTGCGACCCATCCACTCGATTGAATCTGCATAGACGTTGGGCGTTGCCATCTCGACGGTCGACGGAAGGTTAATAATAACCTTGCGATCAGGCGTGGGTTTGAAGATCTCTAGCACGTCGTTGCATACCTCTACGGCGTACTCAAGCTCAGTGCCCGTGTATGACTCTGGCGAGTATTCGTAAAAAATCTGGGTGCCCGCACAAATCGATTCACTCTCAATGCAGAGCTTGGCTCCATCGGTGGCGATCTTCTTGATGCCTGCCTTGTCTTCGCGGAATACAACGCTCCCGCTGCAGCACACTGGTGCTGTTATAGAGGTGCACAATCGCCTGCTTCGCGCCGATCAGCGACTCGTAGGTGCGCTTGATCAGATGCTCACGAGCCTGCGTCAATACCTGAATCGTCACGTCGTCAGGAATCGCGTCTTCTTCAATGAGTTGACGGACAAAATCGAAGTCGGTCTGGCTCGCAGAGGGAAACCCAACCTCGATCTCCTTGTACCCCATCCCTACCAATAGGTCGAACATGATCCGCTTGCGTTCGGGACTCATCGGATCGATCAGGGCCTGGTTGCCATCACGCAGATCTACCGCGCACCAACGAGGCGCTTCGGTGATGCGCTTGTCTGGCCAAGTGCGGTCTGGAAGATCAACATTAATCGTCTCGTGAAACGGACGGTACTTATGGATCGGCATACCAGAGGGCTGTTGCGTGTTCTTCATGGTCCTAATATCTCTCGCGTAATTATTTGGTTAGCCAACGCAAACACCGCGACGAGGGAGGCCAGAAGTTTAGGACTCGTCGCGGCAGCTAAGGAGAAGCAAACCGAACAGCATGCCGTAAGCATAGCACTTTCGGTAAGAGCACTCCCTAACTATGTGTTAGACCCTTCGGTATTGAGCCTTGCCGTATCCGATGATGAAGTACCCAATCACCGGGAACAGGAAGAGCAGGAAGAACGAGAACCCGCCACCCTTGCCAAACCTTGCCCCGAGCCGTATCGCTACAAAGATCGAAAAGATAAAGTTGACGATTGGAATGAAGTACAGCAAGCCCATCCACGCCGAGTAGCCTGCGATCTTCACCAGCAGAAACATATTGACGATCGGAATGATCGCAAGGATTCCTGCGTATCCCGCCTTAGAGAACACTCTCCAGAGCGCAATGGCGATGAGCAGATAGACGATGACGCCCACAAAGCTGTAGTCCTGCATCAGTGTAATTATCTGGGCATCCGCAGTGATGTCACCCATCCGTGCTTCCTTTCATCAGAACGCAGTCATGTATCGTTCAGAAGCCCAGCCTACCGAGTGCTTTCGGGTCACGCTGCCATTCTTTGAGCACTTTAACTCGGAGCGAAAGGTATACGCGCCGGCCCAATAAGGCCTCAATGTTGTGTCTGGCCCGTTCGCCTACGTCCCGCAAACGAGCACCACCCTTACCGATCACGATGCCCTTCTGGCTGTCTCGCTCGACATAGAGTGAGGCATACAGCTCGAGCAATCCATCGTCACGCTCCTCGCGATCGTCCACCGTCGCAGCGAGCGAGTGCGGAAGCTCATCTCTGACCCCGTCGAGTGCTGCTTCACGAATGAGCTCAGCAATTCGATCGTCTTCGCTCTCATCCGTCGTGGTATCTGCCTCGTAGAGCGGAGGGGATACCGGCATGAGGCCAAGCAATACGTCACTTAGTACATCAAGCTGCTCGTTTGTCACGGAGGAAATCGGCACGACAGCATCCCACTCGCGAAGGCTTCCCAGCAGCGTGAGCTGCTCGATAATCTCGTTGTTACTCGCCTGGTCAACCTTCGTGAGGATCGCTACTTTCTTGGCTCTCGGGAAGTCGTTGAGACGATCATTGATGAAGCGGTCCCCCGGGCCAAGCTTTTCATTGGCAGGCACGCAGAAGCCGACCACATCGACATCGCCGAGGGTCGCCTCCACCAGCGCGTTCAACCGCTCACCGAGCAGCGTCCGAGGTCGGTGAATACCAGGCGTGTCCACAATAATGAGTTGCCCATCTTCGCGGTGTACCAAGCCCCGAATGACGCGCCGCGTCGTTTGCGGCTTAGGGCTAGTGATCGCAATCTTCTCACCAACAAGCGCATTCGTCAGCGTCGATTTGCCCACATTGGGTCGACCCACAAAACTCACGAATCCTGCGCGAAATTCATCACTCATTTGGGGTTCCATTCTCACTGTCGATTGCTTCGATCTGCCCGGTATCGAGACCCACCCAGCGAGCCCCTACTGCAACGAGTCGCTGTCGCTTTCGTTCTGTTTCAAGTGCGGTGAGTTCGATGCCTCCGACGATCACTGTGTCCCCCTCATCGGCAAGCCTGCCAAGGTGCTTGGCTACCAGCCCCCCGACACTGTCCACCTCGTCATCGTCTAGTTCGATGCTGAAGATTTCTCCGAGGCGGTCGACCGTCAAACGTGCGCTCACCTTAAACGAGCCATCTTGCTGGGGCTCCACCTCGGGTGACTCACGATCATGCTCATCATTGATGTCGCCAAGAAGCTCTTCGATCAGATCCTCAAGGGTGACGAGGCCTGAAATGCCACCATATTCGTCCACCACGAGTGCAAGGTGATTCGATTCACGCTGCATTTGTCGCAGTAACTCATCGGCGCGCTGCAGTTCTGGCACGAAGACCGCCGGCTTCATGATGCGACTCACTAAGGCCACCGCTGCTTCTTCGGGTCTGCGCAGCTGAAAGCTGCTCGCATCCCGCAAGTAAATAACGCCCTCGACTTCGTCGGCGTCACCGCTTGCAACAACCGGCACCCGAGAGTGTCGGGAGTTCAGGAGTGTCTCGAGCGCGTCACGCACTGTCTGTTCTGCGTCTACCGTGATCATGTCCGTTCGCGGAACCATCACCTCGCGCACGAGGGTGTCGCCAAACTCAACAATCGAATGAATGTAGTCGCGGTCGTCATCCTCAAGAAGATCCTGCTCGACAGCCTGGTCAACGAGCGAGAGTAGCTGCTTCTCGTCGCGTACCCGTCCGCGTCCAAGCGCTACACGCCCAGCAATTCGTTTGCTGGCATCGGACAGCCTGGTGAAGAGCGGTGAGACAGGGTCGTCACTCATCGTCGTCGCTCACCGACAGTAAATGCGGTGACTAGGTCACGCTGTAAGCCGAACATCTCGGCCTCTTCCGTCGGCGTTGCGTGATCGAAACCTAAGAGGTGCAGCATGCCATGGGTAAGCAAGATATTTACTTCAGTAGCCAGATCGTGACCAGCCGCTTCCGCCTGAACCTCTGCGACCTGCGGGCAGATCACAATGTCACCGAGCAAGCCAGCTGGTGTCTGCGAGTCTGGACGGCCGGGGCGCAGTTCGTCCATGGGAAAGCTCAGCACATCGGTAGCGCCCGGCTCGTTCATCCACTCGATGTGCAGCCGTTCGATCGCAGATTCGTCAACAAGCGATACGCCCACCTCAGTCTGCGGGTGCACGTGCAGAGATTCAAGAACAAACGCCCCGAGGCGCTGCAGCACGGTCTCATCGAGCTCAATACCGGCTTCGTTATTAATCTCGATGCTCATCGCTGCTCCTTCGTTGCTTCGTTCGCGAAGCGCTGTTCTTCGTAGTTCGAGTACGCGTCAACGATGCGTCCGACCAAGCTGTGGCGCACGATGTCATCGGCAGTCAGCTCTGCAAAATGTATGTCGTCAACCCCCCGCAGGATACGGCTTACTACACGCAGCCCGCTCGACGCGATCGGAAGGTCAACCTGAGTAACGTCTCCGGTTACCACCATTTTTGAGCCATACCCGAGACGAGTGAGGAACATCTTCATCTGTTCGGGTGTGGTGTTCTGCGCTTCATCGAGGATCACGAATGACTCGTTAAGAGTACGGCCTCGCATGTAAGCGAGCGGTGCGACCTCAATAGTTCCGCTCGCGACGAGCTTAGGCACCACCTCGGGATCCATCATCGACCCCACCGCGTCAAAGAGTGGTCGCAAGTACGGATCGATTTTGTCTTCGAGCGTGCCCGGAAGGTACCCAAGTCGTTCCCCGGCTTCAACCGCGGGCCTCGTCAAGATGATCTTCGCCACCTCGCGTCGTTGGAGAGCCTGCACGGCTTTGGCCATTGCAAGATAAGTTTTTCCGGTGCCCGCGGGCCCAATCCCAAACGTAATCGTGTGCTGGTCAATACCGTCTACATATGAGCGCTGGCCCTGGGTCTGGGATCGAATAGCGTGACCGCGCACGGTCAGGATGGGTTCGCTCAGCACCTGGGCAGCGGTGGGCCCGTCACCACGCTGCACCATTCGGGTAGCTTCCCTTACGTCGTGGCGTGATACCGCACCGCTTCGGCGAGCCACCTCAAGCACATCTGAGACAACTTGTTCTGCTGCCTTCACCTGCTGGGCTGGGCCACTGAGCGTAAGCACGTGGTCTCGGGCGTGAAATTCCACCTCGGGATGCTGCCATTCTAGATCCTCGATCAATTGATCACGGTGGCCGAGAAACTGCGCCAAGTCGACGCCGGTCAACAGGACGGTTCGTTGGAGACGCGGATCCCCACTTGTCGTGGGGTTGGATTCATGACTGGAGTCAGGCACTAAATGGAGTCCTCCGAGAGACCACCGGCGAGTACGTGAGCGTGCACATGGAATACTGTTTGGCCGGCGTTAGCCCCATTGTTAAAGACCAAACGAAAGTCGCCGTCTGCGTATTCTTTGGCAAGATCCTGTGAAACTTGCACCATCTCGGCAAGCAGAGCTGGGTCGCCAGCGGCAAGCTCCGTCACGTTTGCGTATGCGGTGGTCTTGGGAATCACCAGGAGATGCACTGGAGCGCGAGGAGCTATGTCCCGAAACGCGATCAGGCGATCGGTATCAACGAGCTTCTCGACAGGGATCTCACCCGAAATGATCTTCCCGAATACGGTCTCTTCTGCCATACCGCAAGTCTAGCCGCTGAAGGCATCATCAACCGCGTCCGCGAACGCTGCGAGCGAGGGAAACTCAAGGTCCGGCGTTACATCGAGTTGGGGCTTTGGCGTTGCACCCCAACCGGGCCGTGCGTGTCTGCGGTTGATCCAGACGCTGTCGAGACCCGCCTGCTTTCCGGGAACGTGGTCGTGAAAGAGTGATTGCGCGACGTGAAGCAGCTGCGGCTTTTCTACCCCATGCTCTCCAATCGTTTCAAGTAGCACCGTGAAGTTTCTCGGGTTTGGTTTGTAAGAACCAATCATCTGCGCAGTGATTACCTGATCAAACTCCATTCCCATTCGACCGATGCTGCCCTCAACGCCCTGCTGGTGCACGTTTGACAGAATGACCAATTTGTAGCGTTGCTTCAGGCGCGCAAGCGCTTCACTCGTATCCGCGAAGGCTGGCCAGTCGGGCACAGACCTCCCGAGCACTTGCACATCTTCATCTGTCGCGAAGAGCCCTAGATCCGCGGCCGTACGCCGGAACGCCGCCTGCAACACCTCGCAGTATGCAAGCCGGGGGTACTCGCTCTCCACCGCTGCCTCATTGTCAGCATACGCAAGTAGCAAGTCTTCGTCGTCAAGATGACTCCCCTCACGCAGAGCCCACGGTGAAAGCACCGCTGCGATTCCAGCTTCCCAATCAATCAGCGTGCCGTACACGTCGAAGCTTAGGGCGGAGTATCGGGTGAGATCGATCATTTGGGCTCCAAAATTGGCTAAGTACCGTCGGCTCGCATCAAACCAGGCATGATTGTTCAACAATTATTGTTACACAAAATAAACAAACATGAAATACTATGAACCGTCACTACATGCCCATCCGCTGCCAGCCAAGCTAGGAGTCCAAGTGGCCATCCCGCTATCACCCCGCCCGCAAGAACCCCGCCCGACAGCTCAATCGCAGCTGGTTGAAATATTGCGCGAACGGATCCTTGACGGTGCGATCCCCGCAGACACTCCCCTGCGTGAAGAAAGTCTGGCCCAGTCGTATGAGCATTCTCGACACACCGTAAGATCAGCGCTTTCGCAGCTCGCCGCAGAGCGCCTGGTGAAGTTTGTTCCGTTCCGCGGCGCCCGAGTCGCAGAACTTACCGACACCGAAGTCGAGGATCTCCAGGCCTTGCGCGGGGCACTCGAGTCCGAAGCAATACGCAAACTGCACGAACGCCACGGTAGCCGCTGGCCTGATACTGCACTAGCGCCGATCCTCGGAAAAATTCAAGAGCTAGCAGAAGCCGAAGCCGACGGTGACTGGTTCACCATCAACCGTGCACACGCGGCGGTACACAACGCGATCGTGCGGGCGGCAAACAGCGCGCGCATTTCTGAAACCTACGAACAGCTCACTTCAGAAACGCTCCTACTACTGACCGGACTCAAAACCCATTACCCTACGGGGTCGCTCGAGGCCGAGCATCGAGCATTCCTGCGGCAGATCCAATCTGGCGACGGCGCCGTCGTGCGCGACCACCTGAGCCACACCACTGAGCTAATTCGTCGGGAACGCAGAAACAGCAGCCGTAGCCGCAAGGCATAGCGAGCGTACCGACTACCAGCGCCCAAGCGCAGCGTTCAATACCGCAAGGGCAGCGGGGCCGGCGGATGACGTGCGCAGCACAGTCTCACCCAATACCAGCACGTGCGCCCCCGCTGCTTCAAGCGCATCTATCTCTGAGTCGTCAAAACCGCCCTCCGGCCCGACAACCAGCATCAGCGTCGAGGATCGCCTGGCATTCTGATCCGCCCACTCGCTCAGGCGCGAACCACCCCGCGGGTGCAAAACCAGCAAGTCCGTACCGTCAGTGGTGGCAGCCTCACACAGCGCTGAGAGCGATACGGGTTCACCTACCGACGGAACGCGTGCACGCAAAGACTGTTTTGCCGCTTCGCGGGCGATCCTCGCCCATTTCAACATGCCCTTCGCCCGCTTATCGGCAGAACTCGCGCCATCCCAGCGCGAGACCGAACGCATCGCCTGCCAAGGCAGAATCCGATCGACGCCGAACTCGGTGGCCTGCTCGACAGCTCGCTCGTCTCGGTCACCCTTGGCGAGCGCCTGCACAAGCACAAGTTCGAGCTCGGAAGCCTCGCTGAACACGACCTCGTCGAGAAGCACACTAAAGCGCTCTCGATCCACCGCAACCACTGAACCGCGACCAAGAACACCCTGGCCATTGCCAATCAGTGTTCGCTCGCCGACTCTCAGCCTTGCCACACGCACCGCGTGTCGAGCCTCGTCACCGGCGATGGTGACCGTAGCCCCCAGTTCGAACGCGTGCTCGTCTAGGCCGTCGCAGTAGTACAAATTTGCCATGATGCCCGCCGCAGTCTAAACCCTTCCGCCGACCCCGGGCCTAGCCCGCCCGGAAGAACCGGTCTCGGATCTTGCCGAAAAGCCCCTGCTGAAACTCACCGAGCGACGGAGCCGGGTCCTTACGCAGATCAGCGAGTTGTCGGACCAGGTCACGTTCCTTGCTTGAGAGCTTGGTCGGGGTCACCACCTGCACCGCGAGGCGCAAATCTCCGCGATTCGTTGAGTGCAGACCCTGATTCCGCGGCCCCGAACCGTGAGAATGTCGCCCGACTGTGCACCAGCGGGCACCTCGAACGCAACGTCACCGTCGAGGCCAGCCACTCTGCTCTCGGCTCCTAGCATCGCATCAGTCATGCTCACCTGAGCCGTAGCTAGCAAATCGTCGCCATCGCGACTGAAGATGTCATGATGCATGACCCGAAATTCAATAAACAGGTCACCATTCGGCCCGCCACCGGGGCCGACCTCACCACCCCCGCGCATCTGCATTCTGGTGCCGGTATCGATGCCGGAAGGCACATCAATCTTGATGGTGCGACGCTCGCGCACCCGACCCTTCCCGCTGCACTGCACGCACGGGTGCTCAATGGTCGTG
>JAUCCH010000113.1:0-15902 GCA_034676385.1 Leucobacter sp.
AATACGAAGCTTGTTCAGGCCACCAACTGCGTGTGCCGCTGTCGCCAGTGCGTTAAATTGTCGCGACCCGCATCGAAGCCCGCGCGCTCTCCTCGTCAACCTCGCCCCCCACGACCCCAACGTGCTCCAGCGCGCCATCAACGTATGGCATGTGCCCAGAAAGGTAAATCAGTCCATTGGTAACAGATTTCCGCCAATTGACGTAACTTTGGGTCATCCTTTACCTCTGGTAATTCGACTCCCAAATTCTCAAGTACTTCTTCCGGCGTGAGCGCCATTTTCTCGTGTCCTTCCTTGGAGTGTGTGTAGCTTCGAAAAAGATGCAACTAGTTGAGCTGGCCCCGAGCCTCGATACGCCAGGTGCCGAGGTACTTCCCCTTCTCTGTTGCTAAGGATCACCTTGTCAAAACTGTTCATCACCGGGCAGACGTGGTGCGGCACGATGGGAAGAATCTGCCCCGGGGCCGGGTGTTCACCACCCTCTGGAAGTGTCAAAGAATCCGTGGGGACTCATTAAGCACAGTAAGCACACCATCGACGGCAGGGCCCGGCCCGTATCCCCGGTCATAATTGCCCTCGCGAGCGAGTGCTTTCGTTCCCGCGTCAACGATGACATGTGCATGCCCCTGGTCGCTCACCACGGTGGTCGCGAGAAAGAAGCCGATGTGATCTGACTCACAATTTCCAAGTGAGAAGTTGTCAAAGTCATTCAAAACGTACTCACCGGGTCGAACCTCGGTGATCACATCGTCGGTGCTGTATGCAACAGTTGGGCTCGAGCCTGCGCTTACCACGGTAGCCCGCACACCGACCGCTTCGAGTGAAGCCACGGCTGTGCGGAGTGCGAGCGCCTGGTCCGCCGCTGCCGTCTCACGCATACCGGCCTTGCCACCGTGCCCAGGGTAGGTGAAGATGCCGTCCACGTGGAGCCCGCGCTCAGCTGCGTACTTCGCTAGTCCGCCAGTCTCGTCGGCGCGCACCCCCGAGCGGCCACCACCGCTGTCGACCTCAATCACCAAGCTGACGAGTTCGGGCGTATCTCAGCAAAAGCCAGCGCAATCGCATCGACGGCAACCGTGTTCTCCACCCCAACGCTAAGTTTCGTGAGCTCCGTGAGGTTCCCGCAGTCGACGCCCCTTTTCACCAATTGCAACGGAGGGGGTACGCGAGAAAAATGTCGTCGAAACCGGCCTCTGCAAACACCTCAAGCTCACCGAGCGTACCCACAGTTATCCCGTATGCCCCCGCGGCAAGCTGCCTGCGACCAATCTCAATACTCTTATGGGTCTTCACATGGGGACGCAGTCGCTTTCCGTGTGAGTTCGCGAAGTCTTGCATCCGCAGGATGTTCTCTTCCATGACATCCAGGAGAGCTTCGTATCGGCGCCGGCGTGGAGGTCTGGTCTCCAAGCACGTCGAGAACCTTCTGAAACTGCTGCACTGCTGCCCCTCACATGGCCGAAACCGCGACTGCGGCTCATCCCACCATTACAATTTTACTATATTGTTTCACATTGAGTCAATATAGTTGGGTGGTGCGATCCTACGACCTTCCGAACTGGTTTACAGGAAGTGTGCGCCGCGATCCATTGCCTGGATTGAGCAGGATCAGCTCCCGGAAGTTCTGCACGACCGTGCACGAATGGTTGGGTATGAGCGGCAGTGTATCCCCGACAATATGCGGCTCAGAATCAAGTAGATTAAGAAAGCCGTGGTACTCGTTCAGCCGCGAGATGGCACCCCCGTTACCCGCGATCCAGCCGTAGTTTCCGCTCATCGTTCGCCTCGCGGGCCCTAGCGCCATCGTTCCTACGTCGACGATCTGCTGATCTCCGGCACCCTCGCTCACAACGGTGGTCACCACAAAGAGAGCAATGTCGTCCCACGCACACACCTTGTGGTTGAAGTGATCCATCGAGTAGAAGACGTACTCGCCGGGCCGAATTTCCGTGATCACGCTTGACGTGCTGAATTTTGCGGTCGGAGTCGATCCTGCGCTGATGATTCGAGTATCAACAGAATGCGCCCCAACGACTCTGCCGCGGCGGCCAAAGCAACTTCCTGATCCGACGCAGCGCCCTCTGCGGCTCCGCCGCCCACCCGTGGCCGGGGTACGTGTACACGCCGGCCACGCGAAGGCCGGCCTGAGTGGCGTACGCCGCGAGTCGGCCCGCATCCGCGGGATTCACGCCGCTCCGCCTCGCGCCACAAATCAATCTCGATCACCAGCTCAAGGCCCTCAATGTCGGCGAGCCCATGCATCACGATCGCATCAACGGCGCGCTCGCTATCAACCCCAAGCTTCAGGCGCACACCCTCGAGCAGCCGCCTGATGCGTTCAGCCTTACTCTCGGATACCCAGAGTGGAAAAGCGAGGAAGATGTCGGGAATCCCCGCAGCGGCGCACACTTCAGCCTGGTAGAGGTTACTCACCGTTAACCCTGCCGCACCAGCACGAATCTGCATATGAGCAATATCGACCGATTTGTGCGTTTTAAAGTGCGGACGTAACTGCACATCGTTTTCATTTGCAAAGGCCTGCATGCGCGAGATGTTCTCACGCATGCGGTCCTCGAGTACGACTACTGCCGGCGTATCAAACGAGTCCCCATATGCACGCACTGCGTCGATAATGCGGTACACGGTGTTTGCCTAGTATTTCAGAGCGCACGGTTGAGAATGACGTTTTTGGGTTCGCTCAGTTCGCGAACGGCCTCTGCAACGCCCTCACGACCGACACCCGAACGCTTAGACCCACCAAACGGCATCGCGTCGATACGGAAATCACTCGTGTCGTTCACCAGCACACTACCCATGTGAAGGCGATCCGCGGCGCGCATGGCCTTCTGCAGCGATGCGGTAAACACACCAGCCTGCAGGCCGTACTCGGTGTCATCAATTACGTCGAGCACTCGCTCGAAGTCAGTGTACGCTTCGATCAACATCACCGGACCAAAGATTTCCTCCTTGTACAGGCGGGCCGTGCTCGGCACATCTAGGAGCACTGTTGGCCAGTCAAAAGGCGCCCTCGCGCTTGGCGCCTGTGATCGCACGGGCGCCACCGGCTACCGCCTCATTGACCCACGCCTCAACTCGCTCAGCCTCTCGCTCAGCAATCAGTGGGCCAATATCGGTGAGTGGGTCCCGTTTTGATCCGACAACAAGCTTCTCAGTGCCTGCCCGCACGAGATCTACAAGCTCTTGGTACCGTGATTCGTGCACAAACACGCGCTGCACCGACAAGCAATTCTGTCCGGCCACTCCGAAAGCACCATCGACTATTCCCGTTGCCGCGGCGGATACATCCGCATCCTCACACACGAGGACAGCGTTGTTGCCACCGAGCTCCATCAGCATCTTCCGCGCACCCGCGAGACGCGCAATCGAATCACCTGTCGAGGGTCCGCCAGTGAAGCTTACAGCGGCAATACGAGCGTCGGAGACAAGCGCTGAACCAACCTCACGGTCGGACGCAACCACCGACATCCTGCGTTTGGGCATGCCCGCACGCAAGAGGATGTCGAGCAGCGCGAGGGCCGAGAGCGGAGTCGAAGCTGCGGGCTTGAGCATGATCGCATTACCCGCAAGGAGTCCGGGGCCAACCTTGTGCGCGACGAGGTTCATGGGGTCGTTAAAGGGCGTGATCGCCGCAACGATCCCAAGCGGCACCCTTCGGAACCAACCGAACTTCCCTGCACCGCGAGCCGTGTCCTCGAAGGGTAATGTCTCGCCCTCTAGCAGGGCTGCGGAATGCGCCGAGATCTTGAGTGTCTCTGCGGTTCGCGCGACCTCACGTGTGGCCTCGGTGATTGTCTTGCTGCCTTCGGCGGAGATGATCCTCGCCAAGCGATTTGATTCAGCCTGCACGAGATCAGACGCACGCTCAAGCACCTCACGACGCTCCCACAGGTCCCAGATATCGTGCCGAAGGCTGTACTGCATCGCCGTAATGCCACGGTCGATGTCAGTGACAGTACCGTGATGTACCCGAGCGACGAGCGAGCCGTCTTCCGGGTCGGTTACCTCAAGAGTAAGCCCGCCGTTGATCCATTCGCCGGCGACAAAACCGCCCCCGGGTATTCCGAGGTGTTTCAGCAAGTCTGCACTTGACATCGAAGGTTCCTCTTTTGACGCGTACACCGTCGTGCCGCTCTTGATATCACTCACGTTCCAAAGCTCCTTTGCTTAATTGTGCTTAGCTCAGCTTGTCCTGGAGCGCGAAAAATGCGCCGCCAGCCCGCAGGTGGGCCCAAGGGTTACCGTAGTAACCCGGAATCCACGGGTTGCGCAAATCGCGCCAAATGTTTTCTTCGGGCTTGCCCTGGCTCACTTCGACCATAACCTTGCCCATGTAGTTCGCCATCTGCACGCCGTGACCGTTGTAACTGTGACTGAAAAAGACCCCGTTATGCTCACCAGCGTGCGTCATCATATCCATTGAGATATCGACGAGTCCGCCCCACATGTAGTCAATTCGTGTGCTTCGAAGCTGGGGGAAGACCTGGCGCATCGCCTTGGTGAGGATCTCGCCACTTTCTCGATCTTGCGATGGATCACTGAGAGCGAAGCGTGCGCGACCACCGAAGAGCAGCCTGTTGTCAGGGGTAATTCTAAAGTAGTGGGTGAAGTTCACCATGGTTGACGTCATGCGACGGTGCGGGAGCAGCTCGTCGACTACCTCCTGCGGCAGCGGCTCGGTGACGATAATAAAGCTGCCCACCGGTATGATTCGTCGCTGGTTCCAGCCGAAAGGTTTGCCTGTATATCCACTTGCTCCGAGGATCACCGAACCCGCACGGAGGTTGCCTCTCGAGGTCTTCAGGTTGTGCACGGTGGTGTTGCCGATCCGCTCGAGGTCAGTGACCTCGGCGTGCTCGTGAATGGTCGCCCCAGCTTCAATTGCGAGCCTGGCAAGCTCATGCCCGAACTTCCCCACGTGCATACCCGCACCGAGGGGGTCCACGATCGCACCGTGGTAGGCATCAGACCCGATCTCGCTGCGAATATTGGCGCGGTCGACGAGTGTGACGTCTTGTCCGGCGACACGGCTAAGCTGTTCTGCGCTCCGCTTCATGCCCTCCCAGTGTGAGGGCTTCACCGCAAGGTTCATCTTGCCAGTGCGTGCGTAGTCGACGTCAAGGTTGTGCTCCCGCACGAGATCTTCGATCAGGTCAATCGCTTTGTTGTACTCTTGAAAATATCCGACCGCGCGCTGTTCTCCGTAGCGTTTTACCGCCTTGCCGAAGCTGGTTGCAAGCCCAGTAGTAGCCATGCCGCCGTTTCGACCAGAGGCGCCCCAGTTCACGGTGTGTGTTTCAAGTACAGCAACAGAGAGTCCCTGTTTTGCAGCGTGGTACGCGGCAGAGAGCCCGGTGAAGCCGCCCCCCCACAACAGCAATATCTACCTGTCGGGGTATCTCTGTTTGGCTGTAATCACCGCTCGGGGTTGCGGTATCGAGCCAATATGAGTGCATCTTCACGTTCGGGTTCTCCGTAGCTTTCTTGTGTGTGGAGGAGGGGGTGGTTCGTGTTCTGTTGAGTGACACCCCCGGGGGCTCTGATTTACCGCATCGGTATAAGGCCGAACCCCCAGGTGTGTCAGCGAGTTACTTCGCAGCCTTGGTGTACTGAGTTACCGCACGGCGCTCCAGTGGGTCGAGAACCACATTGGTGAAGGTTCCAGCGTTACCCCAGATCACACGCTCATGGACAAGCGGTATGGCCATGTCAAGCTGCAGAATGGCCGCTTCAACGTCCATCGTTGCCTGCTGGCGTTCGGGGCCGGCTGGAGCAAGTAGGCTCTGAGCCACCAAGGCGTCAACGTCAGCGTTGCAAGCCTGTGCGATGTTGTAGCCACCCTCACAGGTGAAGTCAGCAGACATGAAGGAAAGGGGGTCACCCGTATCCAGCAGAGTCCCGCGCGACACGATCACCGCATCGAAGGCGCCCGAGAGCATGTCTGCCTCCATATTGGCGTACTCACGCACGTCCTGCGTCACTACAAAGCCCGCATCCTCCAGCTGCTTCTGAAGCTGCACTGCGATCTCCGGGTTCTCGGCTCGGTCGGTGTAGGTCGCAAGGGTAATAGCGACTCCGTCTATGGCAGCAGGAGCAGCCTTGGACGATACATCACCACGAAGGCTCGCAGCCCAGTCCACCGCGGGCCCAAGAAGTCCGACAGCTGCATCTGCACGGCCCTCGTAAACGTTTTCAACCAGTACGTCTACGTCGATGGCCTCACGTGCCGCTGCGCGGACAGCTGGGTCAGCAAAGGGACCGGTCTCGTTGTTCAGAGTGAGGTAGTTTGTGCGCGGGCTCGAGACCTCGATCGCCTGTTCCTGATCGAGAAGCGATGCCTGGGAGATCGGGATTGTCTCGACAAGGTCTGATTCGCCCGAGCGCAGAGCAGCCGCTCGAGCCGCACCATCCGGCACAAATGACACATCAATACCAGCGATCTCCGCCGTGTCGCCCCAGTACTCTTCGAAGCGATCAAGCGTAGCCACAGTGGTTCCGTCTGTCTCAGTAAGCACGAACGGGCCAGTGCCGGTCTGGACAGGGGTGATTGTGCCGTCGCTGGCATATGCCGACTCGGCAAGAATCGAGAGTTGCGGGTTCGCCAAGCGATTCAGAAGCAAAGGATCGGGAACATCGGTCGTAATGGTGATTTCGTTGTCCCCGGTGATCTCCGTCGAAATCGAAACACCGTTCAGCACACGCGGCGGCGTCGCTGCTTGAGTGGCCGCGTCGAGTGTGTGCTTCACGGCCTCCGCATTGAAGTCCGTTCCATCATGGAATTTGACGCCCTCACGCAGCGTGAACTTCCATGTGAGGTCATCTACCTGCTCCCATTCGGTTGCAAGCGCCGATTCCACTTCAATCTGTTCGTTGAGTGAGGTAAGCCCTTCTCCGATTGAGAGACGCGAGAGCTTCGATGCATCATCGCTGAAGGGGTTGAGCGCGGCCTTGGGTGGCTGCATCATTGCAAACCGAATTCGGTCACCTCCCGAATCGTCACCCCCTCTGCTAGTAGCCCCGCCTGCACACCCTGCCAAAGCGAGTGCGGCGGTTGCTGAGAGGGCGATAGCCACGGAGGCTTTGCGCATGAACTTGTTACGCATTCTCTTGGTACCTTTCGTGTGGGTCATCGAGCCTGTGTGGCTCGATGACCCTAATGGATGGATTAATGGATGGAATTAGTTCGGTAAGAGTTGCCTATTGCAGGCCGGGAGCGGTGATGACCTCAGTACGCACAGCGGTCGAGACGGGGGTTCCCTGCGGGTCATCCGGTGTCATCGTGTGCCTCGGCTTGCGACGGAACCGAAAGTCGACGCTAAGGCTGGAGAGTGAAACCGCAAATATGGAGAGTGCGATCAGTGCACCCGCTGGCACGAGTACCACCAGTGGTGAGCGCTCCACGTATGGCAGGCCCTCCGCCAACACGAGGCCCCAGTCTGATGCTGGTGGCTGAGGACCAAGACCAAGAAACCCGAGGGCGGCAAGCCCGAGAGCGATACCGGGGAGGCGGAGGCAAGCGTGACGGAACACCGGCCCAACCACGCTCGGAAGTACGTAGCGAAGCATCATACGAGCTTTGCCCACGCCGAGCACGGGTGCGATCTTCACGTGCGGTTGCGCTTTCACCTCTGCGACGAGCGCCGAGGTATGGGCGGCCAGAGGTGCCCAACTCACAATCGTCACCGCGATCGCAGCCCCGGCAGCAGAGGGGCCCATCACACCGGCGATGATCAGGCCAGCAAGAATTGTAGGTGCCGCATTCGTGACCTCAATCGGGCCAGCTCCGAGGTTCGGGAACATGCCAATCACGAGGCCGAGCACCAGTGAAATTGCTGCGACTAGCGCGCCCAGACCAATCGTCGCCATTGCACCATGCGAAATACGTGCAAGTACGTCTCGCCCGCTTGCGTCCGCCCCAAGTGGCAGCTCCCAGCTGGGTGGTTGCAACCTGGTGTAGTCAAGCGCAAAGGGGTCGCGGGGCAGCCCCGCGAAAATCACGACGAGCAGTATTACCAGCATCGTTGCCGGTAACACGAGCGCCCACTTTGAACTTGGTGTCTTCGGCACCGCCGCGGGCATCGAGCTCGAGCGAATCGCCGGGCCAAGCAGGAGCCTGCGAAGCAGTGTGGCGCCAATACCGAGGATGACAGCAAGCAGCATCAGTAAGATCACCGCGGCCTGGAGCCTCGGCAGATCTTGTGATTGTGCAGCAGCCAGCGCTGCGCGACCGATCCCCGGGATCGCATAGACCTGCTCGATTACCACCGCACCAGCGGTGATACCGACGAGGATCAGGGACATTGGCGCGGTTACGCCGGGCAGTGTCCGGCGAATCGCAGCAAGGACAATACGGGTCTTCGAGTACCCGGCAACCTGCCAGGTGGCCACCCATCTCTCACTAAATGTACTTGCTAACGCGTCGCTGAGGAGTCGGCCGAGGAACCCACCCGTGGGCAGACCCATCGAGAGGGCTGGCAGCACCATGTAGTTGAGGCCCTTCCAACCAAAGGGTGGGAACCAGCCAAGCCACACAGCAAACACTACGAGAAGTACTGATGCGAGCAAGAACTCAGGTAGTGCGGTGAACAGCGCCGCCACACCGCCACCCGTGCGGTCTGAGCGCCCGTTGAGACCACGACGGAAGGTTGGAATGGTGAGGATCGCCCCGAGCACCACACCGACGACGAGTGAGGCGATCATAAGCGTCAGCGAGTTGCCGAGCGCCTGGAGCATTTCAGGGAGCACCGGCTTGCGCGTGATCCACGAGTTGCCGAGGTCACCCTGGATAGCATTTCCGAACCACACGACGAATGCCCCGACTGGGCCACCTTCAAGCCCGAGTTCACGCCGAATGCCCTCGAGCACTTCAGGGGTCATCTCACCTTCTGAATAGCGCGCGCGGAACACGGAAGCTGCAATGTCCCGACCGGAGAGCAGCGGCAAGATTCCGAGGAGGAAGATGACACTGAGGATGGTGGCTACGCGCGAGGTCGTAGAAATGATCGCCGCCCGCGAAGTACCTGAGAGCGAGGCTCTGCGTTTCTGTTCGCGCCGCAAAGTGGGTACCGCTTGCGTTGAGAGAGACATTCGCTTTCCTTCCTAAAGATCCAAATCTGATGTCGGCGATGGGTGTGCGTTGGCTCCCTCTCGCCTCGGTGTGACTACACCGGTGTGTCTACGCCCTCGGGGAGAACGTGCAGGGTGGGGATCGCATCCAGGAGTTCTTTGGTGCGCTCATGATGAGGATCAATCAGCATTTGCTTTGTGTCACGATCCTCCACAATTTCGCCCGCGTGCATAACCACGGTTCGTTCGCACAGACTCGCAACCATCGAGAGGTCGTGCGACACTACAACAATCCCTGTGCCGTGTTCCTCCGAAACCTTTCGGAGGAGGCCAACGACGGCCTCTCTCATCGGCAGGTCAAGGCCACTGACCGGCTCATCTGCAAGCAGGAAAGCTGGTCTGGTGGCGATCGCACGGGCGATGGCAAGCCGCTGCGCTTGCCCGCCCGAGAGCTCATTTGCCCGCCGACTAAGAAACTTCTCATCCAGGTTTACCGATCTCAGCGCTTCACGAATCATCTCGCCATGATTGCCCTCTACACCGAGGCGAACGAGCGGCTCACGAACAAGCTTCTCCACTGTCATCAGCGGGTCTAGCGTCGATGCTGGATCCTGTGGCACATACTGCACCTTGCGGCGATACCACTTGAGTTTGCGTACCTCACCAGGCTCGACCTCCTTGCCCTCACAGAGCACTGCACCGGAATCGGTGGTATCGAGCGCAAGCATGAGTTGCAGCAGGGTTGTCTTACCCGACCCAGACACGCCCACAATACCCACACGCTCACCCTCGGCAATGGTGAGACTGCTTGAGTAGAGAGCGACTTTGCTATTCCGGGGGCCAAAGAGCCCCTTCCTCGGCATGAGATACTCGCGGCTGACCTCATGAATTTCGTAGAAAGTCTTTCTGGTCGGCTCCATAGCAGCCTCGAGGACTCGCAGGTCGGCAAGCTCGGCCTTAAATTTCTGCACGTAGGGGTCTACGGTCGCCGCCCGGGCCGCGCGAATGAGCTCCTTCGTATAGGAATCATTTGGCCTGGCAAAAATATCGTGCACCTGCCCGTGCTCAACCACAATGCCATCCTTCATGACAATTGCATCGCTGCACAGTTCAGATGCCACAGCAAAATCGTGTGTGATGAATAGCAGTGCGGGGGTGTGTTTCCCGGCGGTGTATTTCTTCAGAACGTCGAGCACCCGCTTCTGTGTCACGACATCAAGCGCGGTGGTTGGCTCATCGGCGACCATTAAACGGGTGTTGCAGGCTAATGCAAGTGCGATACAGACGCGCTGGCGCTGGCCGCCCGACAGCTCTGCCGGGTAGCGATTGATGAGGTCCTCAGGATCGGGCAGACCCACTGACTCGGCGAGCTCAACGACAGCCTTCAACGCCTCAGGCCTGGAGAGGCCCTTGTGCCGGCGTAGCGGCTCGATGATCTGCTCTCGAATTCGCACGAGCGGGTTCAGCGCGACAGCGGAGTCTTGGAAGACCATCGCCACCCTGGCCTCATCAGCACGCTTTGGCGCGGGTACGCCGAGCACCTCAATACCGTTAATCTTGATGCTGCCCTCGGTTACCGCATTCGGGGGCAGGCTGCCGAGGATCGCCGCGGCGGTCAGGGACTTTCCTGATCCCGACTCACCGAGCAGGCAGTATCGCTGCCCTTGACCCACTGCGAAAGAAATACCTTTCACGATGGTGCGACCACGGATCGTAATCTTCAGGTCCGTAACTTCCAGACTGTACATTGTCACCCCGCGGCTTTGCTTTCCAGTGCTTGCTCCGTTGCAAGCTCCTTAGGTGAGGGTAACCTCACTTCGGTCGGATTGTCAACAATCTACCGAACACATTGCATAACAGCAACACTGCATTACAAAAATAATGGGGTTTCCGCGAACGGGAAAACAGGTACTTGACTACTTGCGCAAGTTCGCAATAATAGACCTATGTTCACCGCTCTCCGCCACAGGCCCTTCCGTCACCTCTTCGCCGCACACGTAGTTGCCCTACTGGGAACCGGGCTTTCCACCATCGCAATTGGGCTGCTGGTGGTAGGCGTCGCTGGCGATAACGCCGCCGGACTGATCGGTACACTGCTTGGCATCAAGATGCTCACATATCTCGTCATCGGGCCGCTCGCCCCGTCCATTGCCCGGCGCGTTGGTGTGAAACGCCTCCTTGTGGCCACTGACCTCAGCCGCGCAGCTATCGCGGTCGCACTCCCCTTCGTCACTGATATTGCGACAGCAATTGGCCTGATCGTCGTTCTGCAATCCTCTGCGGCCCTCTTCACACCCACGTTCCAGGCCACAATTCCTCAGATCGTTCCTGATCAGCGCGAATACACGGGCGCGCTTGCACTCAGTCGCCTGGCATACGACCTCGAGGCGCTCCTCTCCCCCGCCCTCGCAGCCCTTATCCTCGTCGTCGCAACCTCCTCCACGCTCTTTTTCGGCACCGCCGCCGGGTTCCTCGCCTCGGGCGCGCTCATCGTGTCAGCCGTGATCCCGAAGCAGGTTATCGACGACGAACCTACCCAAAATGAGTTCACTCGCGGGGCACGTCGCATGTTTGCCACGCCTGCACTTCGTGCCACGATTCTGCTCGATCTTGCGCTCGCTTTTGTTGGCGCGATTCCGATGGCACTCACCATCCCCCTCGTTATGACGGGGATCGGCGGCTCGGCGGCTGATAGCACCACGTTACTGGCAGCCTTCGGCGTTGGCTCGATCCTCTCAGCAGTTCTCATGCCGCGACTCATCGAACGCTTCGGCCCCCGCCGGTACATGCTTACGGGCTTGCTCGTAGTGATCGGAGCAATGAGCCTTATTTTCCCAGTACTTTCGTTCACTCCCCCGGGATCTACACTCACCTGGCTCCTCGCGCTATGGTTCGTAGGCGGCATCGGCAACTCCGCCGTCATCTCTCCGATGGGGCGCGTTGTACGCGACTCCACCTCAGACGCCGACCTCCCACACGTATTCGCCGCACGATTCTCTATTGCACACGGGTGGTGGCTCCTCACCTACCCCCTCGCTGGCTGGGGCGCGCCCCTTCTCGGCTACGGTCCAATGACCTTCCCTCCTGGTCACCGTGGCTGCCATCACCCTGCTCTTTGCCGCGCGGTCATGGCGCACAACCGGTGAGCACTCTGAGACACAGGCAACACCAAACGAGCCTCAGGAAGCACCGACACTTCACACGATGGATGCGCCAGAATAGAACATACCCAAACTCGTTGCGCGGAAAGGTGTCCTCATGGGAGCTCCAACCCACAGCCCCGAACGTCGACTCCCCACCGGCGTCGAACTGCTTCACGCCGCAGATATCGCACAGCTGCTCGCCGACCGTACCCGCCTCAGGATGCTCGTTACTCCTCCCCGACGCAGAGCTCTCGGTGGGTGAGATTGCGGCGCAGCTTGAGCGTCCGGTTCTGCCATATCCAGCACCTTGCCAAACTGAAGCACGGCCGCTTGGTAACGACTCGCAGGGAGGGAACCTCGATTTTCTATCGGATCTGCGGCGAGCACGTGGCGCTTCTGGTAGAAAACCTGCTACAACATACCGAGCATGAACTCTTCATGGATCCACCGCATCACGACACCTCTGGTGCTGCCCTAACGCTGAAACGTGAGTTATTGAATGACAACTAGTGCCGATGTCATCGTCATCGGAGCAGGTTCCGTAGGTAGTATGGCCACCTGGCAGCTCGCCTCGAGCGGTCACCGGGTGATCGCAATCGATCAATCAGTTCCGGGGCCCTTCTCCGGCTATGCGGGCGAATCGCGACTATTCCGCATGATTTACCGCGAGGGTGGCCACTACATGCCACTCCTGCTGCAATCACGCACGCTGTCAGCAGCGGCTCCGAGACAGAAAGCGGGAGGGATCTCCTGCAGATCACCGGTGGTGTCACGATCAGCAAGCCCACGCACCCAGGCTTCAGGGAGCTCCTGCAGTCAAGCGAAGAACAGGGGCTGGAATACCAGCTGCTCACCGGTGAAGACGCGAGTGCTCGGCTCCCCCTGCATCGCGTAGACAGCGACACCATGGCCTTCTTCGACCCAAATAGTGGGTATGTTCGGAGCGAACAGGCAGTTCTTGCCGCCACCACCCTCGCCCGCAGCCGCGGCGCAGGAGGCCTCGAACACCGAAAGGTACTTGGCGCTGAGCAGATTGGTAACACCTGGCACATTCATACCGACCACGAGACGGTGACTGCCCCGAGGGTCATCATCGCCTCAGGCACTGGTGCCGGCGTGTTCTGTGAGAGCCTGAACACCCACCTCGCCATTAAGCCGCAAGTGCTCACCTGGTTTCCGATCCTTGACCCGAAAGCCTACGCGGAACATCAGCAGCAGATCTTCCTTCGCTACGAGTCTGACGCTAGCTTCTACGGCTTCCCCTCAGCAGATGGCTGGAGCATAAAGGTCGCCGGGAGCGTCTACCTGGATGAAACCCCTTCATACGACCACCCGTTTGAAGTGCTCCCGGAGTATCTTGACACGGTAGTTTCATACGTTGAGAAGTACATGCCCGGCCTTGACCCTCGGCCCGTCCGCACTGCTACATGCGCTGACGGCTACACAGCCGATGGCACCGCAATGCTTGGGCGAGTTGCCGGTCTTGATGGTGTGGTCTCTGCAGTTGGGCTTTCGGGCCACGGGTTCAAGCTTGCCCCGGCATTTGGTGCGATCGCGGCGCAGCTTGCAGTGAGCGATGCCCCCGTACCCGGCGCTGAGTTTATGAATCCAAATCGGTTCTTGCAGGGCGGGCAGCGGGTCAGCAGCCTGCTGATTTGACCCCGATTACCTCGGGGGCGGGTTGACCAGGGCACGATTCTTCCCGCCGTATTAGAGTAAAGATCCGCTTGTGAGTCTCCAGAAATCAAGAATCTCTATTTTGAGTGATTCAAAATAGTGTATCCTGTTGTATGTGACCTCTTCGACTACGACTGCCGCCTGGGCAGAGCGTCTTCAGCAACACGGCCTCCGTGTCACTGGAGGCCGTGTTGCCGTGCTCACTCACCTCGATGCTCACCCCCACAGCTCTGCGGCGGATGTCTTCTTAGGGCTCGCGCCTTCGCGCCCAGCTCTCTCACTGCAGTCCACCCACAACATCGTGAACGACCTCACAGGGGCCGGCGTTCTCCGAATAATCAAACCACCCGAGGCCGGCCGCGGCCCGGCTTGTAAACCAGAACGGGCGACAATCACCACCACGTGCAGTGCGTCCACTGCCATCGCATCGAAGACGTCGACTGTGTGGTCGGCGGGGCTCCCTGCCTCACCCCCAGCCATTCGCACGGCATGCGATTGCTCGAGGCAGCAAATTACGTTCCGCGGCGTGTGCACCGATTGCGAGCAAGCCCACAGCACTACCGTCTAGGGTTCAGCAAGCTCCGACGCTACAGCACAGCACAGCGCAAATAGTTTCACGGGAAACATCAGAACTTCCATCAACCAAACACCCAATGAAAGGATCAGCATGTCCGAACAGAAGCTGACAACCACTCAGACCGGTACTCCGATCGCGAACGATGAGCACTCGCTCACCGTTGGCGCAAACGGCCCCACCGTACTGCACGACCGCTACCTCGTCGAGAAGCTCGCCTCATTCCACCGCGAGCGTGTGTGCCCGAGCGCAACCCGCACGCCAAGGGCGGCAGCACATCGGTGAGTTCGTCGTCACTCAAGATGTTTCGAAGTACACCCGCGCGGCAGCCTTCCAGCCTGGCGCAAAGAGCGAGACGCTGCTGCGCTTCTCGTCCGTTGCTGGCGAGCAGGGCTCACCCGATACCTGGCGCGACGTGCGTGGTTTCGCACTGCGTTTCTACACGACCAAGAGGGCAACCTCGATATCGTCGGCAACAACAACCCGACCTTCTTCATCCGCGACGGCATCAAGTTCCCTGACTTCATCCACTCGCAGAAGCGCCTTGCTGACTCGGGTCTGCGCGACGCAGACATGCAGTGGGATTTCTGGACCCTCTCGCCTGAGTCCGCACACCAGGTCACCTACCTCATGGGGCCCCGCGGTCTCTCGAAGTCGTGGCGCCACGTCAATGGCTACGGCTCACACACCTACCGTCGTCGACGCCTGCCGGGCGAGCGCTTCTGGGTGAAGTACCACTTCATCTCGCAGCAGGGTGTCGTCAACATGGACCCGGCAGAAGCTGAGCGTCTCGCAGGCAGCGACGCGGACTACTACCGCCGCGACCTCTTCAACGCAATCGCTGAGGGCGACTTCCCGTCATGGGATGTCTACGTGCAGGTCATGCCGTACGAAGACGCGAAGACCTACCGCTTCAACCCCTTCGACCTCACGAAGACCCTCCCGAAGGCGGACTACCCCCGCATCAAGGTCGGCACCTTCACACTGAACCGCAACCCGCAGAACTTCTTCGCGGAAATCGAGCAGGCAGCATTCTCGCCCCGCAACCAGGTGCCAGGCACCGGCATCTCGCCCGACAAGATGCTGATGGCTCGCGTGTTCTCGTACCCTGACGCACAGCGCTACCGCATCGGCGGCAACTACAACCAGCTGCCAGTCAACCAGCCGGCGCGCCACCGAGGCGAACAACTACATGCACCAGGGCAACATGCAGTACCACTTCCCGCCCGCATCACAGCGCGTTCTACCACCCGAACTCGTTCGGTGCGGCAGGCGGACCAGCGGTTGATCCGCTCGCTGGTGTCGAGGCAAGCTGGGAGTCGGACGGCGAGCTCGTTCGTTCGGCAGCTACCCTGCGCGCCGACGACAGCGACTTCGCACAGCCCGGCATCCTCTACCGCGATGTATTTAGCGGACGGGGTCGG
>JAUCCH010000114.1:0-20756 GCA_034676385.1 Leucobacter sp.
CTGACCACCGCGAAAGCGCTTCGCTTGTTCGAGCTTTGCGTCGTCAATGTCGACCGCGATGATCGTTGTTGCACCAGCAAGTTGCGCGCCAGCGATCGCGGCCGTTCCCACGCCGCCGCAGCCGATCACAGTGACAGATTCGCCGCGCTTGATCTCACCGGGTGTCTATGGCCGCGCCGATGCCCGCCATGATCCCAGTGAAGCAGACCGACGGCTGCCGCGTCCGACTCCTCATCAATCTTCGTGCACTGCCCGGCAGCGACGAGCGTCTTCTCGGCGAACGAGCCATTCTGAGTGCGGCCGAAAAGCCCCGCGCCATCTTCAAGAGTCATCTTCTGCTTCGCGTTGTGCGTCGCAGAAGCAGTACTGGGGCTGACCCTTCGCACACGCGCGGCACTGCCCACATACGGCGCGCCAGTTCAGGATCACGCGATCCCCCACTCCCGCGATCTCCGTGACCCCCGCGCCGAGAGCCGAGACGCGCCCCGTCCATCTCGTGCCCGAGCAAAAACGGTCATCGTTGATGCCACCCTGCTGATAGTGCAGATCAGTGTGGCACACGCCACACGAGATGATGTCAACGATGGCCTCACCTGGGCCCGGGTCTGGGATGACGATTGTCTCAGAGTCGCCGGGTGCGTTCTTTTCCCGCACGACTACACCTTTGACGCGATACACCATTGCTATTGCTCCTATGGATAAATGGCCCTGTCTTAGGAGCCTAGGGCATCCAGGAAGTTTGAGCCGTGGCTCGTCCGCGAGGTAGCGCGCAGTCTACTCTTGTGGTAGTAGAACTGCCCAAAAGAACTCGGTAAGTTCTTCCCGTGCGGTGAGGGAGCACGTGCGAGCATAGCTGGTCGGGGGCGCACCACCACGATTGCGCCGTCACGGCTGATGCCGCGCTGCCCAAAAATGTCGTCTTCACTGATCGCCGCATAAATTTTCTCGTAGTCTGGCAGCCCAAACGGGCCGCTCGCGGGCAGGAACACCTTCGGCACCGTCTCGATGGCAACGTCGTGGTGCTCGCCGGTACACGGCCTTCACGTCGAACACCGTATCGATATCCACGCCACTCGGGGTGAAGCGCTGAATCGGTGAGTTCTCACTCTCCGTCATCCACGCTGCCCACTCATTCAGTGCGGTGCGGTCGGTGTCAGCGAAGGCGTACACACGGAAGCGCCCATCCGCACGGTGGTGGTGGCCTAGGTGCACCTCAACTGCATCGGCGATGCGCACGGTGCGGACCGACTTGAATCGCTTGCCGAGGGTGGAACCCCACGCGCAGGTTGTCGAACGTGCTGCGAAGTCACGATCGAGGGTTCATATTCGGTCATGAAACCCGCAGGGAATTCCGCAGTCCGAACGAAGAAGTCAGCCACTTCGCAGGGTGAGCTCGAACTCTTCTGGCTTCTTAGCCATCAGCGTTGACCATTCAAGGTCAAAGTCGATGAGGTTCTTCGCAGTTACCTGCCGCTCGTCGCTGTACGTTCCGAGAAGCTCATCATCTGCCATCCCCGTAAGCACGTAGCCAAGCTTCCAAGCGACGTTCCAGCCGTCCTGCATCGATACGTTCATGCCCTGGCCAGCCTTCGCACTGTGGGTGTGGCAAGCATCACCGAGCAGAAAGACGCGGGCCTTCCCGTCAGGCGAGGTGGCCTCGTCATCGAATCGATCGGTGAGACGGTGGGCAACCTCGGCTACACTACTCCACGCGACGTTCTTGACGTCAAGGGTGTAGGGGTGCATGATCGCGTTTGCGCGTTCGATGACCGCCTCAACCGGAGTATTTCGGACTTTGTGCCCGTCATCCTCATTCACCTCGCCAAGGTCAACATAGATGCGACAGAGGTGGTTACCCTCCCGCGGGATGTGCAGAATACTGCCGGCCTCACTGTGGATGATGCACTTCTTGCGGATATCGGGAAAGTCAGTGACCGGTAGCACGTCCATCACGCCCCACGCGTGGTCGGACTGGTTTCCACGGAGTGATCCCCCAATCGAGGCGCGCACGGCCGACCGGGCACCGTCAGCGCCGATCACATATTTGGCACGGATCACTCGAGTTTCACCCTCACTGACGTGACCGGAGTCCAAATTAATCCCGGCACCTGTGTGGCCGCTGACCCGGCGCAGAGTGACGTTGACGGGGTATTCTCCTTCCCCCGTGACCTCTAGGCCCACTACTCCCACCCGTAGTCAACGTCTCCGCGCGTTGGGGCGCGCCTCGCGTACTCCGCGAAGTAGTCGATTACGCGGGCCTGGTTCACGATGAGGTGCGGAAACTCACTGATGCCCTGAGGATCATCAGGCGTCGTATCGGTCTTGATGATATTCGATGGGTTCGCGGGATCGGGGTTCCAAAACGCGGTCTCCGTGATCTGATATGCCTCTTGAATGATCTGCGGGGCGAAGCCAAAAGCTTGGAATGTCTCGACGCTGCGGGCTTGAATGCCGTCAGCCTGTCCGAGTACCAAGCGCCCGTCGCGTCGCTTCAACGATGCGGGTCGTCACCCCAGCAAACATCGCGAGTTGCGCGTGTGCGGCAATTCCAGCGGGGCCAGATCCGACGATCAGCACATCTACATCGTCTGGAAGCTCATCGGGTCGGTTGATCCCGACGCCAGCTGCGGGCAGCACCCGGGGGTCGGTGGATACATAACCGTGGTGGTGGAACTGCAAGATTTCTCCTCACTGCGGTGTGAGCGGATCGAAACCCCGACCGCCACGCTTGTTCACTATATGAACAACGTTTCTAACTATTGCACAGTCAGCATATGTCGTACTCAGCTAAATGCCAAGCTTTAGACAGCCTTGAATCCAGGCTCGCACCAAAGCAGGAATAATAGAACAAGCATTCACTACAAAAGGGGCGCCGCCTTGTCAGAGCTCATTACTTCCCTCTCCGAAGCCTTGCGGGCGAATCCCCAGGCAACACCGATTCGCCTCCATCTCGCAGAACTGCTGCTGGACGACGGGCAGGCGGATCGTGCGATCTCTGAACTCGGCACAATCCTCGGCCAAGATCCCACGAATCCAAAGGCGCAGGAACTCCTGCGCCGGGCACTCGGTGGCCTAGCCCCGGCCGCTCAGGAAGTTGCTGACCACTCTGGCGAAGCTACCCCTGAGGCAAGCTCTGAAGGAAGAACCGCTGAGGCCGCACCCGCTACCACGGAGACACGGCCTACTGAACTGCAACGTCTCCCAATGGAGACAGACGGCGTCGACTGGGCCAAACTCGAGCGCGAAGTGGGAGTGGACATTGCCCCGCCCTTCGTCACCGACGGCTCGGGTTTCGCCAAACTTGAGCCCACAGACGCCGCCGCGTCTTCGACTCACACGCCCGAGGCAGAAGACAACGATGCAACTCACAGCACCGAAGATTCAGGTCTCAACGAAGATGGATTCATCACTATCCGTGAGGGCGAAGACGCCAAGTTCTTCGAAGAACCCGAGCCGGTGCGCGTCACCCTTGCCGACGTCGGCGGGCTCGAACAGGTCAAGAATCGCCTTCGCCTCGCGTTTCTCGAACCCATGCGCAACCCCGAGATCGCGAAGGCGTACGGCAAGAGCCTGCGCGGTGGCCTCCTGCTCTACGGACCTCCCGGCACAGGCAAAACCTATCTCGCTCGCGCCATTGCTGGTGAACTTGACGCAAAGTTCCTGAGTATCACGATTGCCGACATACTCGACGGCGTCATGGGCGAAAGCGAGAAGAACGTCCACCGCATCTTCAACCGCGCCCGAGACCTCGCCCCCTGCGTCCTCTTCATCGACGAGCTTGATTCTCTCGGCGGCAAGCGCTCTGGCTACTCCAACATGGGCTGGATGCGCAACGTCGTGAACCAGATGTTGCAGGAGATGGATGGCGTTGGCTCCGATAACGACGGCGTATTCATTCTCGCTGCCACCAACCACCCGTGGGATATCGACAACGCACTCCTGCGTCCCGGTCGCTTCGATCGCATCGTGCTCGTGACCGCGCCCGACCCTGAAGCTCGCGCGTCTATCCTCAAATATTCGTTCAAGGATCGCCCCATCGCGGGCATCGACCTCGACGAGGCTGTCGCAGCCACCCACGGATTCTCGGGCGCCGATCTGACACACCTTGTCGCCTCCGCTGCGGAACGTGCGATGAGCGACTCAATCAGCACCGGAGAACTGCGCCCGATCGACATGAACGACTTGCGATTCGCCCTGTCCGAAGTAAAACCCAGCACCGGACCATGGCTGCAGAGTGCACGAAACGTCGTTGACTTCGCTAACGCAGACGGCCGCTACGACGATCTCAAGAGCTACCTTGAGGCAGAACAAAAGTATAAGCACAAGAAGTTGAAACGTTGAGCGAAGGGGCCCTCGAGCAGAAAGTTAATGCGTTTCTGCAGCAGTCTGAGCTTCTCGCGGCAAACGGCCGAAACGAAGACGCGCTGGCCCTCGTCGACGAGGCGCTTTCCCTGACCCCAGAACACCCCATGGTCCTGGCGCAACGCGCTTGGCTGCTCAACTGCCTCGGTCGCAGCGCTGCTGCGCTCGAGGCAGCAAATGCGGCGCTCTACTTCCAGCCCGACCTGGTCGAGGCTCTGGTGCAGCTTTCGGTTGCCCAGAATGGCGTTGGAGACGCTGCAGCTGCCGAAGGATCCCTGACACGCGGGCTTGAACTCGCTCCCGAGTATTCGACGCTGCACTTCCTGTATGCACAGATTCTCGCTTCAAACCTCGGTGATAGAACCCAGAAGAAACGCCGGCGTGCACTCGCAGAGGCTCACGTCGACACCGGGCTCGCACTCAGTCCGGAAGACCCGGATGGGCTTCGACGGGCATCGAACATCGCGTGGACTCTCGGCAAGATCGACCTCGCCCAATATTACTTAGACCGCGGCCTCTCGTTCGCGCCAGAAAGTATCGAACTCCTCGCGCTTCGAGCAGACCTCGCCACGGCAGCCGCGCGCCCTACTAGCAGGTTCGACGTCGCCACCAGGGAGGCGGTCGCTATGGCTGAGGCGAACAAGATCCTGTTGCTCGAACCTCAACATCGCGACGCTCGACGCAAGCTCTTCTCCGGTCTCTGGTACGAACATGCACTCCTCACCGATGTTCCGATCGGATTCATCGCTGGTATTACGGTGACCTTCACCATCAGTTTCCGAGAATCAGGCACTGTCTGGTCTCCTTTCGCTGGCACAGTGATCGTGCTCATCGCTGCTGCCGTGCGGCTGCTCAACTACTTCGTGGTGACCTCCAAAATAAACCCTGGATTTAAGAAGCTCGTCACGCGCGAAACCCGATTCGCAACGGTTCGACGAGCGCTCTCCGCGTTCTCCTGGTTGGCCGTCGGTCTCTGCTCAATCAGTGCGGAATTCGTGAGAGACGCGGTAGCAATTCGGTGGATCCTCGTTGGCCTTGCTCTTGCCGCAGGAGCAGCACTCGCTGCGTCAGTAATGATGCAGTATAGTTTCTCCGAAAGCGCACGGCGTGCAGGTGGATACAGCAACGATGTCGACAGCCTCTCGCGGATTGCTGACTATCGCAGGAGCCTCCGTGCACGCGTAATCCTCAGAACCGTCGGCGCTCTATTTCTCACAGTGATACTTTCATATTTTTCGAGCGGGGGCAGAGAAGATGCAGCTCCAGTCGGAATGATTGCTCTCGCCGCGATGGTTCTCTCACCGCTTATTGGTGTGCTAATAATGCGTAGAACAGAGAAGAAGATATTCGAGGATCTCCCGACCGGCACCGTGCCACTGCCCGAGATGTATCGCAAACCAGGTATTGCCGGGCTGCTGCTCAGCGGGGTTGTCGGGTGTATTGCGCTGGCGATCCTCGCCACAAATATTGTCAATATCCCCGTGTTACCAAACGAGAACGACGCAATCGGTAGTTACGTTGAAACCGTACCGTCAACTAGCACGACGCAATCCGAATGTCGCGGGCGACCGGCGAATCGGCTTGCCTGCATCATCAAGGAAAATAAAGAGCGCACTGAAATTGGGTATCCGGGTTTCGAGGTAACCGATATCGATATCTCCGACTTCGATATGCCCGCGCCGATGCCCGATCTTGGCGACTTTAGCGACCTTGGGCAAGTATCCGACTAGTGGAGTGAGAGAGACCACCAGAAATGGCTGTTCTCCACCCTGGGACCGAAACCGAGACGGTTTCGGGGAGTGAGAGAAACAGCCAGAAATGGCTGTCCAGAATCGTGAGTCCGAAACCGAGACGGTTTCGGGGAGTGAGAGAAACAGCCAGAAATGGCTGTTTCTTATTCTCACTCCCCCATATGCTTACGGGCGGAGATGGCGCGATCAGCCTCGCGCTTGTCCGTCTTCTCTCGAAGCGTCTGCCGTTTGTCGTATTCCTTCTTGCCCTTGGCAAGCGCAATCTCAACCTTCGCCCGACCATCAAGGAAATACAGCTTCAGCGGCACAATCGTCATGCCACCCTCACGGGTCTTCTGGTGAAGTTTGTCGATCTGCTGGCGGTGCAGCAACAACTTGCGCTTGCGACGCGGTGCATGGTTCGTCCACGAGCCATTCAGGTACTCGGGAATGTAGGCAGCGTCGAGCCACGCTTCACCGTTCTCGATGAACACGTATCCGTCGACAAGTGAAGCGCGACCCGTACGCAGCGACTTGACCTCGCTGCCGGTGAGCACGAGACCCGCCTCGTACGTATCGAGGATCAGGTAATCGTGCCGCGCCTTCTTGTTCGACGCGATCAGCTTTTGACCCGTCTCTTTAGGCATGCACACCAGCATACCGTTGCGGAGCCCTAGCTAGATGCGCAGATACCTGCTGATCGCAACCTTTGCCGCGATCGCACTCAACACGATCCCTAGACCAACGAGTATCGGTGGCACGATCAGAGACTGCTCAACGGTGATGTAGCTCGTAAACGGCACATTTGTCACCAGGAAGTCCTGCACGAAGAACTTCACCACCGCTACGGACGCAACTCCGGCAAGCACCGACCCGACCAGGGCCGCAACTATGCCCTCAATAATGAATGGGGTCTGGATGAACCGGTTCGAGGCACCCACAAGTCGCATAATGCCAATCTCTCGACGGCGCGAGAAAGCAGACAAACGAATAGTTGTCGAGATAAGCAACACCGCCGCAACGAGCATGAGGCCCGCAATTGCAATCGCGGTGTAGCTGGCAACGCCGAGGAAGAGGAAGATCCTATCCAGCAAGCTTCGCTGGTCGCTGACGCTTTGCACCCCTGGTACACCAGAGAAGGTCTCTTGAATGATCGCGGAATGCGACGGGTCATCAAGCTTTACCCAAAACGTCTGGTTCAGCTGCTCAGGTTTAGTGATGTCGAGGATCGGGTTGCCTCGAATTGCTTCTGGAACTCTGTGTACGCCTGGTCGTGGTCGACGAAGAAGAAGTCCTGAATGTACGGCGCAGGCCCAGTCGACTGCAGCGCTTCTTCAACGGAGGCTATCTGCTCCTCAGTAACGTCTTGCCCGTCACAGGTCGCGCTCTGGTCGAAATCCGTACAAAGGTAAATGGCAACCTGGGCACGGTCGTACCAGAAGGTCTTCATCTGCTGCACCTGCAGCTGAATGAGGATCGCGGCGCCGACGAATGTCAACGAAACAAAGGTGACCAGAATCACCGAGATCACCACAGAGAGGTTGCGGCGGAGCCCGCTCCAAACCTCACCGAGCACAAGTCCGAGCCTCATCGTACTGGCCCCACATCTGTCTGATCGTCGGGCGTCAACCCGAGCGCTTCGGCATAACTGCCTGGGGGCGCAACCGGATTCACCTTCTGCGGGTCACCAGCCGGGCTATCAGTGCGAATGGTGAGGTCGAGCTCAGGCGGCAAGAAAGATTCTTCGTTTGCGGATGGTTCCGGAACGGACGCTATGGGTGAGACGGAGTAGTTTGCCCCGCCTGTCGCGAAAGCATCCGAAACTACCGGCGGATTCGTGGCCGGCGCACTTGGTGTGTCTGTCTGCGCCAGAAATTCAGCCTCTTCGGGCTGCAGAGGCGCAGGATCCGAGGGGGCCTCGATCGGATGTGTAACTTCTGCATTCAGAGTTGCGCGGACGACCTCTTCGCTAGTGCGAAGTACCTGCGCGCCAGCCTCGGTAAGATTACCCAAATCGATCGACGCAGTCTCGCCGTAGCCACCAGCCTGCTCGTCTCGTACGATAACACCCTGTGAGAGCTCGATCACTCGCTGCTGCATGATGTCTACAAAAGTTGCCTCGTGAGTCGCCATGACAACTGTCGTGCCCGAAGCATTAATCGCGCGAAGTAGCTGCATGATGCCAAGACTCGTCGCCGGGTCAAGGTTTCCCGTCGGCTCGTCAGCGAGCAAGACCGCAGGCTTATTCACAATTGCGCGTGCAATCGCAACACGCTGTTGCTCACCACCGGACAACTCATGTGGGAAACGCTTGGACTTGCCGTCCAGCCCCACCATCTCGAGCACGTCAGGCACTGCCTCCTGAATGAACCCGCGGGATTTCCCGATTACCTGAAGAGAGAAGGCCACGTTGTCATACACGGTCTTATTCGTGAGCAAACGGAAGTCCTGAAAGACCACACCCAGGTTTCGACGGAAATATGGCACCTTGCGGTTTGAGATCTTGCCAAGGTCGTGGCCAAGCACGTGCACGTGCCCCGCGGAAGGCTGTTCTTCGCGCAAAATAAGGCGCAGACAGCTCGATTTACCGGAGCCTGATGCACCGACGATGAAAACAAATTCACCCCGGTCGATATTCAGGCTCACCCGATCAAGTGCCGGGCGTTTTGTGCCTCGGTACTTCTTACTGACGCTCTCGAAAAGGATCATGACGGAAACGACACTATGCCTCTATCTCACGCGTGCCCCGGCGGCACGCCGGACGCACAGGCTTCATTCACCCGGCTGAAAGCTTGCAGTTCGCCGGACTGGTGAAAATCTCAGACGAGCAAATCGACCGAGTCGCTATTTTCCGGTGCTATTCAGCGACCGCCACCGGATCCCTGCAGCAATAAATCCGTCGATCTCGCCGTCGAACACCGAGTCAGGTTGGGTGCTTTCGTACCCGGTACGCAGATCCTTTACGAGTTGCTGCCCGTAGAGGAAGTACGAACGGATCTGGTCACCCCAGCTCGCGGTGACGGAGCCCGCAAGCTCTTTCTTCTTTGCGGCTTCTTGTTCGCGATGCAACAGCAACAATCGGGTCTGCAACACGCGCATCGCGGCCGCCCGGTTCTGAATCTGGCTCTTCTCGTTCTGCATCGACACCACGATGCCGGTGGGAATGTGCGTCAAACGCACCGCCGAGTCGGTCGTGTTCACCGACTGACCGCCGGGCCCCGATGAGCGGTATACATCGACGCGCATTTCGGCTTCGGGAATTTCAATCGTGGTTGCTTCTTCGAGCAGGGGGATGACTTCCACACCCGCGAAGCTCGTCTGGCGTTTGTCAGCCGAACCGAAAGGGCTAATCCTCGCTAAGCGATGCGTGCCAGCCTCAACCGAGAGCGTACCAAACGCATATGGCGCGTCAATCTCGAACGTCGCAGACTTGATGCCTGCACCCTCCGCATAACTCGTGTCGAGCAGCTTGGTCGGGTATCCGTGATCCTCTGCCCACCGCATGTACATACGCAGCAGCATTTCAGCAAAATCGGTTGCGTCGTCACCGCCAGCACCTGAGCGGATGGTGACTACCGCTGAACGGTCATCGTACTCGCCTGAGAGCATGGTCTGCACCTCAAGCGCAGAGATCATCTTCTCGATGTCATCGAGCTCGTGGCTTGCCTCGACTTCGGTCGCCTCATCCTCGGCTTCACGAGCAAGCTCAACAAGCACTTCAAGATCATCAATACGTGCTTCCACTCCGCGGAGCTTGGTGACGCGTGATTTATGGTGGCTGAGCCTACTAGTCACCTTTTGAGCTGCCTCAGGGTCGTCCCAAAGACCGGGAGCCGCGGCTTGTTCTTCCAGCTCGCCGATCTCCCGCTCAAGACGCGTGATATCTAGTACCGCAGCGATGTCGGCGTAGGTGGAACGGATTGCGCGGATGCGTGCGCTGAAATCGATATCGAGCATGATGGGGTCAAGCTTACTCCGCGAGAAGCACCGTTCGTTTCAGCTCAAATTACGGCACCCTCAAGATCTGGATTCGTTCCGAGCCTCGGCTCAGCTTCCCAGGCTTGTTCGAGGGATCTGCGCGGCCTGAACTAGCGTCTCCGGATCAGCAGAAAATGGGAGTCGAACAAACCTCTCGAATACTCCCGGGCTTCCAAACCGCGGCCCCGGCGTCAGTTTCAGCCCAAGCCGCGCGCACTCCCTGCTGAGCGCAGTGCTGCGTTGGATACCAAGGTCAGCCCAGACGCTGACTCCCCCCGACGCGTCAGAGATGCGCCATGCCGGAAACTTCGCTGCGACCTGCTCAGAAAGCACTCGATGCTGCTCGGTGAGAGAACGAGTGCGGTCGGCAAGGATCTCTTCGTATTGTTCGAGCGCAAGATTGGCGAGAACTTGTTCCCAAGTGCCCGTACCAAGGTCGCCAATTCGGCGTGACACTTCAAGCCTGCCGATGAGTTCGGGCGCGGCTCGGATCCAGCCAATCCGGAGGCCACCCCACACCGTCTTCCCCAGTGAACCGATTGTCAGCACGCGATCCTGCCCATGTTCCTGCGTTGCTGCCGCAGCAAATGGGAGCACAAGCCGAGTCTCGTGAAGTGTGAGCTCCGCTGTTGTCTCGTCGACAATAATGTACCCACCCTGCGCACTCAGCTCGGATATCAGGCGGGTGCGCAGGTCGTCAGGCATGCTCAGCCCGGTCGGATTATGGTGATCAGGAATCAGGTAAGTGAGCCTCGGCGAGGTACGCCTCGCTGTCTCGGACGCCGTGTCCGAGTCATACCCTTCAACTGCCACTGGCAGATCCGCCACGAGCGCTCCAGTCGCAACAAGCGCCTCACGAGCATGCGGGTAACTGGGCGACTCGATCAAACTTCTGTCACCCCTCGAGAGCAGCGTGCGGGCGATCAAGAAGATCGCATGCTGTGCTCCAAGCGTCACCATGATCTCATCCGGCGAAGTTGGCAGACCCCGCCTGGAATACCTTTCGGCGATAGAGGCTCGAAGGTCGGCGCGACCCAGTGTGTCATAGCCCGTAGTCAGGAACGCTTCCGGGTGTTCGCCGAACGCACGGGCGTTGAGGCCAGCAAGCCCTCCCCACGGCTCAGGGCAGGCCATGGAAAGGTCAAACATGACGTCGTTCCCACCCAGCGGGCCACCCGAAGTTACTGGTCGCGGTGCCCGAATCACGGTTCCAGATCCCTGCCTGGTCAGGGCAACGCCAGTTTCGCGCAATCGCTGGTAGCAAGCGCTGACAGTCGTACGACTGACCGAAAGCTGTTCAGAGAGCGGCCGTTCGGCCGGAAGCGCCGTGCCCGGAGAAAGCGCGCCATCCCTCACGAGCAATTCAATGCTCGAAGCGAGTTCGAGGTAACTGTGCCCGAGCCCGCGCCAGTTGCCGAGCATCTGCACCAGACGTCGAGCCGAAAGCCGCTGCACGATCATAAGGCCACCTTAACCCAATTGGCTTCTTGTCAACCAGTCCAATCTCAAGTGGACTGGCTCTATGATCCTTCGCCTCGCCCGACTCATCCCAGGCTTGCTCCTCTACGGCATAGCTGACGCCTTTATGATCGAAGCAGCCCTTGGGGTTGACTCGTGGACGGTATTTGCGCAGGGAATATCCGTGCGCACCGGCCTTAGCATTGGGCTACTCACAAACATCATCGGTCTCTTTGTGTTGCTGCTGTGGATCCCGTTGCGTCAGAAGCCCGGCCTTGGCACCGTGCTCAATATCTTGCTGGTAGGTCCGGGCATTGAGCTCGGCCTATGGCTACTCCCCTCACCAGGGGCGTTGTGGCTCCGCGTGGCGTATTTCGTGGCGGGCTTGCTCCTACTCGCAGTGGCAAGCGGTATCTACATCGGCGCGAACCTTGGCCCTGGCCCAAGAGACGGCCTCATGACCGGCATTCACGCCCGCTTCGGCACACCACTCTGGGTTGGGCGCACGGCCGTCGAAGTCACCGTGCTGGCGATTGGGTGGGTCCTCGGAGGAAACGTCGGCCTCGGAACAGTCACCTTTGCGCTTCTCATCGGCCCACTCTGCAACATCACTCTGCCGCTCTTCGACCCGAAGAACAGAAGTTCTCGCCGAAATGAAGCACGCCGGACCCGCGTCCAGTTCTTAGACGAGGATCCGGCGACCACACAGACCGGCAACTCTTCCTAGGATCGAGCCAGTCTCTTCCGCTTGTTGATATTGACCATCTGCACAATGATCACCAGAGCAAGGGCTCCGAAGAACACGATCGAAGCCAACACGTTTGCCTGTGCCGGCACACCTTTCAGCGCAGAAACATAGATGAACTTCGGGAACGTCGTTGACGTGCCAGCGTTGAAGTTCGTGATGATGAAGTCATCGAACGACAGCGCGAAGCTCAACAGTGCGGCACCGATGATGCCCGGAGTCAGCATTGGCAGTGTAATTCGCCAAAACACTTGCCCGGGGGATGCGTAGAGGTCTCTACCTGCTTCTTCGATCGCAGGATTCAGCGAGGCTACACGCGCCTTAACTGCGACCGCCACGTAAGAAATACAGAACATGGTGTGAGCCAAGATGATCGTGCCGATGCCCTTCTCGACACCTGCGAGCAGAAACTGCGCCGCAAGGCCCGCACCGAGCACAACCTCTGGAGTTGCCATCGGTGTGAAGAGGAGAAGGCTCACGGTTGAGCGCCCCTTGAACTTATAGCGAACCAGCGCAAGGGCGATCATCGTGCCGAGTACCGTAGCAATGACGGTAGCAATCACGCCAATAAACAGGCTGTTCGTGAACGCTGTACACACCTGCGGGGCACCACAGGGGTTTTGCCAGTTCTCGAGCGAAAACCCGTTCCAGATGATGTTGTTGCGGCCACGCTTCTCATTGAACGAGAACAGCACGACGTGCGCGATCGGCAGCAGTAGGTAGATAAGCGTAATCGCACCGACGACGGGCACGAACGCTTTGCCGAGGCTGAAGTTTTTCACAGCAGATCCTCCGCACCACTCTTGCGAACGTAGGTCGCGACAATCACCAAGATGATCACCATCAGAATGATCGAAAGCGATGCCGCCATCGGGTAGTTCTGTGTCTGGAGGAAGTTCGATTCGATGACGTTACCGATCATTGCAGTGCCGGTACCACCCAAGAACTCTCTCGAGGCATTCACATAGTCACCGGACATTGGGATGAAGCTCAACAGCGTGCCAGAAACGATGCCAGGCATCGACAAAGGCAGAGTGATCTTCCGGAATACAGTCACGGGAGAGCCGTACAGATCGCTGCCTGCTTCGAGCAGGCGAAGATCTAGCGCCTGCAGCGAAGCGAACATCGGCAGCACCATGAACGGAATGAAGTTGTAGGTGAGGCCGAAGATCACTGAGAAGTCGGTTCCGATGAGCTCGTTCGGCAGAATCGACTTCCAAGCGAGTGTTCGCAGCAGGAAGCTGATGAAGAACGGAGCAACGACGAGGATCAGCAGAATGCCCTGAAGCATTGGTCGATGGCGCACCTTCACACCGATCAGGTAGGCCAGAGGATAGCTGATCAGCAACCCGATGACCGTGGCGGTGAGTGAGTAGGCGAAGGATCGCAGGATGTGAGGCCAGTACTCCTGAATGGCTACCCAGTAGTTCGAGAACTCAACGGCTGCTACATACTGGCCAATCCCTCCGCTCTCAGCTGGCGCCTGCAAAGAGGTGATTGCCAACTGGATGAATGGTGCGACAAAGAAGAGCAGCATATAGGCGATGCCCGGAGCGAGCAGCAGCAGTGCAATCCACCCGCGCTTCCGGGGTGCCTGTTCAACGACCTTTGCGTTGGCCGAGAAAGCGGTAAATGCCATGACAGCCCCTACCCAGCGAGCTCGGCCTGGGTTGCGATCGCCCTGGTCGAGAACTCGGTCGTGAGTGCCCCCGTCTCCAGGCGATCGTCAGCAAGCCCAAAAGTGTGCTCAACCAACCAGCTCAGCCAGACTTCGTCACCGAGCTTTGCCGCAGGTCCGGCTTCGACGTTCTGCGCAAAGACCTGCACCGGGCCAGCTCCGGGCACCTCGACCGCGTATTGTGTGCTCACACCGATAAACGACACATCTGTGATGCGGCCTGGGCCAATCACATTAATCGATGAATCCCCGGTGGGAACACTTGTGTGTAAGCGCAACTTCTCGGGGCGTACTCCGACCGTAATGGTGCCCGAATCGCGCTCGCTACGACGTCGGGGCACACTGATCTTGCCCGTTGGAGAAATCGTGTGGATGACCTGATCGCTGCCACCATCAACATCGACCACGAAGAGGTTGGACTGGCCAAGGAAGTTCGCCACGAACACCGTCTTCGGCAGTTCGTAGAGTTCCTCTGGCGCACCCATCTGCTCGATGCGACCCTTGTTCATCACCGCGACTGTGTCAGCCATGGTCATGGCTTCCTCTTGATCGTGAGTGACGTGTAAGAAGGTGAGGCCCACCTCTTGCTGGATTTGCTTAAGCTCGAACTGCATCTGGCGGCGCAGTTTGAGGTCAAGTGCTCCGAGTGGCTCATCAAGCAGCAACAGCGCTGGTCGGTTCACGATAGCTCGAGCGAGTGCAACTCGCTGCTGCTGACCACCCGACAGCTGCGCAGGTTTGCGATCAGACATCTGATCGAGCTCGACCAGCTGCAATGCCTCGTGTGCTTTGCCCACCGGGTCGGCAATGCCGCGTCGTCGCAGACCAAACGCAACGTTCTCGAGGATCGTCATGTGCGGAAACAGTGCGTACGACTGGAAGACCGTATTCACGGGGCGCTTGTGGGGTTTCAGCGAGGTGACGTCACGCCCCCCAAGCAGAATCTTCCCCTCTGTCGGGTCTTCAAGCCCCGCAACCAACCGAAGTGTTGTGGTCTTACCGCAGCCCGAAGGCCCGAGCAATGCGAAGAACGAACCCGCCGGAATAATGAGGTCCATATTTTCGATTGCCGTAAATCCCGGAAACCTTTTCTGAATACCGACCAGCTCGAGGTCTGCCCCAGCCTCTGCGAAGGTACCCTGCGCCATTAGAGCCCCAATACCTTTTGGAACTCAGTGGAATACTTTTTATCTTCTTCCGCGGTCAGAGTACGGAACGAATGCAGCCGCTCCCAATCTTGCTCGCTCGGGAAGATCAGCGGGTTGTCAGCGTTCTCGGGATTGATGTCTCGCATCGCCTCTTGAGTGCCCTTCACAGGAGGAACGAACGTCACGTAGTCAGCGACCTGAGCCATCACTACTGGATCGTAGTAATAATTGATCATCTCTTCGACAAGCGCTTTGCTTTCCGCAGTCGTGCCGTTAGGTACCGTGAACGAGTCTGCAGCAATCATTCCGCCCGATTCGGGCACCTCGATTGTCCATCGGGGACCCTCTGGAGATTCGGCGTTCATCATCACCACGTCGCCAGTCCAGACCATTGCCGCGAGTGTGTCACCACGTTCAAGGTCTTGCGTGTACGAGTTACCCTTGACGTTCTTGATCTGGCCGCTTTGAATGGCGTCATCGAGCCACTGAATAGACTCGTCCCACTCTTTATCGCCCCATTGCCCGGCTGGGTCATAGCCCAGGCCTGCAAGGATCAAACCCATAGTGTCGCGCATTTCGGTCAAGACACCGACTTTGCCCTTGAGGTCAGGTTGCAAGAAATCATCAAGCGTCTTGATTCCGTTCGGCACTGCTTCGGTGTCCCACAACCAGCATGACGCGGGTAGCTGCCACGGAACCGTGAGCTTGCGACCGGGGTCGGCATCGAGCGCATCCCACTGTGAATCTACGAGATTCTTGGTGACGTTCGGCAGATTAGCGTAATCAAACTCTTGTATCTGGTTTGCCTCGATGAGCCGAGCGTTCATCCAGTCTGTGAAGGTAATCACGTCGTAGCCGGTTGGCTGATCAAGCGCGAGCTGATCCTTAATCTTGCCGTAGAACGTGTTGTTGTCATCGATGTCTTCGATGTACTGCACAGCAATACCGGTCTCCGCGGTGAAGTTATCTAGCGAGTCCCAACTGCCAGTCTCTTCGTTGAAGTCAAGGTAGTAGGTCCAGTTTCCCCAGACAATACTTCCGGCTTCGCCACCACCAGAACCCCCGGGGCTGCAGGCCGCAAGCCCGAGCGCACCGGCGCCAGCACCAGCGACCGCGGCACCGCGAAGCAACTGGCGGCGGTTGAACTGCTGCTGGCGCACCATGTTCACGATGTTTCGAACGATGGGATCTTCAGGCATACGGCTCGCCATGATGAACTCCTTGAAATAGTCAGGTTTCTTTGACTTCAAGACGAGGTGCCAGGCATCATCGCCAAAGTCTGTCGTTTCGAATATGTCACAATACCCCCACGCATGACAACATGAACACACTGAAATCACCAGGATCTTGACGAAACAGTTACACAAGCAACATGGGCGCTACTGATTTCGAAGCACTTTCACCCACTTTGCTTCGGAATTAGCAGTTGCGGCCGGGTTACTTCAGTGAGATGATCTGTAATGTGAGCACACGAACCCTGCCGTCGCTCGACGCGACGTCAAAAGCAATCATCGAGCAACTTCAGCTCGATGGCCGCCGTTCGTACGCCGAAATCGGCAAGGCAGTCGGCTTCAGCGAGGCCGCCGTCCGCCAGCGGGTACAAAAGCTCACCGACGCCGGGGTCATGCAGATTGTTGCAGTGACCGACCCTATGAGCCTGGGCTTCAACCGCCAGGCCATGATCGGCGTTCGTGTTTCTGGCGACACCAGGGTCGTCGCCGACCGTCTCAGTGACATGTCTGAGGTTGCGTATGTGGTGCTTAGCGCTGGCTCCTTCGACATTCTCGCTGAGCTCGTCTGTGAAGACGACGAAGCGCTCATCGAACTACTGAACGACAAGATTCGGTGTGTTGAGGGCGTGGCAAGTACGGAAACGTTTGTGTACCTGCAACTCAAGAAACAGAAATACGACTGGGGAACACGATAACCATGTCTTTCGATCCAACTGCAGCGGTCGACACCGCAGCTCTCCAGGCTTCGGCCAGGAAGCACATGTGGCCGCACTTCACTAATCGCAAGGTCCTCGATGACGGTATCCCCGTTATCGTCCGTGGCGAAGGCCACCACATCTACGACGCCGCTGGCAAAAAGTACTTCGACGGCCTCGCGGGTCTCTTCGTCGTAAACGCTGGCCACGGCCGCGACCGCATCGTTGAGGCTGCTGCCAAGCAGATGAAGCAGCTCGACTTTATGCCGCTCTGGTCCTACGCGCACCCCGCCGCTATTGAGCTTTCGGAGCGCCTCGCTTCATATGCTCCCGGCGAGATGAACAAGGTCTTCTTCACCACCGGTGGTGGCGAAGCTGTTGAGTCGGCGTTCAAGCTGGCCAAGCACTTCTGGAAGATCAAGGGCCAGCCCATGAAGCACAAGGTGATCTCGCGCTCGGTCGCGTACCACGGCACCCCCCAGGGCGCCCTGGCGATCACCGGCATTCCCGACATGAAGAAGTTCTACGAGCCGCTGACCCCGGGTGGCCACCGAGTTCCGAACACGAACCACTACCGCGCAGAAGAGATGGGTGCTCCCACCGATCTCGAGGCATTCGGCCAGTGGGCTGCGAACCGCATCGAAGAAGCAATCCTCTTCGAGGGTCCTGAGACCGTCGCCGCGGTGTTCCTCGAGCCGGTACAAAACTCTGGTGGATGCTTCCCGCCGCCCCCGGGCTACTTCAAGCGCGTACGTGAGATCTGCGATCAGTACGACGTACTGCTCGTGTCAGACGAGGTCATTTGTGCCTACGGCCGCGTCGGCGAGTTCTTCGCGTCGAAGGCACTCGGTTACGAGCCTGACATCATCACCTCTGCAAAGGGCATCACCTCGGGCTACGTTCCCCTCGGCGCAATGCTTGTCGCTGACAAGGTCTCGGAGCCATTCAACTCAACCGAGCACACCTTCTACCACGGCTTCACTTTCGGCGGTCACCCAGCTGCTGCGGCCGCTGCACTGGCAAACCTCGATATTTTCGAGGAAGAGGATCTCAACGGCCGCGTCCGCGAGAACAGCCCCCTGTTCCGCGCAGAACTCGAGAAGCTGCTCGATATCGACATCGTCGGTGACGTGCGCGGCGAAGGCTACTTCTTCGGCATCGAGCTCGTCAAGGACAAGGCCACCAAGGAGACCTTTACCGCAGAAGAGAGCGATCGCCTGCTGCGTGATTACCTCTCCCCCGCGCTCTGGGAAGCCGGCCTCTACTGCCGCGCTGACGACCGTGGAGACCCCGTCATCCAGCTCGCTCCGCCGCTGACCATTGGTCCGGCAGAGTTCGCTGAGATCGGTGGCATCCTGCGCAGCGTACTGAAGGACGCCTCCTCGAAGATCTAAGCGTTTCATTTCTTCGAAAAGGATCACGCCCGTCTCGCACCGAGCAAACTCGGTGCGAGACGGGCGTTTTCTTTGCCAGGATCCAACGTTCCCGCAGCGACAGTTTCATTGTTCAGTAAACAAAGGGGCACTTGAGGTTGCTTTCATCGAAAGGAAGCAGCATCAAGTGCCCCACTCATCTCGATGAGAGACCTATTAGATGTTGGATTCTCATGCGAGGCAGCATTTCATACGCCTCTGACTGAGATGGAATGAATAGTGACTCTGACGGGTACACAGAAACTGAAGCCGAGTGCCACAATCGGCAAACCCACCAATAGAATTGGCGCATCTCGCTCGCAGCCAGTCCCTCGAGCGGCCAAGGTAAGGATAATCACGTGACCGAACAGCAACGCCAGGCAGATTGGGCCGCCGTCCACCGGCCAGAAACCACTACCGAAGAGCTCACTCGTATTGCTCAAGATCACCCAGAGTTCATGCCTGCCGTTATGGCGCACGAACATGCACCTGGCGCTACCTCGCACGCCGTTTCCATGGAAGCTCCGGGAGCTGCCAACACACCCCTGACCGATGCAGCAGCACAGCTGCACCCACAGCCAACAACGCAGGCACAAGCGGCGCAAGGTTACCCACACCCACAGGCACAAGCACAAGCACAAGCACAAGCACAACAGGCGTACGCGCACCCGATGGCCGCGCACCCGGCGAGCCACACCGGGGATCCCACGAACAAGCTCGCCTATGCCGCACTGATCGTAGCCGCCGCAGGCTCGATCGCAAGCTTCATAGACCCGTTCATCATCCGCGGCCTCCTCATGGCCGATGCGCACGCGGTCATCGGCCTTGTCACCGGCGCCATCTCCTGGTTCTTCATCATCGCAACCGCGATCCTCGCGATTCTCGCCCTCAAGAAGAAAGACCAGCCACGCGGGCGCTGGGCGGCATACGCAGCGCTCGGCGCAGCAGGCTCGGGCGCTCTCGCGTTCTTCTCCTCGATGGTTGGCAACTTCTTCGTGAACTTCCTGCCTTACTACTAGGCGTCAGCGGAAGCCGGTAGATGCACGGGTCTGCTTACTCGCCGACAAGTGCGTAGATACGGCAAAGGGCTTCGAGGATCAGCAGTGTTGATCCTCGAAGCCCTTTGCTTCTTGAGCTACTGTCCGAGCGACTTCAACCGCTCTTCCTCGTCTGCGCGAATGCATGACTCGACAACGGCGTCAAGTGCGCCGTTCATCACGTGATCAAGGTTGTAGGCCTTGTACCCCGTACGGTGGTCAGCGATTCGGTTCTCCGGGAAGTTGTACGTGCGGATGCGTTCTGAGCGGTCCATCGTGCGAATCTGGCTGGAACGATGCGCAGAGGCCTCAGCTGCTGCTTCCTCTTGCATCCGAGCAAGCAGCCGAGCTCGCAGCACACGCATACCCGCTTCGCGGTTCTGCAGCTGCGACTTCTCGTTCTGCATGGCCACAACAATGCCAGTCGGAATGTGCGTGATGCGCACGGCAGAGTCAGTGGTGTTCACAGACTGTCCGCCGGGACCCGAAGACCGGTATACGTCAATCTTCAGGTCATTCTGTGCGATCTGAACTTCTTCGGGCTCGTCGGCTTCCGGGTACACAAGTACGCCAGTCGTAGACGTATGAATTCGCCCCTGAGACTCGGTCACAGGTACTCGCTGCACACGATGCACACCGCCCTCGTACTTGAGGTGAGCCCACACCCCCTGCGAGGGGTCTGTCGCGTTCGACTTGATCGCGATCTGCACGTTCTTGTAACCGCCGAGATCACTCTCGTCAGCCTCGAGCATTTCGGTCTTCCAACCTTTGCTCTCTGCATAGTGCATGTACATGCGCAGCAGGTCAGCGCCGAAGAGTGCCGACTCGGCACCACCCTCGCCACCCTTGATCTCGAGGATCACATCGCGTCATCGGGATCCCTCGGGATGAGGAGTCGGCGTACCCGCTCCTGTCCCTCCGCAAGCTGCTCTTCGAGCAACGGAATCTCTTCTGCGAAGCTGTCATCTTCTTTCGCAAGTTCGCGCGCCGCCTCGAGGTCCTCGCCAAGCTGTTTCCAGTTCTCGTGCGCGACCTTAATCTTGTTTAGCTCGGCGTAACGTCGATTGACACGCTTCGCCCTGGCAGCATCAGCATGCAACGCAGGGTCAGAAAGCTCTACCTGCAGCTGCTCGTGTTCAGCGAGCAGCCCCTCTACTTGTTCGAACATATTCGTACCGCCAATCAGGCGTCAAGCTGACGCTGGGTCACCGCCAGGAACTCAACGTTCGACGAGGTACCTTCCAACTGCCCAAGAAGCTGTTCGAGGTGCTGGATCGACAG
>JAUCCH010000115.1:0-25963 GCA_034676385.1 Leucobacter sp.
CGCATCTCAGGCCTCGGCAGCGCCGATAACAGCTCGAACATCTCGACAGTAATTACTGTATCTTCCAAGCTCGGAACCGCGTGTACGTGCTCCCCACTCATCAACTACATGCTTATCGAGCACCCTCGTGGCACGCTCCGCCCAAAAGTTGAGCGTCGGATGGATGCGACCCGAAATCTTGAAATGGCCACACGCCCCAGCAATGAACGCGTTCACTTCGCTGAAGATATAGGTGACATCAATGTCGTCAGCATCGAGCCATGCAACAATCTCTTCCTGCGTGCTCTCCCACAAGCCCTCCGGGACAAGACCCCAATCAATGAGTTGAGAGGCCACTACCTCAGCAGCATTCTCGTCAGCTCCACCAGCAACAAAATGTTGCTCTAAATTCCTGAGCGTGTCATTGCCGGAATCATTACCAAACGGTGACCAGTCTTCGTCTTCACTCCAGAAATAGTTCGGAGCGACCGACACATATTTTGGGTGGCTCGTTTCTGGTGACAAACCTTCCCGTCGAGGTTGTCGAAGAAGTATTGCTGTTGTCCCATGGTCTGACGGTACCCGAACATCTGGCCCAGCGCACCAGACGTACAGCTTGGATTCCAGAGTGCGACGCCGTGAACTACGAGTGTGGTGACTGCGGCAGGAACGACTTCACAGGCATGAGAACAATCAATGCGATGTGAACCCGGAGCCTTTGTCGGGTGCCATCCGGCTCAAACATCATGCATTAAATTGCTGTGCCAACCGTTCAAGAGTGGCAACAATTTGTTTTCTTGTTCCGGGCAGGGAGACCAAGAACGCCATCATGAAGCGCCGCGGGGATCTGCGTGCATCCCACCCCTCGGTAATAAGCGTGCCACCCGTTACAGGGGCAAGGTGATACCGCCACACATAGTTCCCTTTCGGTTCCCAGGCAATCCGTTCACCTTCCACGAACTCGGTAACCGTATTGAGCGACTTGTAATAGTTCGCACCCATTTTCATGTACATCCCAAATTCTGCGCCGAAGGTACAACCGCCCAGTGAACGCGGTACTGCCTTTTACGGTGCCGGAACCATCAAATGAGTGGTGCAGTGATGGTGTGGCGAGAAGCTAAACACTTCACTGGGGGATGCGGGAACATGCTTTTAAACTGAAATAAAGAACTTACTCATACCCTCCAGGGTATTCAGCGTGATGCTGGTGAAGTTGTGTGACCTATCAGGACGAGCAAGGTGCAAGAGGCAACCACACGGGTAAATCAAAATTTAAGAGGGTCTCTAGAAGCCTCACCACTGGACGATTCTTCCTTCGGTCGCGGGTTCAGGCCTTGCACGCCCTACTTGCTCCTGCATAGCTTTGGCGCATTCAAGCGTTACTTGTTGTGCCCGCGGAAGGTGGCGGTGCTAGGTAATGTTTACGTGGCTGGGCGAACATACCGCAGGAATATGAAGCCTTGGTTATCGGTTATCACGCTTAATGGTCGAAAATTTCGTGGAGTGGTGGCATTCGAGTGCGCGATCCTGCCGCCAGAGCCTGCCACGAATAAGGGAGAGATCGTCAGGCAGACTTCATCGACAAGGTTTGCCTCAAGCAGGGAGCCAAAGAGCCCTGGGCCGCCCTCACACAGAACACGCTGGAGCCCGAGACTCGCAAGCTGCGCTAGCGCGGCACCGAGGTCGACTTCGTCCTCGCAGACGAGTACGTCAGCGACTCTGGCCAACCTGTCACGCTGAGCATGCGACGTTGCCGCATGGGTGATGACCATCGGACGCACTTCTGCCTTCGCAAAGACAGACATGTCAGGGGAAAGGTCGAGCGACCCACTCACAATTGCGATTCTCGGAACCTGAGAGAGTCCGAGCCCCGCCCTCCGCTGAAGCAATGAATCTGGCAGGCTGAGGCCGCCATACCCCTCGGACCGCACAGTGCCCGCACCGACCATCACCACATCACTGAGGGTACGAAGCACCTTCATGAGTGCGCGATCATTTGTGCCGCCCAGACCGCCACTCCGGCCGTCGATCGTGACTGAGCCGTCTGCGCTCGAAACGAAGTTGATGCGCACATGTGAACCATTGCCGGGCTTCGGCAGGGGGTACGCAGACCACCAATCGATTTCGCTGACTTGCTCTTCGACCTTCATGACAAGTAGCCTACGACGCTACCGGCATATTGTGGCGCAGGTAGCTCGGCTCTCGCCAGCCTGCAATTGTCTCGAACATTCGAATCGCATCGACTGTCTCTGGGACGTTATGTATACGTACTATTCGGGCACCTTGAGTGGCACACCAAATTGCGCTCGACAGGGATCCGGAGAGGCGCTCATGTCGATCTTCGGTTAAGGCTCTCTCCGATGAAGTCTTTGTTGGAGAGCGCAACCAGAAGGGGGTAGCCCAATCCAGCAAACTCCTCGAGTCGTCTAGTGATCTCAAGGGTATGGAGCGTGTTTTTATTGAGATCGTGCCCGGGGTCAACAATGATTTGTTCGGACCGAATTCCGCGACTGAGTGCGAGGTCTACTCGTTCGTGCAAGAAGTTGAGCACCTCACTCACCACTTCCGTGTATGTCGGCCCGACGAGCTTGGTTCTCGGTTTGGCGACGCTGTGTGCGATTACCAGGAGCGCATCGCTATCGGCGACTAGACATTCGCCATGGTTGGATCGTGCAGGCCGGTTGTGTCGTTGACTACAGCAGCACCTGCGGAATCGCTTGGCGCGCAACCTCTGGGGTGAAATGTATCGACGCTGACCGGGCCATATGGCGCCAGTTCGCGCACAAACGGCACCACACGATCGCACTCTTCATCAACGGGGAGCTGTGGCCCCGGGGCAAATTTTACGCGCCCGCCCCAATGTCGAGTAGGTCGGCTCCTGCTTCCAGCGCATCTCGGCCCGCCTGAACTGCTGCATCAGAGCTCAAAAGTTGCGCCCTTGTCGTAGAAGGAATCGGTGCGGTGCTACGGTTGATGATCGCCATAACCGCCACCTTGGTGCGGAAATCTACCTCCGTTGCGCCGAGTTTGTGGTGAGGGGTATCAATTCGAGGATCAACGATCACGCCGTAACCAAGCTCTCGAGGGCGACTGACTCCGTCGGTGAGGCGAGCCTCTTCGATCTGCTTCTCGCTCCGAATGAGCTTTACGGTCTCGTTGACATCCCAAATACTGACGTTCATACCCGCAACGACCTTGCCGTCCTGCACCCAGAACGCAATGTACTTGCGGTCGGCGAGGCTTCCGCGCACCACAATTTTCGCACCGCGCATGAGGTTTGGATACCCGGAAAGTTCGACACCTAGATCGAATTGATCGGTATAGAAGTACGGAATCTCATATAAGAAACGGGCCGACCAAGCATTGCGAGGGCGGCAGGTTTTTCCCCTTGATTAATCGCATTCGACCAGTGCTCGCTGCGAAGGCGCTCCGCGAGAACCGGGTGCATCACATTAGCAACATCTCCAGGGCTGCAAAGATATCTGGTGCACTTGTCGCAAGCGATGCGTCAGCAAGAATTCCGTTCTTTACTCAAAGTCCCGGCCTGCTCAGCTAGATCAGGTGTTTGGGATCGCGCCGCTTCCACCAGTACGAGGTCAGCTGGCACGGTTTCTCCATCTACGAGCACACCCTCCACATGAGAGGTGCCCACGATCTTCTCCACACTCGCATTCATGCGAAGACGACGCCGTGGCTTTCATGCACTTGCCTCAATGTGTTACCGAGCTCTTCACCCAGCACCGCTGAAAGCGGAACGCTTTCGCGTTCGAGAATCGTCACGCTATTACCAAGTCCGCAGGGCAGAAGCCGCATTTTCCATCCCTATCATCCGGGAACCGATGAGCACCAAATTCTTGTTGCCCTGTGAGAGCATGGCTTTGAGAGCTAGGGCGTCGTCGAGGGTGCGCAGCGTATGGACTCCCGTGAGATCATGACCTTCGATCGGCAGAGTTCGGGCCCGCGATCCGGTGGCAATGCGGAGCTTTTCGTAGGCAGTTGGAGCCATTAGCGAGTGTGAATTCGTGCGAGGCGGGATTGATCTTCGTTACAGCGACACCGGTGAGCACGTCGATGTGCTGTTCACCGTACCAGGAGTCAGGCTTGAGAAATACACTCTCATTCTCTTCCGAGCCTTGCATGACCCCCTTGGACAGTGGTGGCCGCTGATACGGGTAGTGCGGCTCGCTTGCAATGATGCTGATCTGGCCCTGGTAGCCCTCTTCACGGAGCATTCGAGCAGCACGACCGCCAGCAAGGCCGCCGCCGATAATTACCATTCCGGACATTTTCTCTCCTTTTTTCATCATTTGTGTTATGTCATCGGGCAGCGACTACGGGTGCTACTCAGATCTAGGTTCTGCAGCTGATATGCCAAAAAGGCTACGAAAGTTTGGAATCAGAGGCGAGGTCGCCTCGGAACGCCTGGGTTACGGCCGAGGTGCCACGCGCGCGGACGCCGCGTGTTGACACGCATGTGTGTTCTGCCTCATTGTGACGCCGACTCCACGCGTACCAAGGTGGGTCGCGAGATAGTTCGCAATTTGGGTAGTGAGTCGTTCCTGCAACTGAAAACCATGTGCAAAATGTTTTACAACCTGCGCCCAGGGCTAGAGCCCAACGATCTGTGCTTGAGGTGCGTAGCCGACGTGGGCGATGCCTCGAAACGGAGGCGTACTGATGCTCACAGACTGATACAAATGAAATGTCTCCCATGACTACCGGCTCGTCGTACATGGCCCGGGTTATCGATACGCTAGACTTGAGCGGCGTCGGTGAGGTGAGTTCGCGAAAGTTCTCACAACTCGTTGCGGAGTAAGCGCAAATTGCTCGCTCTTAGGGTTGTGGCCAAGTGCGTGTAGCGCGGCGACGGCTGATTCTGCAGCGGTTACATCGATTGATTGAACGTTCGAGGGTTCCTGCTGAAAGTGCGATCCGGCACCAGGCCCGCTTGGTGCGAGTGTTCGAGGTGGCCGTGGCCGAGTGCTCAGAAATCACGACGTATTCCTTAACTTTTTGAGAATCAGGATCGGGCCGGAAATGGGAATGAAACCTAACTAGGTCATAAATTACTTTTCAGACCAAATTTTCACACTTTAGAAGAGGCGCGATGATCACAACCGAAATTGTTGTTGTCGCTAATCGCTTGCCTGTCACCTGGATTAAGAACTCTGACGGCTCGCCAGAGCTTGCTGTGTCGCCGGGTGGCCTGGTGAGCGCGGTCACGCCAGTGGCTGATCAGCTGGGCTGCAGCTGGGTTGGCTGGCATGACGACGCATCGGAAGCCGACCAGCAGCTAGGCGGCATTCGGCTTGTGCCCGTCCATGCTGTCTCTGAGCTTTACGACCTGTATTACAAGGGCTTTGCCAATCATTTGGCCCGTATTCCATGGGCTCTCCGAGATCGCACATCGGTCTGACTGAATTACATTCTCATAGTCGGTGGGAAGCCTACCAAGCAGTAAACCAGGCCTTTGCCAGGCGGGTGAGTGAGATCGCGGGGCGCGGTGCACTCATTTGGGTGCATGAACTTGCGCTTACTCCTTGTCCCAGCTCTGCGTGAGCTGCGGACCGGACCTACGCGTCGCAGTACTTTTCACATCCCATTCCCAGCCCCCGAACATATTGAGACCTGGTCGTGGGCTTCTGCATTGCTGCGAGGGCTGAGCGCTGCAGGGACGCCGATACGGCGTGCAACGAGAGCAAGACGCCGTCGAATCTAGAGCGGCACTGAACTTGTTTGCGGGGGAGCACACACCCGAAGTCGTGCGTTTCCGATCTGATTGATGTGTCCCCATTTATCGCGACCGCTCAGTGCTGCGATAGAAACATGCTCTGCTGCCTCGATCCGAGACCGTTACATGGATCGGCAGTCAACAGATACTACTGAGCGTGGACAGACTCGACTATACAAAGGGTGTCCTGGAACGCGTTGAAGCATTTGCGGAGTTGCTCGAGGGTTGGGTGGACCCGGCAGCAAACCAATATACAATACAGGTGCTTACTCCTACGAAGGAAGACGTGCCAGCATATGAAGAGTATGGAACTCGGGTGCCGAGCTGCAGTGCGGCGGGTGCCGCAGCGATTTGCTGCGAGCGGACTATTCACCAATCATCACACTTCCTGAACCATTCTCATCCAGCGAACTTGTCGAGTTGTATCTTGCGGCAGACGTCATGTGCGTCACACCGCTGCGAGACGGAATGAATCTCGTTGCGAAGGAATTTGTGCTGAGCCGCGAGACGAGCACGGAGTCCTCGTGCTCAGCAGAGAGGCTGGCTCCGCAGACGAATTGGTTGAATCACTCACCGTGGACCCCAACGACCACCGTGAACTGGTGCAGACACTCAAGCAGGCGCTTTCGCTCTCGCCCGAAGAGGCAACCGTGCGGATGCGCGCCTTTCGATCGCGTGTACTTTCTCACGATGTGCACCACTGGGCAGAACAGTTTCTAGCGGCCGCTACGGAGCCAGCTAGTGATCACCCGCGGGACACCAGTGCGCGGCAACCAACGATTCTGCGGTGATTTGAAGAGTTTGGGTAAAGAAATTACACCGCTCGTAAGTACTGCTCGGTAAAGCGTGAGAGCACCATCTGAGAGGCACGCACATCGGCTTGCTGGATCCTCGCAATGAGTGCGTCAACCTCACCCGGGTCAAAATATCCGTGATCGACGTACGCGTGGATCCGTGAGGTCATCGCTGCGCCGTCGAGCTCGGGGTGAAACTGAGTTGCATAGACGTTATTGCCGACCCTGAACGCCTGTACTGGGCATGTCGGTGAGCTGGCGAGCACCGCGAGGTGCGCGGGTACCTCGCTGATGGCCTCCTTGTGCCCAACGAACGCATCAAATTCGGGTGGAAGCTCACGCATGAGCGGGTCGACGAGACCCTCGGGTGTCAGACTGATTCTGGTCGCCTGGGTGTTCTCACCAAATGTGCGATCTACTTTCGCGCCCTGGTGGGTGCCAATCGTGCCGATGCCATAACAGATACCAAGAAACGGGAAATCACGTTCAAGGACCCTGTCGAGCAGCCCAGCAAGGTCACGTTCAACCCTGAGTTCATTCGCCGACTTGGTGTCGTTCGGCTCACTCACTGTAAATGGGCTGCCCGCCAGAATGATCCCCGAAAAATCTTCAAGCGTCACCTCGCCGAGAGGTTGTTGATCAACGCGAATCCAGGCGAGATCTTCGGGAAGGAGCCCGGTGAGTGTGCAATACGCTGCGTGCTCTTCTTCGGCAATGCGCTCATCGTCGCGCGTAGTGATGAGGAGGAACGGTTTCACCCCTCAAACTTACCTGAGTGGCGGCTGTTTGCCGATCTCGGGCAAACGTGAAAGACTCATCTCGACATAGCGCAACTGGTAGTTCGACGTTGGGGAAGACGTTTCGAACCGAAGGGAGCACTCGATGTCGACATTCACCACGTCTGCGCAAATTGAATCTTCATTCGCAACGGGGGTGCTTTTTGTGCATTCTTGCCCGAAGGCACTTGTCCCACATGTCGAGTGGGCACTTGCTCGCGAAATTGGCAAGGTCGTCAAGCTTGACTGGGAACCCCAGCCACTTATGCCCAGGATGATGCGGACTATCGCAACCTGGCGAGGTCCTGTGGGTACTGCTGCCGAGGTTGCATCATCACTCTTCGGTTGGCAGCAACTACGATTTGAGATTACCGAGGATCAAAGTGCCTGCGGCGATGGCGGCAGGTGGATGCACACGCCCTCACTCGGCATATTCAGGCTTCAGGTCGATGCCGCAGGGAATGGTGTGCTTACCGAAGATGTCGTTCGCAGCGCAATTGATAGTGCTCAGGGAGATGCGACGCAGCTTGCGGACAACCTGCAAGGCGCACTCGGTGTGGCATGGGACCGCGAATTGGATCCATTCCGAGCCGCAGAAGAGGGCGATGCAACGATCTTTGCTCTTCCGCGGCTCAGCGCAGGATAACAGCTACTGAATTAGCCGTCGTATGAACGAATCGCGATTACAGCGTTATGACCCCGAAGCCGAAGCTGTTCGAGATCGCGAGTTGCGGCCCGTCACCCAGCGGCTGTGCCTGTCCGGAGACGGACAGCGGGATCTCTGGATCCTGGTTATCAAGGTTGATCGTGGGTGGCGCCAACCGGTTCTTCACGGCGAGCACTGTGAAGATCGCCTCGAGTGCACCGGTTCCGCCAAGAAGGTGGCCGGTGGCTGCCTTAGTTGCGGTGACCGGAATCTGCTTTACTCGGTCTCCAAACACACGAAGCAGTGCGGTGTACTCCGCGATGTCTCCAACTGGGGTAGACGTCGCGTGCGCGTTAATGTGTGTTACATCCTCAGGCGTTGCGCCGGCCTGCTCAAGTGCAAGCAGGACTGCGCGGCTTGCGCCCTTGCCCTCGGGTTCGGGAGCGGTGATGTGGTACGAATCAGCGGTGATCCCGCCCCCGCAACTTCCGCATAAATCTTGGCACCACGAGCGAGGGCGTGCTCTTCAGTTTCAAGGACTAGTGCGCCAGCTCCTTCGCCCATGACGAAACCATCGCGGTCAATGTCGTAGGGGCGTGAGGCGGTAGCGGGGGAGTCGTTGCGCTTTGAGAGTGCCTGCATCGAGTTGAAGGAGGCGATCGTCACGGGGTGAATGGCGCTTTCCGAACCGCCAACGATGACGACGTCGGCGAGACCTGCTTGCAAATGCTCGTAGGCGTTGACGAGTGCCTCGGTGCTCGAAGCACAAGCAGAAGCAACTGTGCGCGCGAAGGCGCGTGCTTCAAAGTGCATAGACACGGCAGCTGATGGTGCGTTCGGCATCAACATGGGAACCGTCAGCGGCATGACCCGACGAGGGCCCTTTTCGCGCAGGGTGTCCCAAGCATCGAGTAGCGACCAGAGTCCACCAATGCCCGTGGCCCAATCAACACCGAGTCGTTCGGCAGGGAGTTCGGGGGATCCCGCGTCAGCGAATGCTTCTTTCGCTGCTACGAGTGCAAACTGACTCGATGGGTCAAGGCGCTTCGCGACCTGACGCTCCAACACTTCTGAGGGGCGCACCTTGGCTTCTGCAGCGAAGGTAACTGGGAGTTCGTACTTCTCTACCCACTCCTGCTCGAGCGTGTGAGCGCCTGACTCGCCGGCAAGCAGCGCTTCCCCAGCTCTCGGTGGCGGTACCGCCGATGGGTGATGATGCACCGATACCGGTGACAACGATCTTTTTGCTCATGGACTCGCTCCGTATACGAACTGGGAGTGGAAAAGGGAAATAGTGTGTGAGATGCTCCGAGGCCAAACTAGAAAGTTCGCCCTCGGAGCATCATCTCACTGAGTGAGTTAGGCCTGTGCGCCTGCGATGAAGCTCACTGCGTCGCCAACGGTCTTGAGGTTCTTAACCTCTTCGTCGGGGATCTTCACGTCGAACTTCTCTTCTGCGTTGACGACGATGGTCATCATCGAGATTGAGTCGATGTCGAGGTCGTCAGTGAAAGACTTGTCGAGTGCGACGGCGTCGGGAGCGATACCGGTCTCATCGTTGATGAGCTCGGAAAGTCCGGCCAGAATCTCGTCATTGCTGAATGCCATATTGTTCTCCTTGGTAGTGGTGACTTGTACGAGTTTAGTGAGTCAGTGTGCCTTACGGCAGTTCTACGACCTGCGCGCCGTAGACAAGTCCGGCACCAAAGCCGATCTGTAGCGCGAGACCACCCGAGAGCTCGGGATGCTCTTCGAGTAGGGCGTGCATGGCGAGGGGGATCGAAGCAGCAGAAGTGTTGCCTTGCATCTCGATGTCTTTTGCCACGATGACAGATTCTGGCAGCTTGAGCTGCTTAGCGAATTCGTCAATGATGCGCATGTTCGCCTGGTGGGGGATAAACGCTGCAAGGTCTCCCGGCTCGAGGCCTGAAGCCTTGAGGGTCTCCCGAGCGACCTTCGCCATCTCCCAAACAGCCCAGCGAAAGACAGTCTGGCCGTCTTGGCGGAGCGTGGGCCAGGGCACCTCGGTGGGATTTGCCCGATACTCCTCAAACGTTGAGGTCACACGAATTGTGTCCCACTTCTCACCATCACTGCCCCACACGGTTGGGCCGATACCTGGGTGGTCGCTTGGGCCGATGACAACCGCACCCGCACCGTCAGCAAGCAAGAATGAGATGGAGCGATCTGTTGGATCGATCACATTTGAGAGCTTCTCAGCGCCAATAACAAGCACGTTCTTGCAAATTCCAGCCCGAATCAGAACATCACCCTGGCCAACACCATAGGTGTAGCCAGCGCAGGCAGCAGAGATGTCGAATGCGGCAGCAGGGGTGAGCCCGAGGCGGTGCGCCGCGAGTGCGGCCATAGACGGCGTCACTGCGACATTGGAGATCGTCGAAATGATGACACCATCAATCTCAGCGCGGTCAAGGCCCGAGCGCACGATGGCTTCCTCACCCGCCTGCACTGCCAAATCAACAGCATCAACGTCTGCACTTGCGCGGCGACGCTAAATAATGCCGGTGCGCTGCCTGATCCACTCGTCAGACGAATCGATCAGCTCAACGACATCGTCGTTCGGCACATCAACGTTGCCGCGAGCAGCACCAATCGAAAGAATCCGTGTGTGGGCTGGGCCTGTGGGTTGGATCAGAGTTGCCATGATTGCTCCTTAGGTCTTGCCTGTTAGGCGCCAGCGCCAGAAATGAGCTCGACAGCCGCGTCGAGATCTGCCGGGGTCTTCACCGCAACAGTAGGTACACCCTTGAGACCGCGCTTTGCGATGCCAGTGAGCGCACCAGCCGGGGCCAGTTCAATAAAGCCGGTAATGCCAGCTGATTGGAAGCTCTCCATACAGGAATCCCAGCGGACCGGGTTCGCAATCTGGGAGACCAACAGATCGACAAAGCGTGACCCGCTCTCGACTACGCTTCCGTCGGCGTTCGTCCAAAGTGTGCGTGACGGGTCAGTCGCGGTGACCGAGGCAGCCGACTCCTGAAGCACGGGGACCGCGCTCGACATATAGTTCGTGTGAAACGCGCCGGCAACCTGCAGCGGAATAACCCGTGCGCCGCGCGGTGCTGCCTCAGCAAGGGCTGCGAGAGCTGGCAGAGTGCCAGCAGCAACGATCTGACCGCCACCATTTCGGTTTGCGGGAGTAAGTCCGTGTTCGGCAATAAGCGCAAGCACGTCTGCTTCGACGCCACCGACGACCGCACTCATACCGGTTGTCTCGCTGGTAGCAGCCTCAGCCATCGCGCGACCGCGTACGCCGACGAGCTGCAGGGCGTCACCATCCGAAAGCACACCAGCAGCGGCAGCCGCCGCAAACTCGCCCACTGAGTGACCAGCGACGCCAACACCATCGAGCGACACGCGCTCACCAAGTGCGCGCCAGGCAACCAAGCTGGCAGCAACGATCAGCGGCTGAGCGATCTTCGTGTCGCGAATCGTATCTGCATCGCTAGTAGTTCCGTGTGCAATCAGGTCAACGCCCGAACGCTCAGAAGCAATCGAGAGAAACTCTACCGCCGAGGGATCTTGCAACCATTCGGTCAGAAACCCTGGCGTTTGTGAGCCCTGTCCCGGGCAGGCAATAACAATCACGTCGTACAGTCTTTCAGATGATCGGTCGTCTACCTGCATATAAACGACGAGATAAATGACTAATCGTTGTCTACAGGCTCTAATAGGTGGGGGAGGGATGTAGCGAGGCGACGAGCCTAACCGTGTTATTGAACTCTTGCGTATTCCAGTTCGGGTGGATTCTTCGTGTGCGAAGTAACCATACTTACTTTCTAGACGACGCTTTGCGTGGGTTTGGTGACATCTGTGCTTCATGTTCGACGCACAGAGACTTACTTTCTGGACGACGCTTTGCGTCGTCCACTTTGCGCAATGGATCCCACGATAAGCGCGGCCTGCACAATGAGAGCCTCGCGGGCACCTGTCGGGTTCCAGCCGATCACCTCGCCGACCTTCTTGAGCCGGTAGCGCACGGTGTTCGGGTGCACCAAAGAGCTCGCGGGCGGTGGCTTCAAGCGATCGACCATTATCGACGTAGCACCAGATCGTTTCGAGCAACTCACCCGACTGTTCGGTGAGGGGCTCGTAGATCTGCTCAATCAAGCTTCGCCTTGCAAGTCCATCACCAGCAAGTGCGCGCTCGGGCAACAGATCATCTGCGGCAACAGGACGGGATGATCCTCGCCATGAACGAGCAACCGCGATGCCTGCAAGCGCTGCACGTGCACTGCGCGAAGCCTCGACCAAGTTATCGACCGTTGGTCCGAGCACGAGCGGTCCGGTAGCAAAGTGTGAACCGAGACGATTCGCGATTTCGAGGAAGGGTAGCGGCTCGCCGCTCACCTGCGGGTCCTTCGTGTCGAGCTCCGTTCGCCCAAGCACGAGCACGAGTCGATTGCCCTGCAGCCCGACCAACACATCGGCGCCAGAGTGGCGCGCCGTACGCCTGACCTGATCAACATCGACGGCGCGATCACTCGTGCCAACGAGCACCGCCGCTTCGCCGCCACCGTGCCAGCCAAGAGCCGCAATGCGACTCGGTAACTCGTCGTCACTCTCACCGGTGAGGATCGAGTCGACGACGAGTGCCTCGAGCCGTGCATCCCAAAGCCCGCGCGCCTCGGCCGCGCGTGCATACACATCTGCAGCAGCGAAGGCGACGTCACGGGAGTAGTGCAGCACCGCCTCACGCAACGGCTCGCTTCGTGGAGCAACGCGATCCTCGACCACAGTGACAACCACACGAATCAATTGAAGCGTTTCTTGCAAACTAATGCTGCGAAGAAGCTCTCGTGGAGCCGCGCTAAACACGTCGCTCGCGATCCACGGTGTTGTTGCCGGATCTTCGTACCACTGAATGAACGAGCTAATGCCGTTCTGGGCGACGAGTCCAATCGAACTGCGTCGCCCCGCGGGCATCTCGCTGTACCACGGCAGCGTCTCTTCGAGGCGCGTAATCGTGGTGGTGGCGAGCTCGCCGGCAATCGTGCGTAGCCATGCGAGCTCGCGCTCTTTAGTTTGTGTCATTCAGTGCTCCATCGCCCTGTGTTAGCTGATTAGGCTTCTCCTCCGGCGCCGCCGGTGGTGCCGGCGTTGACGTCGAGGAGTCGGTACTTTTCAGCGGCCTTGAGTGGGATTGCTGCGTCAATCTTGCCGAGCGCTGCCAAACGCTGCAGAACACGAACGATCACCGATTCACGGTCAATCGCGAAATAGCGGCGTGCTGCGGCACGCGTGTCGCTGAATCCGAAGCCGTCTGCGCCGAGCACGGTGTAGTCGCCAGGCACGAACTGCCTGATCTGGTCCGGCACATCGGTTGCCCAGTCACTTACCGCAACAGTCGGGCCTTCGGCACCGGCGAGCTTCTCGGTCAGGTACGCGACCTTCTGCTCCTCTGTTGGGTGCAGGAAGTTGTGGCGTTCAGCGGCGAGGCCGTCACGGCGCAACTCACTCCACGAGGTCACGCTCCACACATCTGCGGCAACTCCCCAGTCGTCGGCGAGTAGCTGCTGCGCCTCAATTGCCCAAAGTACGGCAACGCCCGAAGCAAAGATCTGCGCCGGGACGCCGACGTTCTTGGCCGCACTCACGCGATGAATACCGCGGATGATGCCATCAACATCAGTGCCCTCAGGTTCTGCAGGATGCAGCAACGGCTCATTGTAGACGGCCATGTAGTACATCACGTTGGGGTCCGGGTGCGTTCCGCCATACATGCGTTCGATACCGCTGCGCACAATGTGGCCGATCTCATATCCGTACGCGGGATCGTAGGAAACAACTGCCGGGTTGGTGTTCGAGAGCACGAGCGAGTGCCCGTCGGCGTGCTGCAAGCCCTCGCCGGTCAGTGTAGTGCGGCCAGCGGTCGCGCCGATCATGAAGCCACGAGCCATCTGATCACCCGCAGCCCAAATAGCGTCGCCTGTGCGCTGGAATCCAAACATCGAGTAGAAGATGTAGATCGGAATCAGTGGTTCGCCCTGGGTCGCGTATGAGGTGCCGATCGCGGTAAACGCGGCGGCGGCGCCGGCCTCATTGATACCAACGTGCAGCAGTACGCCCTGTGGGCTCTCCTTGTAGGCGAGCAACAGCTCACGGTCAACGGAGGTGTAGTTCTGCCCATGCGGGTTATAGATCTTCGACGTGGGGAAGAAGCTATCCATGCCGAAGGTTCGAGCCTCGTCAGGGATGATCGGAACGAAACGTGAGCCGAAACCCTTGTCGCGCATGAGGTCTTTCAGGAGTCGCACAAAGACCATAGTGGTCGCAGCTTCCTGGTTGCCAGTGCCCTTCGCAGCGATAGCGTAGTTCTTCGCTTCTGGCAGCTGAATCTCGGCGTGCTTGGTGCGGCGCTCTGGCAGGTAGCCACCAAGCGACTTGCGACGCTCGTGCATGTACTTGATCGCAGGATCGTTCTCACCCGGGTGGTAGTAAGGCGGGTGGTACGGATCTGCTTCGAGTTGCTCGTCACTGATCGGAATGCGCATAACGTCGCGGAAGCGCTTGAGGTCGTCAAGCGTCATCTTCTTCATTTGGTGGGTCGCGTTGCGCCCCTCGAAGTGGGGGCCGAGTCCGTAACCCTTTACGGTCTTCGCGAGGATTACTGTCGGGCGACCCTTGTGCTCAAGTGCAGCCTTGTATGCTGCGTACACCTTGCGATAGTCGTGGCCACCGCGACGCAGCTGCCAGATCTGCTCGTCTGTGTAGTCTTCAACGAGCCCGAGAGCGCGCTCATCTTTACCGAAGAAGTGGTTGCGAATGTACGAACCGTTTTCAGCCTTGTACGTCTGGTAGTCACCGTCGGGGGTCGTGTTCATGACATTCAGCAGTGCGCCGCTTGAATCGCGGTTGAGTAGTTCGTCCCACTCGCGACCCCAGATGACCTTGATGACATTCCAGCCAGCGCCGCGGAAGTAGCTCTCGAGCTCCTGGATGATCTTGCCGTTGCCACGAACGGGGCCGTCGAGACGCTGCAGGTTGCAGTTGATCACGAAAGTGAGGTTATCGAGGCCCTCATTTGCAGCGACCTGAAGCTGACCGCGGCTCTCGACCTCGTCCATCTCACCGTCACCGAGGAATGCCCAGACGTGCTGGTCTGAGGCGTCCTTGATGCCACGGTTGGTGAGGTACTTGTTTGCTTGCGCCTGGTAGATCGCGTTGATAGGACCAAGGCCCATCGAGACAGTCGGGAACTGCCAAAAGTTAGGGAGCAGACGCGGGTGCGGGTAACTCGGGAGGCTACCGCCCTCGTGCGAGTGCTCCTGACGGAAGCCATCGAGATCGTTCTCGTCGAGGCGGCCCTCAAGAAAAGCACGAGCGTAAATGCCGGGGGAGGCGTGACCCTGGATGAAGATCTGGTCTCCGCCGCCTGGGTGATCCTGGCCACGGAAGAAGTGGTTAAAGCCAACTTCGTATAGCGACGCGGCTGAAGCGTACGTAGAGATGTGGCCGCCGACGCCGACGCCAGGGCGCTGGGCGCGGTGCACGGTGACCGCGGCGTTCCAGCGAATCCAGCGACGGTAGCTGCGCTCGAGCTCCTCGTTGCCAGGAAATTCGCCCTCATCGTCAGAAGCGATGGTATTCACATAATCGGTAGTAGGTACCTGCGGAACGTTCAGGCGCAACTGGCGACTGCGCGCCAGCAAGCTTGTCATGATTTCTCGCCCGCGCGCGGCTCCGCGCTCTTCGACGATTGCATCGAGCGATTCGACCCACTCACCGGTTTCTTCCGGATCGATGTCGTTGCTTTCCGGTGCGTACGGATCCTCAGTGTTCACGGCCACGATAATGCTCCTTCATGGGTGCCGCGCTGGCCGAGATTCTGGCCGCGCAAACAAGGCTCCACCGGTGGGCGAAACCGCTTCCAGACTATCGAACCTCAACGACATTCATGAGCCAAATGCTTCTGTGTCTGTTCAGACCATCTAAATCTTCGGAGTTTTACTGCCGAAGCGATGCTGGTTTGGTGTTTTCTTCGGCTGGACAAGCCGCCACGCGGTGAAGCGGCAGTGCCCAATAGACTGACATCACATTTAAAGCAAGGAGATCAGAATGGTAATTCAGGTTGGCGAAGTCGCACCAGATTTCACACTGTCGGATCAGCATGGGGAAGAGCTCACGCTTTCGGAGCTCGTCAACGAAGGCCCAGTCGCTCTGGTGTTCTTCCCGTTGGCGTTCTCCGGAATCTGCACTGGTGAGCTGTGCGAACTGCGTGACAACTTGGCCGTGTTTGCGGATGCCAAGGTACGGCTCGTAGGTATCTCGGTGGACTCGGTGTTTGCGTTGAAGGCGTGGGCGGAGACCGAGGGGTACGAGTTCTCGATTCTTTCCGACTTCTGGCCGCACGGTGCCGTGGCACGCGAATACGGGGCATTGGTAGAAGAGCGCGGTATCGCAACACGCGCAACGGTAATTATTGGCGAGGATCGCCGAGTCCTTGCGTCGTTCGAAACCTCGCCTGGCGAAGCTCGCGATTTCTCGGCATACCGTGAAGCGGTCGCCGCACTATAGGTTTTTCGCGATTCGACCGCGGTTTTTGCTCAAGTGGTAAAACCGCGGTCGAATTACCTACTAGGATTGTACGAGTCCGATTCAAACCGGTTCCGTTCGCGGAGACGGAGTCTCGGATGGAGGGGCCTGTAGCTCAGCTGGTAGAGCGCCACGTTTACACCGTGGATGTCGTCGGTTCGATCCCGGCCGGGCCCACCAGAAGGTCGTTGTTCAAACCGGCGACATTACCGGTTTGAGACCTCGATTCAGCGGCCCGCCCCTCGTGGCGGGCCGCTATCGTCTGCACACCAGGGTCGAAGAACGCGTTGAACGGTTCCCCCGGTTCACCGATAACGGTGCACTCCTCACTGAGGTAGAGCTTGTCGAAGAACGCCTGGTTGGCGATGCGCCGCAGCGAGTCATCGATGCTCATGTATAGCTTGTAGCAGTCTCTGCCCAGTGCGAGGCAGCCGTCGAGGTGGGCACTTGCGAGTTCGTACTCCATGTCACCGGCTTCGATCTGTGCTTCGAGGAACGCGAGCCGTCTGCCGATGCGGTCCTGCTCCGACTTGAGGAGATCAAGCGGCACCGCTCCTGCGTAGTGGGCTTGCAGAAGTTTGGAACGCTCTGCCTGGAGGTCGTCTCGTTCGAGCACGTGTGCACTGCGTTCTTGCTTCACCGTGGCGTGGAGTTGAGAGAATTGCGCGGTGATGAGGCTACGCAATCCCTGGATGGTGTGCTCAGGGATTTGGATGCGCCGGTAGTAGTCTTCGACCGCGGCTTCAACATCAGGCACATACATTGCTTTGCGTTCACAGTTGGTGCGTTTGGCGTGACGACCGGCACAGATGAAGTACGGGTAGATGACGCCACGGCGGCTCTTGGCGTTGGTGACCATGAGTCGGGAGCCGCACTCACCGCAGAACACGGTGCCTTTGAGGTAGTGATCGTGGGTTTGGGTTTTCTCGCCTGATACTTGTTTTGCGCCGAGCACTGATTGGACTCGGTACCAGACTTCGGGGCCGACGAGTGGTTCGTGGATGCCGTCATAGGTGGCACCCCGAAACGACACGCTCCCCTTGTAGTACGGGTTGGACAGCATTTTCTGCACCGTCGATAGCGCGGGTGGCCGTGCTGGTCGTTTCGGTGTGGGCGGTGTGGTGAGGCCACGGTCGATGAGGGCATCGCGGAGCATTGCAGTCGAGTAGTTGCCCGTCGCGTATGCCTCGAACGCCCACTTCACGATCTCCGCACGCGTGGGGTCAGGTTCAACGATGCGTAGCTCGCGGCCAAGTTCATCGCGCGTGGTCACGTGGAGATACCCAATGGGCGCTTTTCCGTTGGTGCCACCTGTCATCGCTTTTTGGCTCATGCCCTTAGAGACTTCGTTGGCGAGGTTGCGGGAGTAGAACTCGGCGATGGTGGACATGATGCCGTGGAGCAGCATGCCCGAGGGAGTCTCGTCAATGTTCTCTGTTGCCGAGACCAGCATGACCCCGGCGTCTTTGAGCGCGACATGGATCGCGACGTCATCGGCTCGGTTACGTGCGAGGCGGTCAACCTTATGCACGATGCAGTAGGCCACGTGATTGGTTTTGACGTACTCGATCATCCGCATCAGTTCAGGGCGGTCGGCCTTCCGGGCTGATTCACCGGCGTCGACGAATTCTTCGACCACGATCGCCCCGAGGTCGCGGGCTTTGCGCAGATTCGCTTCGCGTTGAGCGGGAATAGAGAAGCCTTCGTCACGACCTCCGCGTTCAGCTTGCTCTTTCGTGGAGACGCGTAGGTATGAGACCGCGATGGCGGTGGTTGCACCGAGGTGTGTGAGGTCGGTGGCGGCAGGTTGCTGTGTGGTGCTCACGGGTTGTGTTTCCTCTCCCCATAGGTGGGCCAACACGAGCGGTCTGTACCGCTCGTGCGGTGCGACTCGTAAAAGGAAACATGACCTGGCGGCTCTTAGCGGAGCCAGCCAGGTAAGCCACGATGGGCCAAACAGGACTGCGCACCGCGGCCAGGCCGAGGGCCTGACCGCTAGCTTCTTACGTCTCTAGATTCTATCTCACCGGGCTGACAGCTCCCAGGTGCGCTGCCCGAGCCATCGCGGCCGGTGCGGGTCTGCTCGGTGCGAGTGAGAGCCATTCCGATAAAGACTTGGGCAAGGCGTTGCAGGTCGGGGGTTTCCCGAAGCTCGGCATGCACTTCATAGTCTCGCATTCGGGCCGGGAGAGACGGATCGGGGGCACTCATGACACTTTCCCGGTTTCAGGGTCGAGGGTTCGGTAGAACGGGTCTGCTGAAGCTTTGATTGACTCGGGTTTCTTCACGCCGCGAGTGCGACGCTGCCTACATTAACAACTTCAAACTCGACCGGGGTCAACTTCCCTAACCCACGCTGGCGACGCTTGCGATGATACTTCCCCTCAATCCACGCCACGATCGCCAGCCGCAACTCCAGCCGCGTCTCCCACACCTTCCGGTCGAGCACATTTTTCTGCAGGAGCGAGAAGAAACTTTCCATCGCCGCATTGTCGCCCGCCGCCCCTACACGCCCCATCGACCCCTGCAGCTGGTGCCTCACGAGCGCCTGTTGGAAGCTCTGCGATCGAAATTGACCGCCTCTGTCTGAATGCACAATCGTGCCTACCGGATTCCCGCGCTGCTCGACCGCGTTCTCCAACGCAGTCACAGCAAGGGCCGCTTGCATGCGGTCACCGATCGAGTAGCCCACGATCCGGTTCGACCACACGTCTTTCACCGCGCAGAGATAGAGTCTGCCTTCTTTCGTCCACTGCTCCGTGTAGGGTCGGCCAGCAGCGCCCTGCCCGCATTGCTGCGGATGGGTTTCTGCTGGCCGCCCTCCGAACCGGACGTGCCCATTCCTGAGCATCCGGCTCTCCATGTGATTACGCCGTAGCATTCGCCCATGGAGTAGGGATGCGAGTTCCTCGATACCGATAGCGAGCCACAGTGACTTGCCACGCGCGAAAGAACTCGATCCCCTCGGCACGAATCACCCAACCAGGTAGGTGACGACGTACCAAGGTGCGCATATTCAGCTTCGGATGCCGTTTCTTCAGCCATCCAACAATCCGCCAAAAAGCGAAGTGATCGATACAGCTGAAGGTATGTTTCACGACCCCGTGCTGAAAATAGGTACACCACCCCCGTAGCGCCGGGTTCAACCGGCGCAACAAGTCAGCGAGTGTCCGATGTGATGCTCTACGGGTCAACAACCTGATCTTGTCCCGAATCGAAGCCAAAGACTTCTGAGACGGGTACGTGTAGATCGCTGTTTTCCCGTTATGACCCCTGACCCGGCGGCGCTGGATGCGCCACCCTAGGAAATCAAACCCCGTGTCCACATGCGTCACCAAAGTTTTCTCGACCGAGAGGCGTAAACCTATCGGTGAGAGCACCTTGGTAACTTCATCCCAGAGCGCTTCAGCATCAGCGCGACTGCCACGAACGAGAACCACGAAATCGTCCGCGTAACGTACCAATTTCATCGTCGCGCCCCCAGCACGCTGATACTTTGTACGCTCCCATTGCGAACCATACGCTTCCCACTTGCGCTGGAAGTGTTCGTCCACAACCGACAGCGCAATATTTGCCAGCAGAGGGGAGAGTATCCCGCCCTGCGGCGTACCGGTATACGTGTTCCTGTTCACACCGTCCTCAGAAAGAACTCCAGCACTCAGAAACCCGCGAATCAAACGCAACACTCGCTTATCGATGATCCGGGCACGAACCCGCTGCATGAGCGCGTCGTGATCGATTTCATCGAAACATGCGGAGATATCTGCTTCAAATACCTGCACGTAGCCGCGCGAGGCATAGAAGTGAATCTCCGCGATAGCGTCCTGCGCTCGACGACGCGGCCGAAACCCATACGACGATGGCTGAAAATCAGCCTCGAAGATCGGCTCCAATACCAGCTTCAAAGAGGCCTGAACGATTCGATCGGTCATCGTCGGAATCCCCAAGCTACGGACTTTACCGTTTGCTTTAGGGATCGATTTCTGCCTCACCGGTTCAGGGTGAAACTCTCCAAGCTTCACGCTTGCACGTAGCTCAGAAAGCATTCCTCGCACACGTTCCGGCGGTATAGATCGTGGAACGACTCCATCGACACCGGCTGTACGACCTCCTTTATTGCCCTGCACCCGATTCCACGCCGCAACGAGGAATGCTGGGTCATAGACGAGGTTGAACACATCATCGAAGCGACGAACCGAATCGTTCTTCGCCCATTGGTGCAGTTTCGTTTGCATCTTCAGTACTCGCGCCCATGCCTCTGTAGTGTCGGCTGGCCACGATACATCCGTATTCACGGTTGTATCTCCTTTACTGCTTCCAGATTCTGCAATCACACTGAACTCCTTCGCCATGTGGTCGGCTTTCCCGACCTCGGACTACTACGAGTTCTCCGCCCCACCCCGACCCGATCAACAGGCCACGTGTCCAGCCGAGAATCGCTGCTGCTGGGTGCAGCAAGAAGGTCGGCGGAGCCGGGATGGTTCCCACGTTCATTCCCAAACCATTTGACGGGATTGGTACCCAGTTATGCCCCAACATCATCGCCATGGTTACGCCGCAGGCATTCACCATGGCCTCCCGGGCGGCGACATCACCCACCCAAAGAGTTCCCCTCGCTACTCATGTAGCGAGGGTGCGCAATGTAACCCGACCCGAATCCGCCAGGTTTAGAGTCGGTGGTCTTGAATTGAGAGGCTTTCAGCCACTGGTTCCTGTACGTATACCTCTCCGTCTCGCTTGCCGAGCCCGCACCATCTGGCAGTACTGGATACGACTCGTCGTTGTCGAGGACTGCTCCACCCACCTCGCTCGTACCAGCGAGGCAGATCGTCCTCCAGCTATCACGCGACTGCTGCGACAGACGCGGAGCGGTGTCCTTTCATCACCGCAAGGTTCAAGAACGCCTCGTGGCGCTCAATATCCGTAAGCCACAACAAGTTCGGCTGCTCCGCGGTGAACTCACGCTCGACCAGATCGTCACCCACCGGCGCGCCAGCACGGGCGTTACGGGCCTTGCGTTTCGTGATTACCGAACGGATGCCGGCGACATGGCACAGCCGCCACACGCGCCGTTCTGACACTTCGTAGCCCAGGTCGAGGAGTTCGTCGGCGAGGAACCGGTACCCGAACTCGGGGTCTTCCGCATGAATCTCGCGTAGTACCTCGATGAGATGTTGCTCCTCGAGTTCACGCTGGGACTGGGGCTGTTTCACCCACTGGTAGTACGCCTGCTTCGTGAACCCCAGCACCCTGCACGCCACCGCGACAGGCACCCTCACCGGGGCACCTACTGCGGCCATCTCTTGGACGAGCGGGAACACTATTTTGGGGGGTGTGATGTGGATCTGTGACAGATACGCGGCCGCGCGACGCAGGACCTCGTTCTCTTGTTCGAGGAGCCGGTTACGTTTGATCAGTTCACGAATCTGAGCGTCTTCCTCTCGCGTCACTTCGGCCGCGAGGGGCAGTCCACGATCAGCTCGGTCGGCATCGGTCACCCATTTTGAGAGCGCTGATTTCGAGATCCCGAGGTCTTTGCAGATCTGTGACTGGGTCGCGCCTTGTCTGACGAGCGCGACGGCGTCTTTTCTGAACTCTTCCGAGTATTTAGCCATGATTCATATCCTCCCAGCCAGTCCTACAGAACTGGCGGACAAGAGTCAATCAAACAGTGAAGATAGAGGTAGTGGCGCTGGGAACGGCTGACCGGCAATCAAACTGACTCATCTTCGATGGTGTCCCGTGAAGGACGCGTCGCCGCCCCAACGCCACTACTCCCGCAAGGGAGAGGCCAGACCAGGCGGGGATGTGACTTGATAGGCCCCCGCTCAGAGTGCCCCGTCACTGTTGTGTCCGCCCGGCCCGGTTTGGTCATCCAACACAACGAAGTGAATGGAGACACCACCATCATGACCCACCAGCTCCCTCGCGCGTCAACCAGAAGTCATCATCGGGGTTGATGCGCACAAGAACACCCACCACGCGGTGATCATCACCCGGTACACTGGAAACTGAATTGCAGACCAAGAATTCCCTAAAAATACTCACGGCTATGCCGACATGCTCTCCTGGGCTCACCACCACGGCACTATTCAGGCGTTTGGGGTGGAATCCACCGGCTCCTACGCTGCTGGCCTCGCAAGATTCCTCATCGATCACCAGGTCGAGGTGCGAGAAGTGAACACCCCGCACGCACACACAAAAGCCAGAGTGGGAAAGGACGACGCTATCGACGCTGAGGCTGCCGCTCGAAAAGTGCTTGCTGGTGTCGCGAGCGCTATACCGAAACGAACCGATAGCGTCATCGAGTCGATTCGGTTCCTCACGCTCACGCGTGATTCCGCGGTGAAAGCTCGTACCGCAGCGATCGTGCAACTACAGGACATCCTTGTTACCGCGCCAGCGAACCTTCGAGAAAACGTGCCCTCTGGCGGCCTGGCTGCAGCACGTCACTGCCGAAAGTTTTGTATCGACCGCGCACGCCTCAACGATCCCGTTCAAGCTGTGAAGCTCGCGTTGCGCACCCTCGCGGCGCGTATCGCTGATCTTGACGCAGAGATCACCGAACTCGAACGCTCACTCACCACACTGGTGCACGCCACTGCACCAACGCTCGTATCCCGAGTCGGGATTGGGGCCATTCATGCGGCCCAGCTGCTTATCACCGTGGGCGAGAACGTTGAACGGTTCCACAGTGAAGCTGCGTTCGCGAGACTCTGCGGGGTCGCACCCGTGCCGGTATCCTCAGGCAAAAGCCATCGGATGCGGCTCCACCGCGGCGGAGATCGGAAAGCAAACCGTGCGCTGCACATGATCGCGGTAGTTAGGCTCCGATACGACGCCCGAACAATCGACTACATGCAGCGCAGGCTCGCTGAGGGGCTCTCCAAGAAAGACGTACTGCGGTGTCTGAAACGGTTCATCGCACGCGAGGTGTACAACGATCTCAGGCATGACCTCATCGCGGCTTGACATCTATAGGACCGTCCTTCAGCAGACCCAAGGTCTCGACCGCGCCGGTCAAACGCTTTTGAAGTCCATCGAGCTTTGCCTCACAGGCTGCTCGTGCTTCCTCCCATTTCTTCGCCATCGTGTCCGCCTCTCCCGAAAACCGAGTGTGCACAAGCCACGGTTAAGCAGGGCCTGCGACTACCAGGTACGCCGGGAACACATGAGCGACGAGCGGAAGTCAAAGCAAGGGACGACCGCCAGGAACAACACTGAACCCGACAGTCCTTACCGTCCTACCAGCCAAAAACCGGTACCGAGACGGCGGTGTCGCAGAAAACGTCCCGAAGGACAACAGCGATGTCCCGTTCCCGGTCACTTCTCAGCGGTGTGCATCCGGCGGTACTCGCTCGGCGTCATGCCCACACACTGTTGAAGTCCTGATTAGCACGGCTCCGGCTCGCCCAACCAACCCGGCGGGCGGCGGCACCGACGGCGAGGTCAGTTTCACACAGAAGGTGCGCCATCTCTTCTCAAATCCTGAAGCATCGCCGTACATGCCAACGGAGTCTTCCCATAAGCCTCGGTGAATACCCGCGAAAGCTGCTTCGGTGACAGATGCACCCGGGCCGATAAAGCGCTCAGTGTCCAGTTCTTCGCGATGTCACTTGCCAAGGTCGCCCGGGTTTGGTGGGCTTCCTCCCTAGTAGGTGTGAAGCGCCGACACCGCGGCAAAGTTGGCCGTGGAAGAGCCCGCTGGCTGCGACTCTGACGAATCGGTGTGATTTTTAGGAACGGAGTGACCACGTCAGCGATCGCGAACCACAGCGCTTGCATGCGGTGAAAATGATGCTGGAACTCTTCCGTCGGTGCTGCGCGCGACGAGTTCGTCTAACCATGGCATCAACATGCCAGTACGTTCTTTGCCGAGCCGGAGCACTTGAGAGAGTTCGCTGTAGAGAGCTTTGGCGAACCTATGCGCATCAAGGCGATCGCGCAGCAACCATGCGTGCTGCCAGAACACCTGATCGATCACAAAGTCCGTATCGAGATAGATCGTTGTGGTGCTGATGTGGCCTTCCGGCTCACTGCCACAGAGCACATTCGCGCCGAGTACCACCACGTCACCGACCGTGACGATCCGCTGTCCGAACTCGCTGAACAACAGGGCACTGCCGTCGCGCACTATAATGATTCTTACGCAGTCATATGCGATTCGTGCTTTTGGGTGGTGCGTCGTCTGAGTACGCGCTACCAATCCTTGGTGGTGGTTCAATGGGTGCATTTTTGGCGTAAGGCATGACAATAGTGTGGTGTTCAGCTGAAGTCCAGCTTTTAGCTTGCGAGAGCGGCAGTCGGGGAGGTGCCGGCTGCTCAATAGCAGGGAGCATACCTGCGACCGCCCCTACGGCGATCGTTACTGCAATGCCGCCCGCTATGACTATTGGTGGGATGGTGAATGCCCACTCGTTCAGGTGGGCAACAATGAATGTGATTGCCATCCCAAGCAAAGTGCCGACCGCGCCGCCGTAGTTCGAGGGCATGACCGCTTCAACGAGGAATTGCGTGCGGATATGCGCCCGCGTTGCACCAAGCGAGCGGCGTAGGCCAATCTCCCGCCGGCGTTCAAGCACTGTGATGACCATCGTGTTCGCGACGCCAACTCCTCCAACGAGCAGCGCGATCGAGTCGACTCGAACCAGCATTCCCGTAAACGCCTGGTCGATCGCGTGCTGTGCCGGCGAGCGCGTCGGATGGGCGACTCACTGGAAACCTCATTTGGTGCTTTCGGGTTCACGGTCGCGGGGATAAGCTCGCGCACAGCGGTGACAGTTGCGTCTGTGGAACGCTCCAAAGATGGTCGTCGGGGAACCATCGAAGCCGAGACGCTCACGCGCCACGTCTTCGCCCACCAAGACCATGGTGTCAAGCTCTGGGGCGAGCGGTGCGTGCTGCAGGATCCCCACCACGGTGAAGTTTTGGCCTGCAATCCAAACCTGTGATGCTGGGCTGTGTGCGCCGAGCCGCTCAGCAGCCTTCGTGCCAAGCACTGTCGCAGGATAAAGCTCAGTTGCCGCATTCAACCATCTTCCTGTGGCCAGCTCCGCGCGTGTCGCCGCGACCAGCGCACTGTCGGTGGCAGCGACGGTGAGCCCGGAAGTGTTTCCCTCATCGATCAGTGCGTTGCGGTAGACGTGAGCAGCCCTTTCAACGTCGCAACCCACCCCACCGCTTCGACGCCTTCGAGCCGGCGAAGCCGGTCAGCAGCATCGGCGGGAAGGCTGGTCGCTTGACCGATCGCAGACTTTCCCGCGGAAACTGTCAGCTGGTTGGTCCCGAGCGACGCGAGTCGTTCTTGCACCTTCGCTTCACTCGAAGTCGAGATACCGATCACTGCGATCATCGCCGCGATGCCTATTGCGATGCCTATAGGAGATCAGGGTGGCGCGTAAGGGATACGCGCGAATGCCGTGAAAGGCGAGAGCAACCACATCGGATGCCCGTAGCAATACGCACGAACGGAGTAAGACGA
>JAUCCH010000116.1:0-7527 GCA_034676385.1 Leucobacter sp.
CCACAGCACCCACTTCAGGCCGCAGCTGAATCAATTGACGAGCGGAACCCGCTCAAAGCTCCATTGCATTTCAATCCCGGTCATATTGGACCGCGTCTTGATGTTTTCTGGAGGGGTAGGCTGCATACATGGCTGAGTATGTCGCCTACCTTGAACAGCGACTAGCCACACTTGAGGGTCTAAATGCTCACGAATAGCGCCTCGCGAGAGCGCAGGGTCGCGGTATTCATGGGTAGTTCCGTTCTGATGAGATAGTTGAAAGAGTTGAGCCCTGCGTGTGTAAAACTGCAAGAATGAGGTTCATGTTGTCGTGAACCCTGGACAGGGAGAGTATCGTTGCAGCCGCAGCAGTGGTGGCGGACTGGAGCGGGATCGTTGGCGTCTCTATGCGCACTGTCGGCAAGGAACTCGGCGTTGAGGGCATGTCGCTCTACCATCATCTGAAAGGGGAAGGCCGAGCTTCTTGATGCCCTTGCGGCGTGGGTCTTTGAGCAGATCACACTCCCGCCGGCGCGCGCGGAATGGCGGCCAGCGATGGAACAGCGCGCGCAGTCAGCCCGGCTGGTACTGAGTGCGCACCCGTGGGCTATTGGGATGTTTGAGTCTCGCCCCGACCCCAGTGGCCAGCTTCTTCGGCATCACGACCGAGTGCTGGGCTGGCTCTTCGATGCCGGGTTCTCGGCTGCCCTGGCGACTCATGCGTTCTCGGCGGTGGATGTGTTCATTTACGGCTTCGCGCTGAGCGAAAGCACCCTTCCATGCACAGAAGGCGAGGGTGCCGCCTTGGACTACGCTGAGGAAGTAGCACCTGACCCCACTGTGTATCCGAACCTTTCACGAGTTCTGAAAGGAACTGCAGAGCAATGGCGGCTACTCCTATGCCAATGAGTTTGACGTCGGACTCGCGTTGATCCTTGACTCCGTCGAACTGCGGTGGCGCGAAGCTTTATAGCGCGACCACCTCCGCAGCGCAAGTAGTCGCCGGGGTTGATTAAAGGAAGGTCTGCGGGTCGGGTCAAATTGCGTTCGGTAGGATCACCAAGTTTCCGACTTTCCTGCCGGTGTCTACGAGGCGATGCGCCTCCTGGATTGCACCCAATCCACCAGCAACCTGGGCAACGGGATCGATGAGTCCGTGCTCCACGAGGTCGAGAAGGTGTGCGAAGTCTTTGACCCGCTCGGGGGCAGGGCCAGCGAAGACCCGACCCCTAGCCCGTATCGTGTCGGCCAGGCTTGCGACTGCAAGTATGAGCTTCCCTTCTGAGGCGAGGAGTTTGACTCCCTCAGCCCGCGAGATGTTGCCAACCGCGTCGAAGACGATGTCGAAGCGGTCCTCAAGGTCTGCGACTGGGGTCTCGGTGTAGTCGACTACCCGAACGGCTCCGAGGCTAGTGATGAGATCATGGTTCGGGGACGATGCGACCGCGGTGACTGATGCGCCGAGATGCGCAGCAAGTTGAACTGCCGCAGTGCCGACGGAGCCTGAAGCCCCATTGACAAGTACGCGGTCACCCGCCTTCACCGCTGCCCTGTCGCGTAGAAAGTGCAGGGCGGTGGTTCCTCCGAAGAGGATCGCTGCGGCATCCTCGTGACGCACGCCGGGCGGCGTGCGTGTCAACGAGGCTTGTGGGACCCTCGCGTACTCAGCGTGCGCGCCGAACCTCGCACCGGTCATGCCTGCGACTGTGTCTCCGACAACAAACTGAGTTGTTCCTTCGGCAACAGTCTCTACGACTCCAGACAGCGCGCTCCCGAGGACACGCGATCTTGGGCCACGAACGCCAATGGCGATGCGGGCAGGTGCGCCAAATCCCCGCGGGAACCGTCCGGCTCGCATCCGAGCGTCTCCCGAGGTCACTGCGACTGCTTCAATTCGCACGAGCACCTCACCTGAATGCGGCGCGGGGCGAGGCAGCTCCTCTATGGTAACGACCTCTGGCGGGCCATACCGGGACACAGATGCGGCTCTCATGATTTCTCCTCCAAAGTCTGCTGCTTAAAGGGTAACCTTACGAGCGTAAGGTAGCAAGAGTTCGACGAGACTCATCTAAAAGGTCCGGGAACTCTCACGCTTGCCTCACATACTTATGTCCGCGTGAAATATCAGGTTACCTGACTGAGTGAGCAGGGAATTAGAGATGGCTACACGCCGCGATATTACGAAGAAGTATGCCCGCGCCTACCAACACGCCGACAAGATCGAGAAGACTCGTCTGCTGGATGGGTTGGTCGAGACGACCGGGTGGACACGCGACCATGCCCGCCGTGCGATCCGCCAGGCCCTCGCCCGAACCGGTGCGGTGTCCCAGCAGAAACGCAGACCCCGGCCGAGGAAATACTCGTACGATGCACTTTTTGTGCTCCAGGAGGTGTGGCGGCTCTCCGGGGCCCCGTCCGGGAAATATCTCGCCGCCATCATGGACGACACACTCGCACGCCTCGTACGATTTAACGAGCTTGGGAACGTGCAGAATCGGATCACCCCCGAGGTGCTTGATGAGGTGTATTCGATGAGCGCGGCAACGATTGATCGCTACCTGAAACCCTACAAAGATGCCCAACTTCCAGTCGCACTGTCGGGCACGAAACCGTCACATATCCTCCGCTCCCAGATCCCCATCAGAACGGCGATGGATGGCACCCCCAACGATCCGGGGTTCTATGAGCTCGACACCGTCGCCCATTGCGGCCACACCCTCAAGGGTGAGCATTTGTGGACGCTCACTGCAACGAACCCGAAGTATGGGTGGACGATACTCCGAACGGTGAAGAACAAGGCGTTCGCGAACGTGCATCCGGGCTTGGAATGGGTGCGCACACACGCCCCTACACGTGTGACCTCGGTTGATTTTGATAACGGGTCCGAGTTCCTCAACTGGGCAGTACTCGCTTGGTGCGAAACGCATAAGCTCGAGGTCACGCGGGGGCGCCCGTACGAGAGCAACGACAACGCACATGTTGAGCAACGTAACGGGGACTGGGTGCGCAAACATGCATTCCGGTACCGGTATGAGGGTGAGCACGAGATGCGGCTCCTGAACGAGTTATGGGGACTCGTGACGCAACGCAAGAACCATCTATTGCCCTGTGTGAAAGCGGTCGGTTGGAAGCACACACCCGCCGGCCGGAAGCAGCGGGTCTACGATAATCCGCGGACCCCGTATGCGCGGCTTCTGGCCGCGAACGTGCTTGATGAGCGGGCCACCCAGAAGCTGGCGGCGGAGCATGAGAAACTGAACCCAGCATTGATTACTCGCCGGATCAACAAGATCCAACAGCAGCTCATCAACCTTGCTGCGGCACGCACTCAAGCAGCACGGCCGGCAGCGTGAGCCCGGTCACCTCATCCGGACATTTTAGGTGAGGCACCCACAAACCTCATCCGGACCTATTGACGTGAGGCAAGACGGAGTTGTGCAGTGCGAAGCAGGACTTACAATTGCGTTAAGGCAGGCTTCCTGTCGATGACCCGCGATGGCTGCGGGCTGCCTGAGGTTGGAGGTCACCATGCCTGAGTTTTCTTCCACTCCGCGGCGCATTTCTCGCGGCATCGTGATCGACTGGGTCTTTTTCGTCTTCGCAGGCCTCTCGGCCGTCTGGTTGGCGATACTCGGCTTTGAGGAAGTCTTCGACTAGGGCTGGTGGGGACTTCTGCTCGTTGTGCTCTTCTGGGGGCTGCTCGCCTACCTGGTCCTGCCTCGGTTGCACCGGATACTCACCTCGATATATGTGCCTGACTACTTCATCGGGCGCACCCGAACGAGTGACGGATTGCTCGGGGACCCAGTGAATCTGGCACTTATGGGTAGTGGTGACGAGATCATCGTGGCGATGGAGCAGGCGGGCTGGACGAAAGCTGATCCGGTAACCGCCGTTTCGAGCTGGCGCATTATCACCTCGACGCTGCGTAGGCGCAGCTATACAGAGGCCCCGGTGAGTCCGCTGTTCTGATTTGGGCGACAGCAGGCCTTTGCCTTCCAGCAGGAGGTTGATGGCAATCCGAAGCAACGACACCACATTCGTTTCTGGCCGTGCCCAGACGGGTGGCTGCTCCCAGGTGGGCGTCGTGTCGACTGGCTTGCTGCTGGAACCTTTGACACTGCGGTTGGCCTCTCCTTCTTCACTCTGCAGATCACGCACCGCATCGATGCCAACACCGATATTGAGCGCAACTATGTGATTCGCACGGTTCTTGACCACGTGCCTACAGCCTCGCTTGACGTGATCAAAGAATTCTCCACCGGATATCACGCTCGTAACGGGGGTGGTGACTCGATTCGCACCGACGGTGACTTGCCTGTGCTCGACCTTCGAGAGCAGCCGCAGGAGCCCGAGCCACGGCGTGTCGCACTGGCAGATCGTCTTGGTGACGCAGAGGAACAACCGGAGAAGCGCATGGCGTTTGAGCCGACACCCGCGCTGCTGCAGCACACCGTGCGCGACCCGGGGATGCAGCGCCCCATGATGACAATGGTGGGTTCGGCGCTGATCATGCTTCGTGCTCTGGTCGGGTTTGTGATTCTGCTGGGGCTGGTACGTGGCTGGGACGGGTTGTTGTTGGCGGTCGATTCTGCGGTCGAGCTGCTTGGTTTCGCACTTGATGCGTCGACGCAGGTTCGTGTGTTTGTATTTGTGTTCGGGGGTCCTGCTGCTCTGTTTTCAAGTGATGCTCGCGGGACTCGTGTTTCGAGGATGGAACTGGGCACGAGTGTTTGTTATGGCCCTTGCCGCCGTAGATATCACGACCACCTTCATCGCTTGGGTGACGGATGGGCAACAGATCACGGTCGAGGGGACGATTTTCTCGCTTGCTGTCGATGTCTTGATCCTGTTCGCCCTCTCCGACCGCAACGCCGCCGCCTTCGCTCGTCGTGGGGAAAGCCTCCCGCGCTGAAATTGCATGTTGAATCGAATCTTGTCAATATAGATGGGTGTCGATTCAAGAGCCCCTTATGAAGTTCCTACAGTGACGAGTGCACCGGCCGCCTCCGTCCAGGTTGTGCCAAAGCGCATGTCTACCCTCGACAAATGGCTCGCAGCGTGGATCGGCATCGCAATGATCGCCGGGCTGTTGCTAGGGAGGCTGATCCCGGCCTTCTCCGAACTGCTGAGCAGGCTTGAAGTCGGAGGCATTTCGGTGCCGATCGCACTCGGGCTGCTCGTGATGATGTACCCGGTCCTCGCGAAGGTCCGGTATGACAAGGTTGCGGCCGTGACGGGGGACAAGAAGCTCCTGGTCTCATCGCTGGCGCTGAACTGGCTCGTGGGCCCCGCGCTCATGTTCACGCTCGCGTGGGTATTCCTTGCCGACCTACCGGAATACCGCACGGGCGTTATCATCGTGGGCCTAGCGCGCTGTATTGCAATGGTTGTGATCTGGAATGACCTTGCGTGCGGCGACGGCGATGCTGCAGCTGTACTCATTGCAGTCAACTCGGTCTTCCAAGTCGTCATGTTCTCGGTGCTCGGCTGGTTTTACCTCATGGTTTTGCCTGGCTGGCTCGGCCTTGGCACTCAGGGCATCGATGTTTCGGTCTGGCAGATCGCGCTCAACGTGGTCGTGTTCCTCGGCGTGCCACTGCTTGCCGGGTTCATGTCGCGGTGGATCGGTGAGAGGTGTCGTGGCCGCGAATGGTACGAAGGGAAGTTCTTGCCGACGATCGGCCCATGGGCGCTCTATGGGCTGCTGTTCACGATTACCCTACTGTTTGCATTCCAAGGCGACGCCATTACAACAAACCGACTTGATGTGGCGAGGATCGCGACACCGTTACTCGCGTACTTTGCGATCATGTGGTTCGTTGGCATGCTCGTCGGCAAAGCGCTCGGTCTCGGATACGCGCGAACTACCGCCCTTGCCTTCACCGCCGCGGGTAACAACTTTGAGCTCGCGATTGCAGTGGCAATTGGTACGTTCGGTGCGGCCTCGGGTCAGGCACTCGCGGGCGTGGTTGGCCCACTCATCGAGGTGCCGGTGCTCGTTGGGCTCGTGTATGTTTCCTTGTGGCTGGCTAGAAAATGGTTCGGGATAAATCCCTACGCAAGTGAAGTGAGAGTGTCATGACTGTAGGTTCTTCTGCGTGCAACCCCGTAAGCAGCACCCCGACGCTGCAGCATACGATGGGGCTTGAGACCGCTACTTCGGTCGCAGTTATGCTCAAGGCCCTCGCCGAACCTCTCCGATTACGGATGCTCTCCTTTATCGCGGCAGATCCGCGCGGGGAATCATGTGTGTGCGATCTCCTCGAGTTGTCCGACGTGTCACAACCTACGGTTTCTCATCACTTGAAAGTAATGAAGGATGCGGGGCTGCTCGATTCGGAGCGGAGGGGCACCTGGGTCTGGTATCGAATAGTTTCGTCACGAAGAATGCGGTCACGGCTCTACTTGACTCGTTCGCGGCCGTGACGCTTCTCGATTCGGTAGAGAGCGAAGAGAATCGCATCAAAGCGTTGCACGTGACGGGCAATGTGGAAAGAGCAAAGGCTGAATGATGGCCGATACCAAACCAACCGTGCTGTTCGTATGTGTGCACAACGCTGGGCGCTCCCAGATGGCTGCGGGTTACCTTCGCCATCTCGCGGGCGATCGCATCGAGGTGCGGTCGGCAGGGTCGATGCCGGCTGACCAGATCAACCCCACCGCAGTTGCAGCGATGCGCGAGGTCGGCATCGATATCACGGCAGAGCAGCCCAAAGTGCTCACCACTGAGTCCGTGCAGAATTCGGATGTGGTGATCACCATGGGTTGTGGTGATGCGTGCCCCTTCTTCCCGGGAAAGCGCTACGAAGACTGGAAGCTTGAGGATCCCGCGGGCCAGAGCATAGAAGCAGTGCGGCCTATTCGTGACGACATCAGGCAGCGCATCGAAGAGCTGATCGGGTCTCTACTCGACTAGATCGTGTTCAGCCTGAGCCTGAGCCTAATCTGGTCAGGGATGGAAGGCGTTCACCCGAGGTAGTAACGACAGTGGCGACCAGCTAATCGAAGCCAGAGCGCTGATTTCTCGTCTAGAGAAGACCAAGCCTGAATTGGGTTAGAGGCGGCTGATTTCTTGCAGCCTACTGACCACTCTTAATGCATTCTTAAAGCGTGAACTTTGGCTTGTATAAAGGGATGCAAGGGCTTTCGCTGTGGTGGAGTTCGGCGTGGATCCAGGGTATGGTCTGGGGTGTGTGGCCCTGGGACTACTGTGCAGAATATCTGGGACACGATGGACCAAATACAATGCAGTTCGGTCTCGGGCGGCACCTAAGGAACTAGTTTTGGGCACTCATTTGGTGAAGTCAGGGAAGACAGTACATATGTTGAAACGGAAGCCTTTTATTCGACGTGCCACGATTGCGGTGGCGCTTGCCGGGGTGACTGCGTTGATCGCAACCCCCGCATTTGCGGCCCCGGGTGACCTGCTGCCGGAGGGTCAGCAGATTACGGGGTCAACCGAAGATTTCACGGAAGACGACGGGCACGTTGTGAGCCTTATGCGCTGAACTAGCAAGACACCAACTGAACGAGGTGCTACATAAA
>JAUCCH010000117.1:0-16439 GCA_034676385.1 Leucobacter sp.
TCAGCTTCGTTGACGACCTCGGCTGCTTCTTCATCGTCTACAGCGGTGAACTCGCTGAGATCGACAGCCTTGCCATCCTTGTCAACGACCTTGGCCTTCGACAGAGCTACTGCGAGGGCCTTGTTGCGGGTGACCTCACCGAGGATCATGCCCATCTGGTTACCCTGGCTGATAGCCTGCAAGAACTGCGAAGGCTCCATGCCGTACTGCTGTGCCGACTGGAAAATGTACTGTGAAAGCTCGTTCTGTGTCGGAGTGATGTTCTCTGCCTCGACAATTGCATCGAGCAGCAACTGCAGCGCAAGCTGCTTCTCGCTCGACTCCCGAACCTCTGCGCGGTGCTCGTCATCCTCGAGACGACCCTCGCCCTCAAGGTGACGGTGGACTTCTTCTTCTACAAGCTCTTCGCTGACCGGGATACCGGCCTTCTCGATGAGGGTATCGGTGAAGACGTCGCGCGCCTGACGACCCTGGGCGAACACGGCAGCCTGAGTAGCCTGCTCGGCAAGGCTCTCGCGAAGCTCGGCAATGGTGTCAAACTCGCTAGCAAGCTGAGCAAAGTCATCGTCTGCTGCGGCGAGTTCGCGCTCCTTGACAGCAGTAATCGAGACCTCGACCTCGGCATCCTGGCCTTCGTAGTCGCCACCCAGAAGCTGCGAGGTGAACGTGGTGCTCTCGCCAGCGGTGAGGGTCTCAATAGCCTCGTCCATGCCAGCAAGCATGTTGCCCGCACCCAGCTCGTAAGACACACCGTTCGCCTGGTCGACATCGTTGCCGTCTACGCGAGCGATGAGGTCCAGCTCAACAAAGTCACCGGTCTTTGCTGGGCGCTCAACCGTGTTGAGGTTGCCAAAGCGCTCACGAAGCTTAGTCAGCTCGGTCTCAACGGCCTCTTCGCTGACCTCTGCGTTGTCAACGACAATCTTCAGTCCATCGTACTTCGGCAGCTTGAACTCGGGGCGGGCCTCAACCTCGAATACGAGAGTCATTTCGCTCTTCGGATCCTTGAGGTCAAGCCACTTCGCAACGTCAGCGCTGGGGCGACCCATGGGCTGAGTGTCGGTCTCGGCCAGTGCAGCCTGGAAGAATCCGTCGAGCGAATCGTTGACTGCCTGCTCAATGACTGCCTGTCGACCAACACGCTGGTCGATGATCGGAGCCGGGAACGCGTCCCTTACGGAACCCGGGGATCGAGACCTGTTCAGAGATGGTTTTGTATGCCTGCTTCAGGTAGGGCTCGAGATCATCAATAGTGATGTCGACCGTGAGGTTTACCCGTGTGGGGCTCAGCTTCTCTACATTTGTCTTCGGCAATTTGGCCTCTCAATATTTCTGTGATGCAGTCGTATTCAGTGTTGCGAACCAACGGCTCGTGTCGGGGTAACAGGATTCGAACCTGCGACCTCCCGCTCCCAAAGCGGGCGCTCTAGCCAAGCTGAGCTATACCCCGGTAGGCAAACAACCATGCAAGTCTATCGGAACAACTGGACCAGTTTTGCACACTTACCGTGCATCACGGGACCAGTTGCCCTTCTTGCCCTGTTAGTGAGCCGAAATTTTAGTGCCAGATTGTTCGTCCTCAAGCACTTCTGCGTCAGGTAGAGTCTTGCGACGCTTCAGATTTCGGCGAACAAATGGCCACCCAACGACGAGTGCTCCAGTGGCGATCAAACTCGTCCACACCTGTGTGCGACCGGACTCTGACGTCAACATGACGATGAGGATTCCAGTGATCGCAGCAATGAGGAGGATGTTCAACCAGGGGTGCAGCCACATCTTGAGCTTCAAGTTTGAGACTTCCTCTGGGCTCATCTTCTGACGCAGCCGCATCTGAGTCAGCGCAATAAAGACGTATACGAAGAGCGCCACGAGACCCGCTGAATTCATGATGAATTCGAAAATGCCTGAGTCTGGAGCCGCGAAATTCACGATAGTTGCGATCACTCCACCGATTGTTGAGGCAAATAGGGCAGCTACAGGTACGCCGCGCTTTGACTTCTTCGTCATGATTTTGGGGGCGAAACCTTGCACCGCCAATGCGCTGAACATGCGCGATGCTGAGTACAGCCCCGAGTTCAGTACCGAGATCACTGCAGTGAAGATGACGAGTTGCATCACCATCGCAGCTCCCGGAAGTCCGAACATGGAGAACACGACCGTGAATGGAGCATTCGTCACATCGGTAGGTTCTGGCAACTCATCCCAGGGGACAATCATCACGATCACAAGCACAGCACCCACGAAGAACAAGAGGATGCGCCAGATCACCGTGCTGGTAGCCTGCCGAATGCCCTTGCAGGATCCTCGGATTCTGCCGCTGCCATAACGGCAATTTCAGTACCAAAGTACGAGAAGATCACCAGTGCGACACCGGTCAGCGCAATGCCGATTCCATTTGGCGCAAAGCCACCGTGCTCCCAAAGATTTGGCACGGAGAAGCTACCGCCAGGCCAGAACCCCAATGCAAATAGCACACCCGCAACAAGGAAGACCACGATCGCGAGCACCTTCACGCTTGCGAGCCAGAATTCGACCTCGCCAAACGTGCGAACCGAGATGAGGTTTGCTCCTACAAATAGTGCTAGCAAGAAGAGCGACCAGCCCCACGAAGGAATGCTTGGGAACCACGCGTGCATCGTTTCACCGCCGAGCACAGCTTCGTATGCAAGCACCCCGACCCAGAAGTACCAGTACAACCAGCCAACGAGGTAGGCGGCCCAGTTCCCAAGGCCGACACGGGCATACTCCATGAAAGACCCGATCGCGGGTCGTGCAGCTGCCATCTCTCCAAGCATGCGCATGGCAAGAAAGACCAAAAGTCCACCGATGAGGTATGAGAGAATCGCGGCCGGTCCGACAGATCGAATCACATTGCCCGAGCCAACAAACAGGCTCGCGCCGATAATGCCACCAAGAGTAATCATTGTGACGTGTCTAGGGCGGAGTAGCTTCTGCCGCTTCCCTGAAAGCTGCGCTACTGAGGTCTCAGGCGAGACCGGGGCATCGTAAGGTGACTCTTTGCCTGTATTCACTGGCGCCTCTCTTGAAGAACTTACATCTACAAGAGAACCGGGTAGGTTCGCTTGCGACGGAACCTTGAGAATATATCCTCTGAAACCAGCTTTTTAGGCTTATCGGCAATAAAGAGTGGATGGAAACTTGATCTAGCCGCATAATCACGCAGCAAGACAGGGGTCGTTAATGTCCGCAACGATTAGTTGTGCCCATCACCCCGCCACCCTCCCGCTGCGTGCTATGCAATATAAAACTGGTAAAGAACGGCCGAAACACCGCCGGGAACCAACGCTGGAAATGCCCCACATGCGGCGCCTCATCAGTTCGTAAACGTGATGACCGCAGCAGACTCTTCACCCTGCTGTGCTTCCTCGACTGGCTCATGGGAAAGCACACCCAAACCCACACCCAGACAGGTGGAACCGGGCGCACCTTCAGACATCAGATCCGCTGGTGTTGGGAACTACGCCCCCGCATCAGTATCACTGGCGAGGTCTACGACATCGTCCAAATTGATGGATTCAACCTCCGAACCGGTTGGTGCATTCTCACCGCCCGAAGCCGCGGCAAAGTGATCGCCTACCAATGGTGCGCACGTGAGTCCCAAGCAGCGTGGGGTGCCCTCTTCAAACGCCTCCCCGAACCTGTGGTGGTGGTGTGTGACGGCGGCCCAGGCATGCACGCAGCCCTCAAAGAACATTGGTCTACTGCCCGCGTGCAACGCTGCCTCGTGCACCTGCAACGCAACGTCCGCAAATATGTGACCACTCGCTCGAAAACGGCGGCAGGTAAGGCGCTATGGGGTCTCGCGTTGAGACTCACCCGGGTATACACCCCCGACGATGGAGCAGCCTGGACCAGGCTGCTCCTTGCCTGGGAAGGCGAGTTTCTACACCTCACGAAAGAACGCACATACCGCAAGCATGCCATCGAGGTGCCGGCATAGGCGAGGCCTGGACAGCAGTGGTGGTACACGCACCAGCGGCTGCGCTCCGGGCATCAGGTACTCCGCCGAGTCATCAAGAGTGGGCACCTGTTCACCTTCCTTGACCCACACCTCGCAGCGCTAGGCGTGCCATCGTCAACGAACGAAATTGAGGGCGGCACGAACTCACAAATGCGGCTCCTGCTGCTGTATCACCGCGGCATGACTGAGGAACATCAACGCCGCGGAATCGAGTGGTGGCTATACCTGCATTCCGAGCGACCAGACCCTGCACGAGTGCTCGCTGAACATCAGCACCGATCACTCAAACCCCAACGGCCAGCACGCACTGAACCCGAGCCCGGACCTGTGCTCTACGACACCGGCCTCGACGCTGATGAAGGGCTCTGGCTACGTCAAGGATGGGCCGGCAAAGGGTAAACACGCCCAACGCCATCCACTCTTTATTGCCGATAAGCGGCTTTTTACAAATGATTTAACTGTTATACAGACAGGTCCCTGAGGAACGAGCTAGGTGGGCGGCGAGTATCGCAGCGGAAAACAATGAAGCGCCCCACCTGCAGGTGAGACGCTTCATGAATACTGGAGGGGCTGACGGGAATCGAACCCGCGTAACAGGCTTGGAAGGCGCGTGCTCTACCATTGAGCTACAGCCCCGAACCGCAATATCTCAGACTTCTCCGAGAAATTTCACTTCGGTTATTCATTATTCACAAAACCCTCACCGAAGTGAGGGTTTCGCTCCCCCGGCTGGGCTCGAACCAGCGACATCCTGATTAACAGTCAAGCGCTCTGCCAACTGAGCTACAGGGGATCATTGCTTTTGGGCAACGACGAATAGCCTATCAAGTCGCCGAAGGTGCCTGCAAATCGGACTCGCCGAAAATAGCTACTCTTCAGCCACTTCGTCATAGGCTGTGGCGCGCAGTGCGGTCGCAAGCCGCTGCACATACGCGTGATCGGCCTGTCGGAAGATCTCATTGATATCGCCAGCTCCTACGAGATGCCCCCTGCTGCAACACGAGCACGTCGTGAACAAGCGCTTCGAGCATGCCAATATCGTGGCTCACCAAAATCATGCTTGCGCCTGTACGCTCACGGAACCAACTCAGCAACTCGACAATTCGAGGCCGGTTATTCGCGTCAACACCCAACGTCGGCTCATCAGCAATGAGCAACGACGGCGCAAGCATGAGCGAGCGCATCACCGCGATGCGTTGACGCTGACCTTTTGAAAGCTCGTATGGATATTCCTTTAGCTTGCTGAGTGGCAACGAGATAATGTCCATCATCTCTGCAATCTCGCGGCCAAGTTGTTCTCTGTCAAAGTTGTTGGTGCGCTCCGTAATGGGCTGCAGCAAGATATCACCGACGTTAAGATCCGGGGTGAGTAGTCGCACCCGCATCCTGCGCAAGAAATCCCACGTGTGCTGTCAACCGAGTCGTTGCCCTCCTTCCCAGCTTTCGCATCGGGGTTCCAAGCACTTCGGCATTTCCACCGCTCACTTGGATACGAGCGTGTTTCTCCCCCGCTTCATTGCCCCGTCCGGCAAGAAACCGCGCGACCGTGGACTTGCCCTATCCGCTCTCGCCGAGCAGCGCTAGCACGTGGCCTCGTCCAAGCTCGAAGTTCAGCCCATCAACCGCATTGAATGCCTTCGCACCACCGTGTGCGGGGTACATGAGGGACAGGTCAGACACCGAGACCGCTGTCTCAGCGTCTCTGACTGGCTCGATCATGCAGGCTTCCTCCTGAAAGTGACGGACACTTTAGGGTAGCGCGGCAACAGCAACTATTCGGCGCGCAAACTCCGGCGTGCCGATTCAAGTGCGGCGAGTTGCTCCTGAATCTGCCGCGAACCGGTGCCCGTGGGGTCTCCAATACGCTGCATTCTTGCAACGAGCTCCGACTTTAACGAAAGAAGATCTCGATCAAGAAGCGACGCAATGACGTCTCGTGCGTACAGAGGGAGCAGTTCAGGCTTGTTCTGCGGCATGGGGGCAATGGCAAGCTCTCGGATCAGATCCCGATACGGTTCTGGGGCTTCAGCAAGCACCCGTTCGAACCAGCCTGGCTCGCTCATTGAGTCCAGCGTCGCGCCGATAGCGTCACGCACAACCTTGAGCGACGATTCACCTACTTCGGCGGTCACAGCCTGGGCCATGAGGTCTACCCCGACCTCAGCAGACTGTTGCAACATCGCCATGAGTGCGTCTCGCTCAAGGCGCACACTGGGAGTCGCGGGCAAGGATGCGAGTGAGGCGCGCTGAAGTGGCGGCTCCTCCGAGAACTGCTGCGAATCGTATCTAGCCTGGCCAGCACGAGGATCATTTCCTGGCCTACGGCTTGAACTTCCACCTATGGATCGAACCGCACGCTGCACCTCGCCGAGCTCGAGACCTAGCATTCGAGCGAGTTCACGGGTGTACCCGGGTTGTAGGGCTCGATCCTTCAACTCAGCGACGATGGGCGCAGATGCTCGGAGCGCCGAAACCCGCCCCTCAACCGTGTTGAGGTTGAACCGAGACACCGCTTGTCTAAGCGCAAATTCGAAGAAGCGGAACCTTGCTGGTGAAGAGTTCCCTCACTGCTTCGTCACCCTTATGAAGCCGAAGATCAGCGGGATCATGGCCGCCCGGAGCCACGGCAACATACGTTTGCGCGCTAAATAACTTTTCATCGCTGAACGCTCGAAGCGCGGCCTTTTGCCCGGCCTCATCCGGGTCAAAGGTGAAAATCACCTCTGCCGCAGAGTCGTCACCCATGACGCGCCGCAGCACCGAAATGTGTTCCTTACCAAATGCAGTGCCACAGGTGGCGACAGCGGACTCCTCACCCGCAAGGTGACAGGCCATTACGTCGGTATAGCCCTCAACCACCACCACTCGCTTCCCTTTGGAAATAGCTCGCTTTGCAAGGTCGAGGCCATACAGGACACGCGATTTATGATAAATCGGGGTTTCTGGGGTGTTGAGGTATTTCGGGCCATTGTCATCTTCGTAAAGTTTGCGCGCACCAAAGCCAACTGTTTGACCGCTTGTGTCTCGAATTGGCCAGACAATTCGGCCTCGAAAGCGGTCATATACCCCACGCTGGCCTTCACTGACGAGGCCAGCTTGCACCAGTTCTTTCGGCGTATAGCCCTGAGTGGCAAGAAATTTACTTAGCCCATCCCACCCTTTTGGTGCATATCCCACACCAAAACGAGCACAGGCGGCTTCGTCGAACCCCCGCTGCGTAAGGAATTCTCTGGCGACTGCTGCTTCCGCACCCTGTAGCTGCTCGAAGTAGTAAGCACTTGCTGCCTGGTGAGCGGCAAAGAGACGCGCCCGGTTCGGGCCGTCTTCGCGACGCTCATTCCCCTCTTCGTAGGAAAGTACGTAGTGCAGGCGTCCGGCAAGCCGCTCCACTGCCTCGGCAAACGTAAGGTGATCCATGCGCTGCAGGAAGCTAATCGCGTCCCCGGACTCCCCACAACCGAAGCAGTGGTAGTAGCCGAGGCTCGGTCGTACGTGGAAGCTTGGGCTGCGCTCGTCGTGAAATGGGCAGAGGCCCTTCATCGAGTCGATGCCACCAGTCTTGAGCGCCACGTGCTCCCCAACCAGGTCGGCAATGTTGGTACGACGCTTGACCTCTTCGATGTCTTGAGAACGAATGCGGCCAGCCATAGCTTGCAGTCTAGTCAGTTACACAAGGGGAATTTCGCAGAGTTTGCGATGCCACGTGATGGCCGACTGGTCAGTCAACGAAGCTACCTGGTCAATTACCGCGCGACGCGCCGCGGTCTCGTCTTGAGCATCGCGCAGGTCGGCTGCGAATGCCGGATCGAGTTCGCTTTCGCCGGCTTCCCAAAGCGCATCCGCGAGATCAGTGAGCAATTCGCGTTGCTTCCGGTAAATCGGCTGTCGTCGCCCGCTCTGCATTACGAATGCTGCAACAATGCCCTTGAGCACGGCGATCTCGGCCCACACCTCTCGCGGCACAACAATGTCTGCGCCGTAACGAGCGAGGGGGTGTCCGTCTGCAGCGGCGACCGTGTGTTGGATCGCAGCGCGCGCGAATCGGCCGATCATGTCGCTCGTGAAATTCTTCAACTGTGCCTGATCTGAACGGCTGCCCTGCCAGCGAGTCAGCCAGGTATCTGTCGCAGCAATCCGTTCAAAAGCCGCACCGAGTTCGTCCTCGCTATAGCTTCCATCGGCCCAGCCAGCGACAGCTCGTATCAGGGTGTCATGGCCCGACCTTGCAGTGAGAATTTCGGGGTCAATGTACTCACCGACCACCGCGTCTTCGAAATCATGCACCGAGTAGGCGATGTCGTCGCTGAGGTCCATGACCTGAGCCTCCGCACACTTACGCCGCGAAGGAGCTCCCTGGCGCATCCATTTGAATACATCGAGGTCATCTTCAAAATAACCGAACTTCGAGGACCCCGGTGGAGCCTCGGCGAGCGCCCAGGGGTACTTCGTACTGGCGTCGAGCGTGGCTCGCGTGAGGTTGAGGCCGACACTTCGACCGTCATCATCAATACGCTTCGGCTCGAGCCGAGCGAGAATACGGAGCGTCTGAGCGTTCCCCTCAAACCCACCGAAACCCTCGGCCCAGACGTTGAGCGCCTTCTCGCCATTGTGGCCAAAGGGGGGGTGCCCAAGATCATGCGCAAGACAAGCCGTGTCAACAATTTCCTGATCGAGGCCCAGTGAAACCGCGAGTTCTCGGCCAATCTGTGCGACCTCAAGTGAGTGGGTCAGCCGGTTCCTGGCGAAATCGACACCGGCGGTCGGACTCAGGACCTGTGTTTTTGCAGCGAGCCTACGCCAAGCACTCGAGTGCAACACACGTGCGCGATCCCGCGCAAAATCACTCCGTGGCCCCGCATGGTGTTCCGGCAGGTAGCGCTCCGCGTCGTGCTCGCTATATTCGCTCACGGCGACGGGCTGCTCACCCACCATCGACGCCAAGACCCTGCCGCTCCGCTTCTACCAATTCTGAAAAATCGATGCCATCGCTGTCCCGGCTCTTGAGCCAACCGTCAGGGAGCACCACACGCTTGGGGCTACCCGCACGCCCACGCTGGCCTTCTGCACCCTCACCCGGGTATGGCATCTCGGCATCCATGGTAGAGAAGATCTCGTCCATCTGTTCAAGCGATTCCACGGCAGCAAGCGACCGTCGGAGATCACCACCAACGCCGTAGCCCTTGTAATACCAGGCGACATGCTTACGAATGTCGCGACAAGCTCGATCTTCTTCGCCATCAAAAAACTCCACCAGGAGTTCAGTGTGACGGCGCATTGCCTGCATGACGAACCCAAGTGGCGGCTTTGCAATCGCTTTCTCGGCCTCATCCCAGGTGATTTCGCCAGCTTCAGCGCGAAACGCAGCAACCAGGTCTCCGAACAACCACGGACGACCGAGACAGCCGCGGCCCACCACGACACCGTCACAGCCGGTCTCACGCATCATGCGGATTGCGTCATCGGCAGACCAGATGTCGCCGTTGCCCAGCACAGGCACACTTGTAATCGTCTCTTTGAGCTTTGCAATCGCCGACCAGTCGGCGTGGCCCGAATAGAATTCACTCGCAGTACGTCCGTGCAGGGCGATTGCCGCTACCCCAGCCCCCTCTGCAGCACGTGCTGCTTCAAGATAGGTGAGGTGATCCTCGTCGATACCCTTGCGCATCTTCACGGTCAGTGGGAGATCGCCGGCGGCTTTCACCGCCTGCTCAACGATGGCCTGAAACAGGTCGCTCTTCCACGGCAACGCCGACCCTCCACCCTTGCGGGTGACCTTTGGAACTGGGCAGCCGAAGTTCAGATCGATGTGGTCGGCCAAGTCTTCATCTACAAGGAAGCGCACAGCGTCGCGCACCGTGGCTGGGTCAACTCCGTACAGCTGGATTGAGCGTGGAGTCTCGCTTTCGTGATGTTTGATGAGGCGCAACGACGCTGGAGTACGCTCGACAAGCGCACGGCTTGTGATCATTTCACTGACATACAGTCCCGCACCATACTCACGGCAGAGCCTACGGAATGCGGTGTTCGTGATACCTGCCATGGGTGCAAGTACGACAGGCACGTCAAGGGTAAGCGGGCCGATGCGCAGCCGAGAATCGTTCAGTGTAGCGGTAGACATATGAGGATATTCTCTCATGGACCAAAGCGCTAAGGGCAAAGCAAAGCTTTGCGCGCTGTATGTCCCGAAACCGCCCTCGGTTTCGGTTAGCGGTCAGACCTGCTCGCGTTGCAGGTACCGAAACCGCCCCCGGTTTCGGTAAACGCCCAAGGTTCACGCACGCTGTGCCCACCCCCGACACCGCCCCCAGTTTCGGTAAACGTTCAGGGTTCTTGCATTCTGTGCCCCGTTACCTCCCCCCCCCACTTTCGGTAGTCCGCAGCACCCCACGTACAGAATGCGAGACAATTGCAGACATGCCTCTGTACCGCGAACAAGGAGTCGTGCTTCGCACCCAGAAACTGGGTGAAGCAGACCGGATTGTTACGCTTTTGACGTTCGGGCGCGGGATCATCAGAGTTGTGGCGAAGGGCGTTCGTCGAACATCCTCGCGGTTCGGGGCCAGACTCGAACCATTCATGGTCGCAGATTTGCAGCTGTATGAAGGCCGCTCGCTCGACACGATTACACAAGCTTCAACCCTCGGCGCGTACGGCCCTCACATTAGCGAGGACTACGACCGGTATCGTGCGGGCAGCGCAATGGTCGAGACGGCTGAACGACTCAGCGAGGGCGGCCCAGCGCCCGAACAGTACCGCCTACTGGTGGGTGCGCTCCGCACGCTCGCGCAGGGCACGATTGCTCCTGATCTGTTGCGTGATGGGTATTTGCTGCGTGCGATCGCAGCTGCAGGCTGGGCCCCAGGGTTTGTCGAATGCGTCCGCTGTGGTGCGCCGGGCCCGCACCACACTGTTGTAGTGCAGCTCGGCGGCGTAGTGTGCGAGAACTGCTCCGTACCAGGTGCGCCGCGACTCGAAACTGGCAGTGTCGCTTTACTCGGGGCGTTGCTCGCAGGAGATTGGGACGCGGCAATTGCTGCTACTGAGATTGAACGAGGTCAAGCGTCTGGGATCGTGGCAGCCTACACCCAGTGGCACATTGAGCGTGGGCTTCGATCCTTGCGCACAAATTGATTACTCTCGGGCACTAATGTTGGGTGTGTGAGCATGCGTCGAGCCCCGTCAGAGTTGGTGCCGGTCGACTGGACCGGCGAGCAACCCCCTGCCTTTTGTGGCGCTGTCCCAAAACACGTTGCGATTGTGATGGACGGCAACGGCCGCTGGGCTAATCAGCGTGGACTGCCTCGAGTTGACGGGCACAGACAGGGCGAGCAGGCCTTGCTTGATGTTATTGCCGGGGCAATTCAAGCTGGCGTAACCCACCTCAGCGTCTACGCCTTCTCCACCGAGAATTGGCGTCGCTCCCCCGACGAGGTTCGGTTTCTAATGGGATTCAATCGCCAGGTCCTGCGTGGCCGCCGAGCGCAACTTGATGCCTGGAATGTGCGAATGCGTTGGGCTGGGCGTCGCCCAAAACTTTGGGGTTCCGTGATCAACGAACTGAAAGCTTCTGAACGTGCTACCGCGCAGAACACTGGCCTCACCCTCACCATGTGTGTGAACTATGGTGGTCGCAACGAGATCACCGACGCCGTTCGTTCAATCGCGTCAGAGGTTGCGAGCGGCCGCCTTTCACCCCATGGGATCACCGAGCGCACCATTGCGCGTCATCTCTACGTTCCGGAACTGCCCGAGGTTGATCTGTTTCTGCGATCGAGCGGCGAGCAGCGAACGAGTAATTTTATGCTGTGGCAGTCAGCGTATGCCGAAATGGTGTTTCTCGATACCCTCTGGCCTGATTTCGACCGCACGGAGCTGTGGCGTGCGATTCAGATCTATCAGGAGCGGGATCGGCGCTTTGGAGGCGCCGTGGACGCCCCCAAAGCTCGCTAACTCCTCCGCGCAGCTATACCGCTCGCAGCTCGAACTTCTGCACCTTGCCTGTTGCGGTATGTGGGAGTTCGCTCTGAAAGATGAACTCGTCTGGCACCTTGTACGAAGCGAGGCGAGCTCGTGTGTGAATTCGCAGCTCTTCAGCGCCCACTTCGTGGCCTTCCCGGAGCACAACAAACGCGGCGGGGCGCTCTCCCCACTTTTCATCGGGCTTGCCGATCACCGCAACCTCGAGCACAGCCTCATGCGAGACAACAGCTTGTTCGACTTCGACAGTCGAGATGTTTTCCCCACCCGAAATAATGATGTCTTTGGCGCGATCCTTGAGCTCGATGTAACCGTCAGGATGCATCACCCCAAGGTCTCCCGTGTGGAAGTGCCCGCCCTTGAACGCATCGCGAGTTGCCCGTCGGTCGCGGAAATACTCGAGCATCACGTTGTTGCCCCGAAGCACGATTTCGCCAACAGTGACCCCGTCTGCCGGGACATCATCGCCTGCCTCATCGACGACCCGTGCGGCCTCGGCCTGCACCATACCTACCCCCTGGCGCGCGAGCTTCCTAGAGCGCTCTTCACCGTCCAGTTCATCCCACTCCTGCTGGTATTCGCAGACAGTAAAGGGCCCATAGACTTCGGTCAGACCATACACGTGCACCACGGTCACGCCCATGGCTTCCAGCCTGCCAATGATCGTCGGAGATGGTGGCGCTCCGGCGGTCGTGATGCGCAGGCCCCCCGTGATGTCGTGAGCTTCAGGCGCATCCGCGATAGTCGTGCATACCGTGGGTGCACCACAAAGATGTGTGACACCCTGGTTATCTAGCGCATTCCACACAGTATCTGCTCGCACCAAACGGAGCGCTACGTGGGTGGCACCGGCCGCAGTAACAGCCCAGGGCATGCACCAGCCGTTGCAGTGAAACATTGGAAGTGTCCACAGAAACCGCGAGCCTGGCGTCAACTGCTGGTGAATGATCTCACCCATAGCGTTCAGGTAGGCACCGCGATGCGTGTACACGACACCCTTTGGCTTACCTGTTGTGCCGGAGGTGTAATTGATCGAGATCGGCGCGCGTTCGTCTTCAATAAACCACTGCACTTCTTCGCTACTCTGCTCGGCCCTCGCCAGATAGTCCGCGTAAGGAACCTGCTCGCCCTGCACACGCCCTCCGGGATCACCAAATTCAGGGTCAGGCACCTCGATGACAGTTTCGATTGACGGGACCGTGAAACTCAGATCACCATGAGTGGCGAGCAACTCTGCGTCTACAACGAGGATCCGGGCACCCGAGTGGATAAGGATGTACTCAACTTCTGTCCGGCTCAAACGAGAATTTATCGCCACCAGTACGCCACCAGCAAGCGGCACGGCAAAGTGCCCGATCACCATTTCAGGTGTGTTTGGTGACAGGTAAGCGATCCTGTCACCAGGCTCAATTTCAGTGGCAAACACGCGTGCCAAACGCTCGGCTTCACTCGCGAATTCGGCGTATGTATGGCTTCGATCGCCGTAGACAATCGCCGTCTTGTTAGGGAACACTTCTGCCGAGCGCTGCAAGAAACGCAGGGGGGTGAGTGCTTCGAAATTTGCGGGTCGCGCCAGCAAACTCGTTTGGTTCGCGTGAGTGGCCATTTTAAGTTCCTAGTTTCAGTGAGTTCAGTTCAATCAGGTTTCTAGAGTGCATGTGGGGCGAGGATTTCAGCAGATTTGCTGATCCTCGCCCCGTATGACTGCTCGCTACAATTCAGCGGGCTCATCACTGTGCATGGAGGACCCTTGGGTTTCCCGCAGCGCAAGCGTGCATACGAGACTCAGCGCCGCAATTCCCGCAAGCATCACGCCAATCGCAGGGCCACCGAGCGACGCCGCAAGTGCTGTCGCAACGAGAGGTGAGACGCCCCCGCCGAGCAGCGCGCCGAGGTTGTACGACATACCTGCACCGGTGTACCGGTAGCGCGTATGGAAGAGCTCAGGTAGGTATGAGCCAACCGGACCGTACGAGCCTCCGGTGACCAGCATCGTGATCGACAGGCCCAACCCGAATGCGAAGATCGAACCGCTGTCGAGCAACGGGAAGAGCGCGAGCGCCCAGGGAACCGCAATCGCGAGCGACACGAGGATCACCTTGCGGCGCCCGAAGCGGTCGGAGAGTCCACCAGCAACTACGGTACCTAGAGAGAAGCAAAGCGCAGCGATGATGCCGCAGGCGAGCACAGCTGGACGGGAATGCCCAAGGTTTACCGTGCCGTAGCTTGTCAGGAATGCGGTACCTGCGTAGAAGAAGGCAAAAAGCAGGATCGTCATGCCACCGGCAAGGAGCACTTCACGGGGCTGCTCGCGCAGCGAATCGAGCATCGGGAGCTTCCGTGGCTGCTGCACCTTGATCTGAGCGGTACGGATTTGCTCTTCCTGGAACACGGGGGTCTCATCGATCTTGAGTCGGATCCAGAGCCCGATCATGACTAGGGCTGCACTCACGATGAAGGGAATTCGCCAAGCCCATCCGATGAACACGTCCGACTGGTCACCGAGCGTGAGGTTTGTGATGAGGAAGGTCGCACTTGCGAGAGCGAACCCCAAGGAGGGGCCGAGTTGCGGGAGCGAAGCCCAGAGCCCGCGGCGCTTGGCCGGTGCATACTCGGCGGCCATGAGTGCGGCCCCTGCCCATTCGCCGCCCACGGCGATGCCCTGCAGGAATCTCAAGGAGAAGAGAATGATAGGTGCGGCAATGCCGATGCTCGCCGCGCCGGGCAGCAGTCCAACCGCGAGGGTCGCGCCACCCATGATCATTAGCGTTGCAACGAGGGTGCGCTTGCGACCGATTCGATCCCCGAAGTGGCCGAAGATCAGCGCGCCGAGCGGACGTGCGACGAATGCCACTGCAAAGGTTGCGAAGGATGATTCCTCCGGCAGCGGCACCCAGCGCCGGGAAGAACACTGCCGGAAACACGAGGGCAGCTGCCGTACCAAAAATGATGAAGTCATAGAACTCAATGACACTACCGATTGAGCTTGCGAAGGCAACCCGCCCCATTGACGGCTTCGCCTTCACTGGATGCGGTGTCGATGCGTCTTCGATTGAGACCGTTGCACTCATATACGTCTCCTTTGACGTGGGGTGTAGCGCGCGGAATTGCGCACGCATATGAGCATCACAGCGCTTCGGGAATCGCGACACCCCCCGATGGGGGTGTTTCAGGTGGGCGGCTCGCTAAGGAAGCAAACCAAGCCTGCGTGCTGAAGCAACGGCCTCATGCCGGGAGTGCGCCCCAAGCTTTCTGATGATGGTTTGCATGTAGCCCTTCACCGTATCTGATTTCAGAGCAAGCCTGCGTGCGGTTTCCGGGTAAGAACAGCCAAGCGCAACCTGAGAAAGCACGTCGAGCTCTCGACGAGTGAGCGCTGGTAGCGCAGAAGATTCCACTTGAGGGTTCTGATTTACGAGCATTCTCGTGATCTCGAGGATGCTTCGAGCGAGCTCCGGATCATCAGTACTGCCTGCAAGCGCAACGAGCTCAGCGTGCGCTACCCGCATCGCTTCGCGCGTGTCTCGCTCACGTGGGTCAATGTTGGGTTCGGTACCGCGCAAGAGGGAGACTCGACGGTCGACCTCATCGCGGACGCGAAGCTCGCCTGCGATTGCGCCGCAAAGGCGCATCACATCGTTCGCGACTACCTCACCGAGTTGCGTACGCTGCCTTGTCGCGGCGTACAGCACAGCGCGAGCCTTACCCTCAACAAGCACAGGAGCCGCCATCATCGAACGGAGACCCTCCATTCGCACGGCTTCATCATGATGGTGCGAGATATGGGAAGACTCGACATAATCTGAAACGATCGTGAGACGCGCTCGTTCGAAGGAGGCGCCGCCAACGCCCTCCCCCGGCTGCACCCACAGTCGACGCAAGCTCTGCGTGCTCGTACCGAGCAGTTCAGTGATGGTGAGCGCATTACCCTCGACCAAACCGCCGTACAGAACCGGCACCCCAGAACTGACGTTTCAGCCGGGCGAGCGCAGACCGCAACAGCTCGCGGTCATCTGGCCGCGTCGCATCGGTCTGCCTCATTGCGCTGGTATCCCTCAAGAAATTCTGGTGAACTGATGGCGACAATTGACGCTCGTTTCGCACCAGTATCCACGAACATCGACCAAAAGTCACTTCGGTACGTGCTACCCCCCGCGTGCCCCTCGTCGTCTCCCTTGCTTCTGCTCGGCCTCACGCCAGGCTCGCTGTGCCGGAGTCTCCGTGCCGAGCGCTGCTACTGGCCCGTTCGGTGTCTCAGTTTGTCGCATTGCCGACCCTCCCCTGCGAAGATGCCAGGCATGGGTAATCGCGAGTGCGAGCGCATCGGCAGCATCTGCTGGTTTCGGTGGAGCCGCGAGCCCGAGGATTCTAATTACCATGGCGGTGACTTGGGCCTTTTCAGCGCTACCGTACCCAGTGACCTGCTTCTTCACCTCATTTGGTGTGTACAGAGCTACGGGGATTCCTCGCTGCTCAGCGA